>JAACFO010000143.1 GCA_009937425.1 Gammaproteobacteria bacterium
TGAACCTCAAACGCCTGATCGAGAATTTTGTTCGCCATCGGCGCGAAGTTGTCACCCGGCGCACGCTCTTCGATCTGCGCAAAGCCCGGGACCGCGCCCATGTGCTCGAAGGTCTGGCCGTGGCGCTGGCAAGTATCGATCCGGTGATCGCGCTCATCAAGGCGTCGGCGAATCCCGCCGCTGCGAAACAGGCGTTGATCGAACAGACCTGGCCGCCCGGTGCGGTTTCGAAGATGCTGGATCGCGCGCGCGCCGAAACTTCGCGTCCAGAGGGGCTCGCGGCAGAGTATGGTCTTGTGGAGGCGGGCTATCGGCTGTCTCCCGTACAGGCACAGGCCATTCTGGACCTGCGTTTGCACCGGCTCACGGGACTCGAGCAGGAGAAAATTCTCACCGAGTACGACGAGATCCTCGGCCGCATCAAGGATCTGCTGGAGATTCTGGAAAGCCCCGAGCGTATGCGCACGGTCATACGCGAGGAGCTGGTGGAATTGAAGGACCAATACGCCGATGGGCGCCGAACCGAAATCATCATCGACCACCAGGGACTCGATCCGGAAGACCTTATCGCCCCGGAAGAGGTGGTGGTGACACTGTCCCATAGCGGCTATGTGAAGTGGCAACCCATTGATGTTTACGCGGCGCAGAAGCGCGGCGGAATGGGTAAGTCGGCGACCAGCATGAAAGAAGAAGATTTCGTCGACCAATTATTCGTCGCCAATACCCATGACACGATTCTGTGCTTCTCCAGCCGTGGAAAGATGTACTGGTTGCGGGTTTATAACCTGCCCCAGGCGAGCCGCACCGCACGCGGAAGACCCATCGTCAACCTGTTGCCGCTGGAGGAAGGTGAACGTATCAGTGCGGTGTTGCCACTGAAGGATTTTCAACAGCCGGGCTATGTGCTCATGGCAACAGCCAGCGGCGTGGTGAAGAAGACACCGCTGCAGGAGTTCTCGCGACCGCGGGCTGCCGGCATCATTGCCATCGATCTGGTGGGCACGGACCGGCTCGTGGGCGTCGCCATCACGGACGGTGAACGCGATGTCATGCTCGCCAGCAGCGGCGGCAAGATGATCCGCTTCAACGAGGTGGAAGTGCGTCCCATGGGCCGCAACGCACGCGGCGTCATCGGCATGCGCATTCCAGCCGATCAGCGCATTATCTCGTTAATCATTACCGGCGCCGGGCGCGTGTTGACGGCTACCGAGAACGGCTTCGGTAAATGCACCAATATCAGCGAGTACCGGCCACAGGGCCGTGGCGGGCAGGGGATTATCTCCATCCAGACCAGCGCGCGTAATGGCCAAGTCATCGGCGCATTGCTGGTGGAGGAAGACGACGAGATAATGCTCATTACCAGCGGAGGCAAGCTCGTACGCACCGCCGTCGATGGAGTCAGCGTGCTCGGGCGCAATACACAGGGTGTGAAGCTCATCCGTTTGCGCGAAGGCGAGCGTCTGGTGGGCATGGAGCGCGTCGAGGATGAAGACTAGCTTGCGCGAGGTTTTCGCCTTTCCATTCTCATGAAATTCGAGGACAGATTTGAAACCTGTCCCGGACTCCGTAGGACGATGAAATGACCAGGGTATATAACTTCAGCGCCGGTCCGGCGATGTTGCCGCAATCGATCCTCGAGCACGCCCGCGATGAACTCCTCGAATACGGCGGCAATGGCATGTCGGTAATGGAAGTCAATCATCGTGGCTCGTCGTTTGCCGCGATAGCCAACCACTCGCGGGACACATTGCGGCGATTAATGGCGATCCCCGACGACTACAAGATCTTGTTCCTGCACGGTCCGGCGCGCACGCACTTCGCCGCCGTGCCGCTGAATCTTGCGGTTGACGGCGCGCGGGCGGACTACGTCGATACGGGACTATGGTCGAAAATGGCCATCGAGGAAGCCGAGCGCTTGCTGGAGGTCAACGTGGTGGCGAGCAGCAGCGAGCAGAACTACACCTCCATTCCGCCGCTGTCCCAGTGGCAGCTGAGCGACGACGCGGCCTACGTGCATATCACACCAAACGAAACCATCGGCGGCGTGGAATTTCTCGACGTCCCGGAACTCGGCAGCCGGGTGTTGGTGGGGGATATGTCTTCGACAATACTGTCCCGCCCCATCGACGTCGGCAAATTCGGCCTCATTTATGCCGGCGCCCAGAAGAACATGGGCATTGCCGGGCTCACCGTGGTCATCGTGCGCGAGGATCTGCTCGGTAGAGCGAGACCGGGAATTCCCAGCATGCTCGACTACCAGGTTCACGCCGAGGCCGACTCACTCGCCTGCACGGCGCCGACCTTCGCCTGGTATCTGGCCGCGCTGGTGCTCGACTGGATCGACGGGCAGGGTGGCCTCGAACAGATGGCGGTCATTAACAAGCGCAAGGCGGACAAGTTCTACGCATGTATCGACTCGTCGAACTTTTACCATAATCCCGTAAAAGCGGATTGCCGCTCCTGGATGAACATTCCGTTTACCTTGCCGAGCGATGAAATGGACGAAGTATTTCTACGCGAATCCGCCGAGCAAGGCCTGGTCGGACTCAAGGGCCATCGATACGTCGGCGGCATGCGCGCCAGTATTTACAACGCAATGCCCGAGGAAGGCGTGGATCAGCTCATCGATTTCATGGACGGATTCATGCAGCGCCACGGTTAATAAGTCAAGAGGTGCGGGAAGAGGTACCGGTGTTGCCTTATTTGTCTTTTTGCCTTTTGAGCGTATGGGAGACGGACGGACGTGCATGGCAAAAAGTCAAATAAGGCAACACCGGTACCTGTGCGGGTACCTGCGTGGGTGGCATGATTAGGGTTCTTACGCTTAATGATATTTCTCCGGTGGGGCTCGAGCGGTTGCCGGCGGAGATGTATCAGGTTTCCGACAGTGTGAGCGATCCGCATGCGATCTTGTTGCGCTCCTTCGACATGCATGGGTATCCGATTTCTAAAACATTGAAGGCGGTTGCCCGGGCCGGGGCCGGGGTTAACAACATTCCTTATAAATCGCTGGCTGCGCGGGGTATCCCGGTTTTCAATGCGCCGGGCGCCAATGCCCACGCGGTCATGGAACTGACCATCACCGGTATGTTGCTGGCGGCACGCAATGTCGCGGCGGCTTTAGACTTCACTGCCGATCTGCAGGGTGATGACGAGGCAATTACGCGTCTCGTGGAGAAGGGCAAGAAGGAGTTCGTGGGTTTCGAGCTTCCCGGGCGAACACTCGGTGTCATCGGCCTCGGGGCCGTTGGCGTCAAGGTGGCGAATACGGCACTTCGCCTCGGCATGCGCGTGGTCGGCCACGATCCGGACATCACGGTCAGCCGTGCCTGGCAGCTTTCATCTGAGGTCCTTCAGGCGAACGGTGTGGACGACTTGCTCGCGTGCGCCGATGTCGTCAGCGTGCACGTGCCGCTCAATGAACGCACCCGCGACCTGATAGATTCCCGGGGATTGGGTATCATGCGGCATCGTGCCACGGTGCTGAATTTTTCCCGCCAAGGCATCGTCAACGACGAGGCGATCGTGGCGGCCATCGACGCGGGAAAGCTGCACGCTTACGTGTGTGACTTTCCGAGTCGACGGCTCGCGGGACACCCTCGTGTGATTGCCCTGCCGCACATCGGGGCGTCGACACACGAGGCCGAGGATAAATGTGCTGTAATGGTTGCCGATCAACTGCGCGACTATTTCGAGGAAGGGAATGTGCGTAACTCGGTTAATTTTCCCGAAGTCGCCATTCCACGCAACGAAGGTAATCGGGTGACGCTCGTGAATGCCAATGTACCGAACATGCTCGGACAGATTTCGACGACGCTTGCTGAAGCCGGACTCAACATCATCGATATGTTGAACAAATCCCGTGGTGAGATCGCTTACACCCTTGCCGATGTGGAAACCCCGATACCGGATGCGGTAATAAGCAAGCTGGCGGCGATCGAAGGCGTCATCGCCGTGCGCTCGCTGTAATAACACGGCGAATGTGATCGGCCACGACGATGAACGAGATAGATAAAAAACTCGAAGCTATTCGAAACGAGATCGACGGGCTCGACAAGGAGCTTCTTGCGCTGATAAACCGCCGCGCGGGATTGGCGAAGAAGGTCGCCCAAGTCAAAGACGGCGGAGGCAGCCCCCTCTACTACCGTCCCGAGCGCGAGGCCGAGGTGCTGCGCTCGCTGGTTGATGGCAACGATGGCCCGCTTCCCGGCGAGCAGGTTTCACGCATTTTCCAGGAAGTCATGTCCGCCTGCCGGGCGTTACAAAAGCCTCTTGCCGTTGCCTACCTTGGTCCAGAGGGCACATTCACCGAAAGCGCCGCGTTCAAGCACTTCGGTCACGCCATCGACGCCTTGCCCGTGGAAAGTATCGGTGCCGTATTTCGTCACGTGGAGTCTGGTGCCGGTGACTACGGTGTGGTGCCCATCGAAAACTCCACCGAGGGTGTTGTCGGTCATACGGTGGATATGTTCGTGTCCTCGGATCTCGCCATCTGCGGCGAGGTGGAGCTGCGCATCCATCACTGCCTGATGGCATCCGCGGACGGTCTGGAGAGCATCGGGAAAATCTTCTCCCATCAACAGTCCTTTGCCCAGTGCAGGCGTTGGCTGGATAGCAACTTGCCGAATGCGTTGCGCGAAACCGTCGCCAGTAACGCCGAGGCCGCCCGCCGTGCAGCCGCCGAGCCCGGGTCCGGCGCAATCGCCGGGGAAATTGCCGCTGACGATTACCAGCTGCGTGTACTGGCCAGTAACATCGAGGACGAGCCCGGCAACACCACGCGCTTCGTCGTGATAGGGCGCCAGACGGTTGGCCCCAGCAGCAGGGACAAAACGTCCGTGCTGTTCTCGACAAAAGACGAACCGGGCGCGCTCTATGCGCTGTTGCAGTCGTTCAAGAAACGCGGCATCAACATGACACGCATCGAATCGCGCCCCTCGCGCCGTGGTAACTGGAGTTACGTTTTTTACGTGGACTTCGAGGGACACGCAGCCGACGACAACGTCAAAGGGGCGCTGGCCGAGCTCGAGAATCTGGCGCCTTTTTATAAATTTCTCGGCTCCTACCCGCAATGCAGTGCCTGGTCGGCGCAATGACTTGTGAACCCTTATCCCTTGTCAACGAGGGTGTGCGGGGGCTGACGCCTTATCAACCGGGCAAGCCCATCGAGGAGCTGGAGCGCGAGCTCGGCCTCAGTCACATCATCAAGCTCGCATCCAACGAGAGTCCTCTGGGCCCAAGCCCCAAGGCGCGGGCAATGGCGCTGGTGGGACTCGACGAATTGTCGCGCTACCCCGACGGCAGCGGCACCGACTTGCGTGCGGCGCTGGCCGACATTCACGCCGTGGCGGGGGAATGTCTGACACTGGGCAATGGTTCCAACGATGTTCTGGAGTTGATCGCCAGATTGTTCGTTTCCAGCGAGCACGAGGTGGTATTCGCCGAGCACGCGTTCGCGGTTTACCCGTTGGTCACCCGCGCCATGGGAGCGCGCGCGGTAGAGGTCCCTGCGCGGGATCGGGGTCATGATCTGGCGGCCATGGCGGACGCGATCAGCGAGCGCACGCGGCTCGTGTTCATCGCCAACCCGAATAATCCTACCGGCACCTGGAACGATGCCGAAGCGCTGGAGGATTTTTTGTCGGCGGTGCCTGAAGACGTCATCGTGGTCGTCGATCAGGCTTACGCGGAGTACGTGGACGAGCCCAACTACCCCGATTGCATTACCTGGCTGGCGCGCTATCCGAATCTGATCGTGACACGCACATTCTCCAAGGCCCACGGCCTGGCGGGCCTGCGGATTGGTTACGGTGTTTCCAGTGCCGGCATCGCCGATCTGCTGAATCGGGTGCGCCAGCCCTTCAATGTGAACAGCCTGGCGCTGGCCGCCGCACACGCGTCCCTGGAAGACGACGAGCATCTACAGCGCAGCACCGGGATCAATCGCAGCGGCCTGGTTCAGCTGCGCGCCGGTTTCGATGCCATGGGCATCGAGTACATACCATCGGTGGCAAATTTTCTCTGCTTCGCGGTGCCCGGCGACGCCGGAGATGTTTACACCGCCTTGCTCCACGAAGGCATTATCGTGCGCCCGGTGGCCAGCTACGGCCTGCCCCGTCATCTGCGGGTCACGGTGGGCCTGGAAGACGAGAACACGCGTTTTCTGGAAGCACTGAAGAAGATCATCCCGGGCACGTGATCAATCGTCTTTGCATCGTCGGCGTTGGTCTTATCGGTGGTTCCCTGGCAAGAGATCTGCGTCGCCTGGGACTGTGCCGGCAGGTCGTCGGTTGCAGCCGCAGCAGCGAGCATCTGCAGCGGGCCCGGGAGCTCGGCATCATCGACAGCTACGACGTGAACCCGGCAAAAGCCGTGGAGGGCGCCGACATGGTGGTCCTGGCGGTTCCCCTGGGCGCCATGGCCCGGGTGCTGGAAGCCATGGGTCCCGGACTCGATGATCAAGCCGTACTCACCGACGTAGGCAGCGCCAAGTGCAGCGTTCTGGAGGCGGTTCGTGAGGCCTTCGGCGTCATCCCGGAAAACTTCGTTCCCGCCCACCCCATTGCCGGCACCGAGCACAGCGGTGTGGAGGCGGCGGTGGACGGATTGTTCCAGGGACATCGCGTCATTCTGACACCGGTAGATGCGACGCGGCCGGAGGCCACCCAACGGGTGCGCGCCATGTGGCAGTCGGTGGGCGCCCAAGTCCTGGAGATGGATCCGGCTCACCACGACGAGGTGCTGGCAGCCACCAGTCATTTGCCGCACATGCTCGCCTACACCCTGGTGGATATGCTCGGGCGCATGGAGGAGCGGGTCGAGATGTTCCGCTACGCCGCCGGCGGCTTCAGAGACTTCACGCGCATCGCGTCCAGCGATCCGCAGATGTGGCACGATATCTGTATTGCCAACCGAGACGCCCTGGTGGACGCACTGGATCGCTTTCAGGGGGATCTGGGCGTTGCCATCGACGCCATTCGCGACGGCGACAGCACCACCATCAAGGAGCTGTTCGCCCGTGCCAAAGAACTGCGGGATCGCTACGCGCGGGAATCCGACATCGGCTGACGCCATCGCGTTCATGCAGGCCCCTACGACATTTACGATTGACCCGGGTGGGCGCTTGAGCGGCGCCATCACCGTGCCCGGGGATAAATCCATGTCCCATCGATCGGTCATATTCGCCTCCATCGCCGAGGGTGACTCCGAGGTAAGCGGATTTCTCGAGGGCGAGGACACGCTGGCGACGGCGGCGGCTTTTCGCGCTATGGGCGTATCCATCGACGGGCCCCGCGACGGCAGACTCGTGATCACGGGGGTGGGCTTGCGCGGTTTGCGCGCGCCATTGGAGAGCCTGGATCTGGGCAATTCGGGCACCGCCATGCGGCTGCTGCCGGGAGTTCTCGCGGGCCAGAACTTCGACGTGACCTTGCGCGGCGATGCATCCCTGACAGGCCGGCCCATGGCGCGCATCATCACGCCGCTCACCGCCATGGGCGCCCGCATCGAAGCCGGCGAGGGTGCTACCCCGCCGCTCGCCATTCACGGTCGGCGCGGACCCTTGAGCGCCATCGACTATCATATGCCGGTGGCCAGCGCCCAGGTGAAATCCTGCCTGTTGCTGGCCGGACTGTATGCCGATGGCGTCACCCGCATCCACGAGCCGGCACCAAGCCGGGACCATACCGAGCGCATGCTGGCGGCCTTCGGTCATGCCGTGCAGCGACAAGGCGACATCGTCAGTATCGAAGGCGCTGGTGGTTTGCGTTCCACTTCGGTGGAAATCCCCGGTGACATTTCGTCGGCGGCTTTCTTCCTGGTGGGCGCGAGCATCGCGCCGGGTTCGGATCTGCGCATCAAAGGGGTGGGCATGAATCCGACCCGGGTGGGTGTCGTCGAGGTGCTGCGCACCATGGGCGCGCGCATCGACGTGGACAACGAGCGCAATGCCGGCGGCGAGCCACTGGCGGACCTGCGGGTGCGCGCCGCGCCCCTGCACGGCATCGACATTCCGCCGTCACTGGTACCTTTGGCCATCGACGAGTTTCCGGCGCTGCTGGTGGCCGCGGCCTGCGCCAGGGGCGACACCGTGCTCAGCGGCGCCCGCGAGCTGCGGGTCAAGGAAAGCGACCGTATCGCCGCCATGGCCGAAGGGCTGTCGCTGCTCGGCATCGACGCCGAGCCTCGCGACGACGGCATGCGCATCCGTGGCGGGGCGCTGGGCGGCGGCCGGGTCGCGAGCCGCGGGGATCACCGCATCGCCATGGCCTTCAGCATGGCCGGGTTGGTGGCCACCGAGCCTGTGGTGGTCGAGGATTGCGCCAACGTGGCGACCTCATTCCCGGGTTTCCCGGATCTTGCCCGGGGCGCCGGACTCGCCATCAGCGTGGCCACGGGCAGGTGAGCGCCGCCGCCGGTGAGGGGGCGATCCAGGTCCCGGTCATCGCCATCGATGGGCCTGGCGGAGTCGGCAAGGGTACGCTGAGCCGGCATCTGGCCGGACACCTGGGCTTTCACCTTCTGGACAGCGGCGCGCTGTATCGATTGGTAGCCCTGGGCGCCAAAGAGCAGTCCGTGGCCCTGGACGACGAGCAAGGGCTTGCCGATCTGGGCAGGCAGTTGGACGTGGAGTTCCGCCTCGGCGCCGATGACGAAATTGCCCGGCCGGTTCTCCGCGGCCGGCTTGTTGGCGAGGAGTTGCGCAGCGAGCGTTGTGGCGACGATGCCTCGCGCATCGCCGGCTATCCACGGGTGCGCGAGGCGCTGCTGGCGCGCCAGCGCGCATTTCGCCGGCCACCGGGCCTGGTGGCCGATGGCCGGGACATGGGGAGCGTTGTTTTTCCCGATGCGGCGCTTAAAATATTCCTCACTGCCAGTGTTGAGGAACGCGCGCAGAGGCGCTATAAACAGTTGATAGGTAAAGGAATTGGTGTTAACCTCGCGCCCCTTCTTGGGGAAATATCCGCGCGTGACAAACGCGATCGTGAGCGCAGCGTCGCTCCCATGAAGCCGGCATCGGATGCTGTGGTCATCGATACGACCACTCTGGGCATCGATGGCGTATTCGAGCAAGTGATGAAAATCGCGAGCGAGCGCGGAATTTCGGGGCCCTGAGTGGCACCCTGTTTTGGTCCGGACTTCGGCGCTAGCCCGTATTGCCGAGCGGTCCGGTTGGCAGATCAATCATGGACCGCGGGCGGTCCCAGAGGGCCCTGACGGGCCCGGAAGGTATGGAAAGTTTCGCAGACTTACTCGCGCAAAGCGAAGTTGAAAAAAAGATGCGCCCCGGCGCCATTATCACCGGAACGGTGCTGGCAATCGGGGGCGAATACGTCACCGTCACTGCAGGACTCAAATCCGAATCCACGATCCCCCTGGAGCAGTTCAAGAACGAATCCGGTGAAATCGAAGTCATCGTCGGTGACAGCGTCGAGGTGGCGCTGGACACGGTAGAGGACGGCTTCGGCGCCACCAAGCTCTCCCGGGAGAAGGCCAAGCGGGCCCAGGCCTGGACCCGTCTGGAGAGAGCCTTCGAGG
>JAACFO010000048.1 GCA_009937425.1 Gammaproteobacteria bacterium
AGGTCATGGCGAGGGGCACATCACGGGCAACACCTATGCCCTTCAGATAAAGACCGGCAAGGGTATCCTGGGCGCGGCCATCGCCGTCCCCGGCGAGGCGCTGGAACTCCGGCAGCGCATTGGCGAAATCACCGTTTTCCAGCCGTTCCAATGCCGACTCGAAATCGGCCCGCGCCGGAGCCGCGGCCAGCAACAACAGAACTAGGGCCCAACCGGCCCCGGCGGCCCTGGCGGCAGACGGCCTCATGGCGCCCCGTTCGCCGCCACGAAAGCCCATTCCCGCCAGCCCCCCACGGCGGGAAAGTAAAGACCCAGGCGGATAGGCCGGGGATCCATGGCGGACATCAAGCGCCCGTAGCGTTCGAGCTGCTCCCGGTAGCGCTGCTGTTCCCGATCCAGAAATGCCTGCGTGTCACCGCCCTCGTGCCGGCCGGATTTGTAGTCGACGATCCAGCGTATGCCGTCGGCGTCGACGAAGCTGCGATCGATGATCACGTTCGTCAGGACGTCGGCGTCCACGCCGCTCAAAGCGAGTTCGCTGCGGGCTGCCTCGTGGCCGGGCTCCAGAAGCCACCGGCCGCGGGTGTCCGCCAGGACCCGGTCGAGGGCTTCCTCCACCCGGGAGAGCGCGGCCGGCAATTCCTGCTCGGGGATCCCCAGATTCGTCAGCATGGCCTGCCACGCACCGCGCCGAATCGCCAAACGCGCACTGTCCCAGGCATTCGCGCCTTCGCGGGAAATTTCCATGAGCGCGCGGTGAATAACGGTACCCACATGGCGGGCCGTCTCACCGGCCCAGTCGAACTCCACGGTTGCGGCGGCGGGATCCGCCTCGGGTTCGGGGCCGCGGGTTTTCGCAGCCAGGGGCGCCGACGGCGGGCACCAATGGGCAGGCAGACGCCGCAACAAGACCCCCGGCGCAGGGGGCATGGCGGTGTCGCCGGTCGGCGGCGCATCGCCGCGAGCCGCCAGCGCCTCCTCGAAAGCGCCGCCAATGGCGGGCCACAAACGCCTCAGCAGACTGTTCCTGACCGGCTCGCGCACGCTCTCGTCATCGACTGCCACGCTGCCGAGAAGGTGCAGTGCTCGGCGGGCGCGGGTTGCCGCCACGTACAGGAGCCTGGTCTGCTCGTGCAGATCTTTGTCCGCTTCCAGAGCGCGCAGATAGTCGTAAATGGGCGGCGCCTCTTCTGCCGGCGCCGGGATCGGCGCCAGCAATATGTTCGCGTCCTCGGATTCACCGGCGCGCTTGGTCCAGGCGAGCAAATGGCGATCGTCGCTGCGCCCGCCACGGTCCAGACCCGGGACGATGACCACGTCGAACTCCAGGCCCTTGGCCTTGTGCATGGTCATGATCTCCACGTCGGCGTCCTCCACATTGGCGACGGCGTAGAGCTGCGCGGCACGCCGTGCCAGCTCGTCGGCATCCGCCCGGCCAGCGGCCAGATCCATGCCATCCAGGAGGGTGAAAAACGCATCCACATTGGCAAATGCCGCCGCATCCACGCAGGCGGGGCCCCCCAGAGCTACCCAGGCCCCCTCGACCCAACGGCGCAAGCGCCGGCGGCCGCGCTCTCTCACGGCGGGACCGAGCACCGACAGCGCGCGCGCGCCGCGCACACGGGCATCGTCGCTCAAGCCTTTGCAGGCCTCGGTGCTCTCGAGCAGATCGATGATCGGCGTATCGGGCGCATCGGCCACCAGGACATGCAGATCGGCCAGAGTCATGCCACACCAGGGCGCGCGCAGAAGTGCCAGCCACGCCGTCCGGTCCGCCGGATGCAGAAGGGCGCGGGTCAGTGCCAGCAAATCCTCGACAGCCGACACTTCCGCCAGGGGTTCGATATCGACACCACGATAGCGAATACCGGCTTCTCGAAGACGCGGCAGTATGGCTTGCAGGTGAGTCCGATTGCGCACCAGCAATGCGATGCTGACGCCGGCATCTTCGGCCCGGGCCGCGGCAATCAATGCCGTAACCCGGCGCGCCTCGGCATCGCGCTCGCTGCTGCTCTCCCCATCCTCGTCATCGCCGCTACCCTTGAACTGTGCGTGCACCTGCACGCCGCATCCGTCCCCGGGCTCGCCTTCAGCGGATACCACGAAGGCCGTGGACGGCGTGTAGCTGACCGCACCGGCAACCGCATCGTTCTCCGGCGGCATTACCTGGGGAAACACACCATTGACCCAGGCGACGATGTCCGGCTGGGAACGGAAATTGGCGCGAAGACGCAAGGACTCCACGTCGAGCTCCGCGAGACCGTGCTCAGCCACATCGAGAAACAAGCCCACATCCGCCTCACGGAATCGGTAGATGGACTGCATGGGATCACCCACGAGAAACAATGTGCGGCCGTCCCCGGGCATCCACCCCGCCGTCAGTTGCGACAACAAGGAGAAGTGACTGTGGGACGTGTCCTGAAACTCGTCCACCAACAAGTGCCGAATGCGGTAATCCAGAGCCAGGGCCAGATCCGTAGGCGCTTGTTCGTCGCCAAGAGCCTGGCGCGCAGCATTGGTGATTTCCGAGTAATCCACCTGGCCGCGTTCCGCGAATACCACCCGCAGGCATGCGGTGGCCACCGGCAGGATTTCCAGCAACGCATCCAGCACCCGCCACTGTCCATCGGTGTATGCCGGTTCCGGCAACCGGACTGCTGCATGCAGCCGCTCGCGCAGGCTGAACGCACTGGCCAGCTTCGCGAGCAGCGCCAGACCCCGGGCACGCATTTCCTGCAACCGCGGTTGCTTGTCCGCGGGAAACCCGTCGCGGCGGGTAAGCGTCTTGCGCCACTTACCGTCCTTGGTAAGCAGTACCGCCGCGATGCCCTGCCAGCGCCGCCGCTCGGTTGCGCCGGCGCCGGGCAACTCCTCCAGACCCGCGCAAGCCGACGCCGACGATGCGGAGCCGTTGGCGAGGAGCGTGTCCCCGGCATAGCCGCATACCGCGGCCAACTCGCCGGCGAGCTGTGGCGGCACCGCGGTGCGCAGTGCCGCGAGCTCATCGGCGACGGCCCTGGCCAGTTCGGCCTCGAGCTCGGCACGCCGCCGGCGCGGATCGACACGCCCCGGCAGTAGATAGCGCAACCACTGGTCCCGCCGGGAAAGCATTTCCACCAGCATGCGCTCGAAGCGTCCAAGATCGCCGTCCAGATGACTGACGAGCGTCGCTACCTGCTCGCTCCAGGGTACGTCCTCGTGCAACATCGCGACTACGTCCCGGGCCGCTTGCCGATAAAGCGGTGACACATCGTCGCTGATCTGCGCATCCCCGCCCAAACGCGACAACCACGGCATCTGCGTAGCAATGTCGCGGCACAGCGCGTCGATGGTGAGAATGCGCATGCGCGCCGGTTGCGCGTTCAGGGACCAACCTCTGTGCACGTCCCGTTCCACCACCGCACGTGCCAACGCCAAAGTCGTGTCCGTGTGGGAATCTTCCGCCGGCGCATCTCCACATTCCTCGGCAACACTGCCGGCAGCCATGGCCAGGGCGTCCAATACGCGGTCGCGCATCTCCGCCGCGGCTTTGCGCGTGAAAGTGATGGCGATAATCTCCTCGGGATGCTCGACCGTGGCCAGCAGGCGCAAGTACCGCTGTATTAGTAATCCGGTTTTGCCGGATCCCGCCGGCGCCTGCACGACGAAGGAACGCGATGCATCCAGTGCCGCTTCGCGCACCTGGTAATCATCGGGTCGGGTACTACCCACGGCGAACTCCAACAGGGGTCACGATTCGTGTATCCGGCACAACAGCTGCAACTCGCAGTAACGGCAGGTGGCGCCGGGGATCTTTGGATCGACCCGTGCGTCACCTTCCAGGTAGGCTTGCGCAAGCCTGCTCAGCCGCTGTCGCCACAGCAGTTTGTGCGCATCCCAATCCGCCGCCTCCCGCGCCCCGTGCAACCGCGACGACGACACGTTGTTCACTCCGGGCGCGAGCTCGGCGCCATCCCCCAGGCCGCGGTATCCCAGGTCTCCGGGCCGCAACACCCCAAACGCCAGACCCGCGACCCGGCCTTCGCCCATGTCGTCCATGGCCAGCGCGTACACCGGTAACTGCGGCTCATCGGGACGTTCGCCGAACCAGTCCTTGGGATTGCACTGGCCGGTTTTGTAATCCACCAGAAACAACTGCCCGTCATCCAGGCGATCCATACGATCCGGGCGCAGGGTCACGGGAAGCCCGGCTACGGTACGGGACTCGCTTTGTTCGGCTTCCACTTCGAAGGATGCGCGCTCGGCTTCGATGTCCAGCCAGGCGTCGGCCAGTGACTCGAGACGTGTTTGCTCCATGCCCAGCAATCGCCCACGCAGGGTATGGGGCCGGCGGCGCGCCTCGTCGGCGAGCACCCGCTCGGCGCAGGTGCGGATCAATTCCCCGCGTTCCCTGGCCGACATGGCGAGCAGTCGCGGTTGTCCGCCAAGGGCCTGCCACAAGAGCTCCAACAAGCGATGGGCGAGATTACCGCGCACCCGGGGATCCAGACTGCTGTCCGGAGCCGCCACGTCGCAAGCACCGAGTCGGTGGATGGCGAAGGCGCGAAATGGACAAGCCGCCTGGTCCTTGAAAACCGACACGCCGCCGCGCACCGTGCGGCCAGGGTCGACGGCAGGCGCGACCGTGTCATCCAGAAATTCCGCGGCAGGCGCGGCAGCGTGCACCCGATCCGCGTCACCCGGAATTCGGTTGGAACGTATTGCATCGTCGTCGCCCTCCGGCAGCTGGACGATGAGGGCGCTGGCGCGTAACGGCTCATCGGCACGGGTGCGGGGATAGCTGACGATGACCTCCGGGGCACTCGCCAGCATGCGCGCCGTCCAGGTCCGCGCCCAGTCCAGTTGTTGCTCGCTTCCCGCTCGGGGCATCTGCAGCTCGCGCTGCAGCTTGATGGGCAGAAAGGGATTGGGACGCGCTGGCTCCGGCCACGCCTGGTGGTGCAAACCGCTGATCCAGAGATGCGAATAATCCACACCCGCGGCTTCCAGCACACCCAGGATCTGCACCGGCGCAGCCCCGGAACGCGCTTGAAATACCTGCCCCGCGGCGAGTCGGTTCAGTTGTGACAAGGCAGCGGGGAAATCCAACGGCGGCAACACCGGCGCGAGTGCCGCCAGGGATCCGAGCAACTCGCGAAATGCCTGTACCGCCTGGTATTCCTGACTCCCCAGGGCACGATCACCGGGCCAGCCCGCACCCACGAGCCAGGATGAAAATTGCGCGGCCCAGTCCGACACGGCTTGTCGCCGTGTCCCGGATGCGCCGTGGGCCTGCAAGTCTTGCAAGAATGTAGCGAATGACGCGGCGTTGCCGTGACTGGATTGCGTTCCGTCGGCGTGCGGCTTACCGTCCATGCGCACCGCCAGCTCCGACAGACGCCGGAGGGTGTAACGCGGCTCGCCGATTTGCCGCAGCTGCGCATCGAGGCGCGCGCGCCAGCTCGCGTCCCCACCGCCAAGATAGGGGGACAACAGCCAACGTCCACAATCGGGGAGCGACAAGCGCCCGTCCATTGCCCGCAGACTGAGCAAGGCATCAGCCACCACTTGCACTTCGGCCAAGGGTTGTCCCAGGGAAATGTTGAACGCGGCCGTCGGTTCCGCGGATCCCGGTCGTGCAGCACCCGGTGCGAACACATCCTCGAATATTGCCGCGACCCGATGGCGCACCGCGGCGAGTCCCGGGACGACGATTCCCACGGGTCCGACGGCACCGTCCTCGACCCGTTGCCTCGCCCAGTGGGCCGCGGCCTGCAGCTCGTCGTCCTGACTGGCAAAGCCGAATCGAAGCCCGTTGCCGTCGTGGCACGGCGGCTGCCGGTTCTCTACCGTGATACCGAGCTCAGCGAGCGCGGCGAACAACGATTGCTGTTGCGGCGTGGGCGCATCGAGACCGGCGAGCCACACACGCCGGGTGCCGCCGGCATGAACCACCGCGAGCCCATCCACCAGCAGATCGCCGACGCTCGCCAGGTCCACCCAATTACCGCGCCGGCAGTGAGATGCGTACTCCCGCGCCCAACCGCGAAACGCGCGCACCTCATCGTTGGCGAGTCCCAGGTCATCGTCGTAGTCGAGACGCCAGGCGCGCAACAGCGCCCAGGCCGCCTGGGCGTTGCGGGCCGCCTCGGCACTTTGCAGCAATGGCGCCTCGCCGTCGCCGGACAAACCGTCGAGGCGCTGTGAAATAACCTGCTCCCAGAGGCTCAGATCCTGCTCGGCGCTGAGCAAGGCGGGCAGGGAGCGATCCGCGCCGGCGACGATGTCGTTCCAAGTGCGCTGCAACCAGGACGAATAGGGAAGAATGTCCGGGCTTTCCCACACCTTCGCCCCGGCCGCCAATTGCCCGCGGTCGAATTCGCCGCGCAACACCCGGGACAGGCGCCGGTTGACGGTAATCAACGTGGTGTCTTGGTCGAGTGTGTCCAGTGGCATCGACCCGTGGATACTGGTTATGCCTCGGCCGGCGAGATAGTCGCCAGGCCATCGATGATCGTGCAACAGGGCACCTGCTCGAAGATGTGCGGCGAGATTTTTATTTTACTCGAGCGATCCCCGCCTCCGAGGATAATGTACTGCGCCTGCATGACGCGCTGGTCGATCCACAGGGGTAAATCCTCGGGTAAGCAAAGCGGCGTCACCCCGCCGATTTCCATGCCGGTCAGTTCACGGGTTTCATCAGCGCTCGCAAAGGATACACGGCGCGCTTCCAAACGCTTGCGCACGACCCGATTTACATCCAGGCGGGTGTTGGCGAGGAGCACACAGGCGGCAAAGCGCTCGCCACCGGTCTTGGCCTTGACCAACAGGGTGTTAACGGAATTTTCCAGGGGGATACCATAGCGCTCGCAGAATACCGCGGTGTCGGCGAGGGCCGGATCACACTCCATGATCTCGAAGGCGAGCTCGGATGCATCCAGAAATTCGTGGATGCGCCGCTGAATTTCCGTACTCACGACGCGGCCGCCGCCTCGCGGGCCCGAATCGCTTGCAGACGCGCGAGTAACTTCTGCCCGCGTTCCACCACGGGCACATCGATCATACGACCGTCCACGCTGACCGCGCCGGATCCGGCACGCTGAGCATCGGCATAGGCGTCCACGACGCGCTGGGCATGGGCGGCCTGGGCGGCCGTCGGCGTGAATACCTCGTTGAGTATGGGCACGCCGCTGGGGTGGATACAGGCGGCGCCCTCGAATCCGAATCGTTGGGAACGCTGCGCCGTTATGCGATAGGCGTCCACATCCGCGTAATCGGCGATGCTGCCGAGAATACCCAACGGAATGAGCCCGGCGGCGCGGGCGGCGTATAAAACCATTTGCTTCGGCACAGCCAGGGTCTCCGGGTCGGGCACCATGCCGGTGGAGAGCGCGAAGTCTTCTCCGCCAAGCTCCAGCGCCAGGGTCCGTGGGTCGGCGCGCGCGATGGCTTCGGCGCGCAGTAAACCCGTGGCTGACTCCACCAGCACGACGAATCCCACGCTGCCGACGGCCATCCCCCGGTCCGCCTCGAGGCGCGACACCTGGTTGGACAGCGTCGCCAGGGCTTCCGGGTCTTCCACCTTGGGAACCAGAAGCGCGCGTATTCCGGGGTGCACGGCGGCATCCAGATCGGCGGCACTTTCGTCGGCTTGCGAATTGATACGCACGAGAATGTCGGCGCCGCTGTTGGCGGCCAACGCGGCCGACTCCATCAGCCCGCGACGGGCATCCGGGCGCTCGCCGGCGGGAACGCTGTCCTCCAGATCGAGAATGATCCCGTCGGCTCCCCGGGTGTGGGCCTTGTCGATAAAGCGCCTGTTGTTCGCAGGCACGAACAACAGAGATCGCCAAATCAACATCTCCTGTGGTGAAGCGTTACTCATGATCCCCTGCCGTGTTCCGTTACAAGGTTGCTACGGGCGTCACCGGTGAACCGACCGCGCCGGGCATCCTCAACGGTGGCGCCGTCAACAGACAACGGAAACGCTGCTGGCGACGCATTTCCCCGCTCAACTCCGACAGGTACCACATCTCACCCAGATGAATTCCCAGGCGAAACAAGCAATGACGGTGCAGCGGCAGCCGTGATTGTCCGCCGCGGGTGCCGCCGGTGCCATGGGAATCCTCCACGGCCATGTTGTCGGTGGCGATGATGGCGATGCCGCTTTCGGTTATCCAGTCCAGAAGCCGGTCATCGTAGCCGTCGAGAACCGCGCAGGATGCGTGCAGCAAAGCGGCGTCCGGCTCGCCGTCCATGGACAGGATCAAATCGTCCCAACCCGTGTGCATGAGAAAAATGTCACCCTCTTCCACCGTCACCTTGTCTTTTTCGAAGACCTCCATGAGGGCGTCGTAATCGACACTTACCCGCTGGTTGCCGAAGTGTGCGTGCAGATCCACGAGCACGGCACGGCCCTGCACACCGGTCTCGGCCATGTTTTCGATCCCCAGGGCCCTGGCACCCAGCTCCTGGCCCCGGCGGTCGCTGCCGATGTGCTCGTAAGCGCGGTATCCGTTGTAGTACACGGGCTCCGCGACGCCATCACCGTCGGCGTCGAACAGCTGGCCCACGTGGGCGAGACTGTCCCACTGGGTCGAGTATTGGCTGTAGAGAACCATCACCTCGTCGCTGGTGATGTCCATGACGCCGGGGGTCCGATCATTCCAGATGTAATTGAAGTAGAGATCACCGTCTTCGAAAACGGGACCGAGCTTCGGTGGATGGCGTTTCGGGTTGACGCTGTTACCGCCCGGCAGATCCAACGGCAAGCTGAGACAAAAGCTCCTGCCGTCACGCACCTCGGCGACGCCCTGCCTGACCTTCTCGGCGGTGAGCAGATTCAACCGGCCACGCTGATCGTCGACACCGAAATCGCCCCAGTTGGAACCTTCAGGGCGGTTTTGCCAGCGCTTTCTCATTCTAATTGGCCTCGCTTGCGGCGTTGAACCGCTTTAAAGCGATTCTGTGGGCGGACCCATGGATTCTGGCGACGGCGCTCGGGTCATTGATCTTCTCAGGCGTTCGCTCAAGCTCTGCATGACCACATAGAATACCGGCGTAAACACCAGCGACATGATGGTGGCCGCAATCATGCCGCCGACCACCGCGGTGCCGATAGCCTGGCGGCTGGCGGCGCCGGCACCGGAAGCCACCACCAAAGGCATGAAACCCGCGATGGAGGATATGGCGGTCATGAGTATCGGCCGAAATCTCAGCTGCGCGGCGGTAGTCGCCGATTCCACTATGCCCAAGCCCTTTTTGCGCTGCTCCGCGGCGAACTCGACGATCAGGATCGCATTCTTGCTGGCAAGCCCGATGAGCAGCACGATGCCGATCTGGGTATAAACGTTATTGTCGAATTCCCGCATCAACAGCGCGACAACGGTTCCGAGCACCGCCAGCGGCACGACCAGAATCACGGCGGTGGGACTGGTCCAACTCTCGTACTGAGCGGCGAGCACCAGGAAGACGAGAACGATGGCAAGCGCGAAGACAACGATAGACTCGGAGCCCACCTTCTTTTCCTGGTAGGACATGCCCGTCCAGTCATAGCCCATGGACGTCGGCAGCTTGGTGTCGGCCATCTGCTCCATCAGTTTGAGAGCCTGACCGGAGCTGAATCCCGGCGCCGCCTGTCCCGTAATCGACGCGCTCGGGAACAGGTTGTAACGAAGAATGGTCTGCGGCCCGAGGGTACCTTCCACCTTCACCAGCGTCCCCACCGGCACCATGTGCCCGTCCGCGTCCCGGACTTCGAGTTGGCGGATGTGCTGGGGCTCGACACGGAACTGGTGATCGGCCTGCACCTTGACCTGCCAGGTTCGGCCGAACTTGTTGAAGTCGTTGACATAGGCCGAGCCCAGGTAGGCCTGCAGGGTGCCGAATACCTCATTGAGAGAAACGCCCAGCTTCTTGGCCTTTTCGCGATCCACCTCCGCGAAGAGCTGCGGCACCGAGACCCGGAAGGTGGTGTTGAGGTTGCTCAACCCCGATTGCGCAGCACCGTCGACGATGAGTTCACGCACCATCTGCTCCAAGTCCCGCAGCCCGGCGCCACCGCGATTCTGAATCTGCATTTGAAATCCACCGGCAACGCCGAGCCCCGGAATGCCCGGCGGCGGAAACACGAAAGCGATGGCGTCCTTGATGCCGAACAGGCGCGCCTGGAGATAGGTGAGTATGCTTTCCTGACTCAGCTCCGGTGTCGTTCGCTGTCCCCAGGGTTGCATCACAATGAAGATGGTCGCAGCGTTGGAGGCGTTGGTGCCGTCGATCAACGAAAACCCGCCCAGGGACACCCAGTTCGCCACTCCGGGCGCTTCCTTCAGAATGCCATCGATTTGATCCAGCACTTCGGCGGTGCGTTCCAGGGAGGCTGCGTCGGGAAGCTGGATGCTCGCGATAACATAACCCTGGTCCTCGATGGGTAGAAATCCTGTCGGCACCTTTAAGAACTGCCAGCCGGTGAGAAAACCCAGACCGAGGAACAGCAGCATCATGATGGCACCACGGCGTACGACCGTGCGGACAACGCCATTGTAGCCACCTTCCACCTTCCCGAAGGCAGCATCGAAGCCGCGGAAAAATACGTTCTTGCGTTTCTTCGGCGGCCGCAACAACAGCGCCGACAATGCCGGGCTCATGGTGAGCGCGTTGATGGAGCTGAAGACCGTGGCGACGGCGATGGTGAGTGCGAACTGCCGGTACATCTCTCCGGTGATGCCGGGCAGGAATGACGCGGGAAGGAACACTGCCAGCAATACCAGGGTGGTGGCGATCACCGGCCCCGACACTTCGCTCATGGCCTTGATCGCCGCCTCTTTCGAGTCTAAGCCCTTTTCTATGTGGGTCACCGTCGCCTCGACCACGACGATGGCGTCGTCGACCACCACACCGATGGCCAGAACCAGACCGAACAGGGTGAGCATGTTGAGTGAAAAGCCCAGCAAGCCCATGACGGCGAAAGTCCCGATGAGGGAAACCGGGATCGCCACCGCGGGAACCAGCGTCGCGCGCCAGTCCTGGAGGAACACGAACAGCACCAGGAACACCAGCGCCGCTGCCTGGAACAGTGTGACGAACACCTCTTTGATGGACTCGTCGACGAAGATGGTGGTGTCGTAGGGCACCGCGTAATCCATGCCTTCGGGGAACAGCCGGCTGATGCGCTCCATCGCGGCACGCACTTGCACGGCGACGTCGAGGGCATTGGCCCCGGGAAGCTGATAAACGGCGACGCTTGCCGATGGTGAACCGTTCATCCGCGACGTGAGGTCGTAACTCTTACCGCCGAGCTCGATGCGGGCGACGTCTTTGAGGCGCGTGACGCGTCCGCCTTCGGCGGTCTTGACGATGATGTCTTCGAACTGCTCGATCTCGGTCAACCGACCGAGCACATTGACCGCGTACTGGAAATTTTGACCCCGGGGCGCTGGCGGCTGACCGATCTGGCCGGCCGCCACCTGGACATTCTGCTCGCGAATGGCGTTAACCACATCTTGGGTCGTGATGTGCCGCGAGCGCAGCTGCAACGGGTCGAGCCACACGCGCATGCTGTAATCGCTTTGCGGAAATACTTGCACTTCGCCGACGCCGGGAATGCGACTCAGCTCGTCGCGGATGCGAAGGGTCGCGTAGTTGGACAGGAACAGCTCGTCGTAACGCCCCTTCGGTGAGAACAACGAAATAAACAGAATGATGTTGGTGGATTTCTTCTTGGTGTTGACACCCTGGCGCTTGACCTCTTCGGGCAGATTGGGCTCCGCCAGCGTGACCCGGTTCTGAACGAGCACCTGGGCGATATCGAGGTCCGTACCTACCTCGAAGGTCACGGTAAGCTTGTACGAACCATCGCTGGCGCTGGTGGACGACATGTAAATCATGTTCTCCACACCGTTTACCTGTTGCTCGATGGGAGCCGCAACGGTCTCGGAGATCACCCGGGCGTTCGCACCGGGATAGGTGGCCGACACCTCCACCGTTGGCGGGGTAATTTCCGGGTACTGGGATACCGGCAATCCGAGCAATGTCATGCTGCCGGCGATAACGATAAAAATAGAGATGACCGACGCGAAGATCGGACGCTGGATGAAGAAATGCGAAAACATGGCCTGGTCCCGTAGTGACTACTCGCGACCGACGTCGGAAGCCCGCGGGGCATTCTCCCTGGCGGGACTCCCTTGGTTCTGGCCACTGGCCACCGCGCGCATCGCCGACACCGTCAACTTCGACATATCGGTCTTCTCGGGCTCGACCTTGCCCCCCGGACGGGCCCGCTGCAGTCCTTTGACCACCACCCATTCGCCGGACTCGAGCCCTTCCTCGATGACACGCATGCCGTCGGTGAGCTGGCCCTGGCGAATAGATCGCTTCTCGATGACATTGTTACTGTTCGCGATCAGGAGGAAGCGCCCGCTCTGATCGGCACCGATGGCCCGCTCGCTTACCAGCAGCATGTCGGCGCGTTTGTCCACCGGCAGGCGTATGCGCGCGAACAGCCCCGACGTGACGGCCGGCGGCGAACCGCTGTTTTCGAATACACCCCGCAATTGCAGCGTTCCGGTATTCGGATCGAGCCCAGACTCCGCGAAGTCGGCGATGCCGGTGTGCGGATACCCCTCTTCGTTGGCGAGCCCCAGGAATACCGGGATGCCGGCTTTTCGATCGGGATCGACGGCGGGGTCCAGCCCCTTTTCCTTGACCCGCTTCCGATAAGCGGTCGACAAACGCAGAAAGTCCCGTTCGTTCAGGTTGAAGTACGCGTACATGGGATCGAAGTCGGTAATCTCGGTCAACACCGTCGCTTCGCCTTCACCGACGAGGTTGCCGATATCGACCCGATTGCGCCCTACCCGGCCCTCGATGGGCGCAATCACCTGGGTGTAATCCAGATCCAGCTGCGCCCGGTCCCGCTTCGCCTGGGCCCGTTGAATCTCGGCGGTCGCCACTTCCAGCTCGCCCCGCCATTTCACCACGTCGGATTCCGAACCGGCCTTCTTAGCGTAAAGATTCTTGGCCCGTTGAAACTCGATCCTGGCCCGCCTGACCTGAGCTTCGGCGGCGCCCAGCTCGGCCGCGGCACCCTGCAGAGCCGCCTGGTATTCACGCGGATCGATAACGAACAGGAGATCCCCCGCCTCCACGTCGGTACCCGGCTGGAAGTGCATGCTCTGAAGCTCACCCGAGACCCGCGCCGGGACGTCGACCCGCCCGGATGCCACCGTCGACCCGGTCATCTCCAGATAGTCGATGATCTCCTGCACCAAAGGCTGCGCCACCGAAACCTTTGGCGGCGGCGGTTCCACGTAGGTATTGGTCTCCTCGCACCCGGCGAGCGCCACCATGACGATAAGTGCCGTTACCGGCGTCAAGCCAGCCAATCTGGAAACGCGACGCATCCCTGAATAACCCTCGGTCCATGGGAAATCGGAGGCGTAAGTGTACACCAGCGCCGCCGGCCGACGAGGCGGATGAGGGACCAGATGGTGACTCGGGGCGTGGCAAAGCGAAGCCCGACGCCTCTGGCGCAAGTTGCGTTTGCTGCGCTCAGCCCGGGCTATGCGTAGAAGAAGGACATCAAGCGGCCATTTGCATCATGAAGCGCTCGCGGGCGAGGGCGTCGGCGACGTCGCTGGTGGGTCGTTCCTCGGCATCGGAACGCTTGAAGATTTCCGTGAGCGACGAGGCGATGCCCTCGACCTTGGCCACGACTTTTTCCAGATCGTAACCGGTATGCTCGAAAGCGACATCGATGACACCGCCCGCGTTGATGACATAGTCGGGTGCGTATAAAACGCCTGCACGCATCAGCGCATCACCGTGCGTGCAATGCTGAAGCTGGTTGTTCGCAGCGCCGGCCACCACCCTGGCGCGCAGGTCGGGAATGCTATCGGAATTCAACACAGCACCCAGGGCACAGGGGGCGAACACGTCCACGTCGAGCCCGAGGATGTCGTTGGCAGCCACCGGCGTCGCGCCCATCTCATCAGCTGCGCGCTCGACGCGCTCGGCGTGGGTATCCGAAATCCAACAGTGCGCGCCCGCATCGCGGAGATATTGCACCAGCCGCAGACCCACATTGCCCACTCCTTGCACGGCGACTCTTGTGCCTTGCAAGTCGTCGCGGCCGAATCTGTGACGCACCGCCGCCTGCAGTCCGACGAACACACCACGGGCGGTTGCCGGGGACGGGTCTCCGGAGCGCAGATCACCGCCGGTGGTGTTCTTTTTGACGATGCCCACCACGTGTTCAGTCTGGGAGGCCATCTGCTGGAGATCGCCGACGTTGGTGCCGGAATCCTCGGCGGCGATATAGCGTCCGGCGAGCTTGTCGACGCAGCGGCCCATGGCGCGCATCAATGCTTCGCTCTTGTCCTTGAGCGGATCACCGATGATGACGGATTTGCCACCGCCGAAGGGCAGTCCCGCCAGTGCGGACTTGTAGGTCATGCCGCGAGACAAACGCAGCACATCGCGCACGGCATCGCTGTCGCTTGCGTAGGGCCACATGCGCACGCCCCCCAGTGCCGGACCGAGGTTGGTGTTGTGTACCGCAATGATGGCGCGCAACCCCGTTTCGTCGTCTTTGAAAAAGGCCACTTGCTCGTGACCGTCGAAGTCGTCTTGCTGAAACACGGACATTGGCTTGGTACTCCAAATATCGAATTGGCGCGGCGCCTCAGGCGGCGACTCGCTGCGCCGGATTAGCGAATGACTGCAGCAACTCTTCACGGCGTCTGTGCATCTGCTCGATGCCGGCCGTCTTGATGTGACCGAAACCACGCACCTGCTCCGGCAGGTTGGCGATGGCAACAGCGTCGTCGTGGTTTGCTTGACACAGTCCGTCGAGGAGTTGCTCTACGGTGTTCTCGTACTCGGCGATGAGCCTGCGCTCGGCGCGGCGTTCGGCACTGTAGCCGAAGGGATCGAATGCAGTGCCGCGCAATCCCTTCAGCCGCCGGAGTAACTTGAACACCGGCAACACCCAGGCACCGAAGGCGCGTTTGCGGGGGATGCCCGTATGGGGATCACGGCGCGCGAGCAAGGGCGGTGCGAGATGAAACTTCAGCTGATAGTTGCCGTCGAACTCCGCCTCCAATGCGCGGCTGAATACCCCGTCCGTGTGCAGTCGCGCGACTTCGTACTCGTCTTTGTAAGCGAGCAGCTTGGCATAGTTTTGCGCCACCGCTTCCGCAAGACTCTGCTGACCGGGCAGTATCCGGCCTTCGATCCGGCGCACGCGATCAACGAGTGCTCGATAGCGCCGGGCATAAGCGGTGTCCTGGTAAGCGCTCAAGTGCGTCTCGCGCCGGGAGATTAACTCGTCGAGTGTGGGCGGCGCGCTCGGCGCTTCCCGAAAGCCCGCTGCCTGCATTACCGCCGGCGCATCGGCAACGTAGCGGCGGCCCCAATTGAACGCCTCGCGATTAGCTTGCACGGCGACGCCGTTCAGCACGATGGCCTCCTCGATGGCATCGGCGGAAATGGGCACCAGGCCCTTCTGGTAAGCAATCCCGAGCAGCAGCAGATTAGCGCCGATGGCGTCGCCGATGAGCGCCGTCGCCAGGCGGCTCGCGCCGGCGTAAACACTGTGCCCACCGACAGCCTCGTCGATGGCTCTCTTCATATCGGCGCCGGGAAAAAGAAGATCGGGTTGGTTCAGAAAGCTTGCCGTCATGGATTCCTGGGCATTGACCACCGCGTGGGTGCGGCCTGCGTCGCATTTGGCAAGTGCTTCGAATCCGCTCGCCACGACCAGATCGCAACCCAGCAGAAGACTGGCGCTGCCGGCGGAGATGCGCACGGCACGGATGTCTTCGGGGGAGCGGGCGACCCGCACGTGGCTCACCACCGAACCGTATTTTTGCGCAAGCCCCGTCATGTCGAGTACCGAGCAACCACGGCCTTCCAGATGCGCCGCCATGCCGAGCAACGCACCGACGGTGGTTACGCCGGTTCCCCCTACACCAGTGATGACTATTCCGTACGGGACGTCGAGTCCCGGCAACTCGGGATCCGGCAGCGGCGCCGCCACGAAGGAAGTCGCCTGCGCAGATCGCCTACGCAGGCCGCCGCCATGCACGCTGACAAAACTCGGACAAAAACCCTTGAGGCAGCTCATGTCCTTATTGCAGGCACCTTGGTCGATGCTGCGCTTGCGTCCGAAGTCCGTTTCCACCGGCACCACGGACAAGCAGTTCGACTGCACGCCGCAATCGCCGCAGCCTTCGCAAACCGCCTGATTGATGAAGGCGCGTTTCGCCGGATCGGTCATCTCGCCGCGCTTGCGGCGCCGACGCTTCTCGGCCGCGCAGGTCTGATCGTAGATCAAGACCGAAACACCCTTGGTCTCGCGCAGCTCGCGCTGCAGACTGTCCAGATCATCGCGGTGATGAAATGTGACTCCTTCGGCGAACGCGTCGAGATGCGGGTACTTGCCCGGCTCATCGCCCACCACCAGCAGGCGCCGAATGCCTTCACCGTAGAGCTGGTGCGTGATCTGCGAGACGCTGAGCACACCGTCGATGGGCTGACCACCGGTCATGGCGACCGCGTCGTTATAAAGAATCTTGTAAGTGATATTGATACCGGCTGCGACGGCAGCGCGGATGGCGAGCAATCCAGAATGAAAGTAGGTGCCGTCGCCTAGATTCTGAAACACGTGCTGTGTTTGCGTGAAGGGCGCCTGGCCGATCCAGGTGACGCCCTCACCACCCATCTGGGTAAACGTGTCGGTGCTGCGATCCATCCAGGTTGCCATGTAGTGGCAACCGATTCCGGCCATGGCGCGGCTGCCCTCGGGCACCACCGTGGAGGTATTGTGGGGACACCCCGAGCAGTAGTGGGGCACCCGTTCCAGGACCGCCCGCGGTCGCGCGAGCGCCGCCTCTTTTGCCTCCAGGAAAGCGAGGCG
This sequence comes from Gammaproteobacteria bacterium, assembly GCA_009937425.1. Lineage (GTDB taxonomy): Bacteria > Pseudomonadota > Gammaproteobacteria > HK1 > HK1 > JAABYT01. The sequence goes on from JAACFO010000048.1 coordinate 16,895, forward strand.
CTGGCGGATATGCGGGCTGCTGTGATACGGGCGAATGCGATCCGCGATGACCCGCGCGATACGCGCCGGCGTGAGCTCGCCGGTGGACGGTAAAATCCAGTCATCGGCCTCGTCGAACTTTCCGATGATGCGCGGGCGCACATCGGCGCGCCAATTATAAAGTTGCTCTTTGATCTGGTTTTCGATGACGGCGCGCTTTTCCTCGACGATCAACACCTCTTCGAGCCCTTCGGCAAACTCCCGCACCACTTCTCGGTCCAGGGGCCAGCTCATTCCGAGTTTGAGTACCCGCAGGCCGATCTGGGTGGCGAGCGCCTCGTCGATACCGAGATCTTCCAGGGCCTGGCGGACATCCAGATAGGATTTACCGGTGGTGACGATGCCGATGCGCGGCATCGGGCTGTCGATGACCACCTTGTTGATGCCGTTTGCCCTGGCGAACGCAACAGCCGCGTAAAGCTTGTACTTCTGCAGCCGCATTTCCTGCTCCAGCGGCTTGTCGGGCCAGCGGGCGTGCAAGCCGCCATCGGGAAGCACGAAGTCCTCCGGGGTGACGATTTCGAGCCGCCGGGGATCCACGCTCACCGACGCCGAAGAATCCACTGTCTCGGCGATGGTCTTGAATCCGATCCAGCAACCACAGAAACGCGACAACTCCCAGCCTAGAAGTCCCAGGTCCAGAACCTCCTGCACGCCGGAAGGGTTGAGCACCGGCATCATCGCATCCATGAAGGCGTATTCGCTTTGATGGGGCAGCGTCGAGGACTTGCAGGAATGGTCGTCGCCGGCGACGACCAGCACGCCGCCGTAGCGTGATGTGCCCGCTGCGTTGGCGTGCTTGAACACGTCACCGCTGCGATCGACGCCGGGCCCCTTGCCGTACCACATACCGAACACGCCGTCGAAGCGGGCGCCGTCGAACATGTTGACCTGCTGGGTTCCCCAGACGCTGGTGGCGGCAAGATCTTCGTTGATACCGGGTTGAAAATGGATGTGGTTACGCTCCAGGAAGGGGCGTGCCTTCCACAGCGTCTGATCCAGGGCGCCCAGGGGTGAGCCGCGATAGCCGGAAACGAAGCCGGCGGTGTTGAGACCGGCGGCGGCGTCCCGTTGACGCTGCACGATGGGAAGGCGTACCAGTGCCTGAATACCGGTGAGATAAATACGCCCCGATTCGAGGGTGTACTTGTCGTCGAGGGTGACCTGAGCAAGTGCCGTGGCCATGAATTTCTCCTGTAGGTGGTGACTGCCTGGACGGCTACGCGATTGGGTAAAAAATCGCGGCGCTGCTGCCAGCGTGGTCAACGAGCCGGCTCACGCCTTGCGGCGGTGGCCAGAGCGTCACCTGGAGGTGAACGTCAGCCCGAGTCGCCGCTGGCCATAAGGCCGCGGATTCGGGACACCACAGGGGGAGAAAGGAGGCGCGGCAAGCGCGCAGAAAAGACGTTGCTCAACATAGCGGACACTCCTCGAACAGGATCACTGTTCCACGTAAGTGTTTGGCCAATCGACCCGTCACAGCCCTCGTGAGGCCGGGACGCGTCATCGGTTTCCGGGACTACCCGCTCCCGTGGAGCCGGTATTCCCTCGGATAAGCAGCCGCGGCGGGTGGGCCGGGCTTGCCGCTAACACTAGCCGTGCCGCCGGCCCGGGTCAAACGCAACCAGTCCGGGGCGCAAACGGCGTCACAGGAATTAGATGGCTGGCGGGAGCGTAAGTTTCAGGGCCATTGGCGGAATCCGGGGGTCCGCGGCACCTGGCGCCCCGGGCCGGTGCTTTGATACGCCGATGATGTAAGATCTGCCCTCATTTTCCGACAAAGCCGGAAATACCCATGCCCAGAATCCCATCGTCCGGACTCGCCGTGACCCTCGCCATATTCCTCGGCGTCCTCAGCCGCCAAAGCCAGGCCCAGGAAGCCCTGAGCGGCGACCAGGTGCGCGCATTAATTACCGGCAATACGCTCCAGGGCAGCTTCATGGCTAATCCACTGACCATGGTTTTTTACGCGGACGGCGTCGTTCGCGGCTCCATTGGAATGACGGGCAGCGACGACGGGACCTGGGAGATCGAAGACGACAACTATTGTAATCAATGGGTCACATACTTCAGTGGTGTACGCCGCTGCTATCAGTGGGTGCGTCAGGGGGATGGTTATTTGCTGAAGAATGTCGACAGTTTCAGGGTCCGCAACATCCAGGGCCGGATCGAAAAGGGCAAACCGAAGGGCTACTGAATGACCGCTAATTGGCCTGCCCTGCCCTCGCTTCGGACATCCTTCCATGGGCCTCTATGCGGCGTAGTTACTAATAATTTGGTATCCTCGGGCAAACAGAGCTAGTATTCGGGCACGACGGGTTAGGGCGGCGATCTTGCTGGTCAATCCCGACTGTAACTCCGGGGCGAATTTGTAATTTTAGGGAGGACCGACATGTCCGCGAAAATTGCACGATTGATGACGGTAACTTTGGCGGTGGCGTTCATCACCATGGGTGCCGGCTGTGCATCGAATACCGAGATGGATGAAATTCGCAGCATGGCGCGCGAGGCCAAAGGTGCTGCCGACCGCGCGGAGCGGACGGCGAAACGTGCCGAGTCCAGAGCCACCGAGGCTCAGCGTCAGGCGGAGCAGGCTTTGACGGCGGCCAATGCAGCACAGGCTTGCTGCACGGCGAACACCGAGAAGCTCAACCGCATGTTCAAGAAATCCATGTCCAAGTGATGTTGGTGGGGACTCGCACTGAGTCCCCGTCCATCTCTGGCTACGAGATTTCGCAGGTCGCGGCGCACCCCGCTCAGGGGTGAGGCCTGCTGACAGGCGTAGCACGTCGGCGGCCGAAATCTGCAATGTTGAGGTAAGGGGTCTTTTCAAGACCCCTTTTTTTTTGCCGATGCGACGAAGCGGCTATTGAACGCGGGTGTTTTCCAGAAAGTACGGCCACAGGGCGAGACCCCGCGACCAGCGCAAACTCACATTGGCGCCATCGTCTGCTGACGGCATCGTCTGCGCGGTGGCGACCTGGCTGTTCGCGCTATCGAGAGGCGCAACGGCGGTATCCACCCTCTGCGCAAGCTTCAGCTGCACGATGGTCGGGTCCGAAACTGTGTAAGGAATACCGGTCAGCGTCTCCACGACGGCCGTCACCTGCTCCCATCGAATGAGTTTCGACTGCTCAGGCGAGGTCATGGCGACAACCTGATGCATGGCGTCGCCGGCGACAGGATTTTCACCGAGTTCCAATTCCCCGGCAACGGGATGCGCCTCCACATACAGAACGCCGTCCCGCCAACCGGTTTTTACCGGCTGATTGACCACGTGCACAGGCGTGTCTACCGGCACCGCCGCAAACAGGCTTACGATATCCTCGGGATACATGCGCACACAGCCGTGACTGACGCGCATGCCCAGGCCGAATGGTTTGTTGGTGCCGTGAATCAAATAGCCCTTTTTCTCGAAGGCGAGGGCGTGGGTTCCCAGAGGATTGTCCGGTCCGGCAGGCACCATCAGGGGAAGCGGCTCGCCGTTGGCTTCCGCCTCGGCACGAATCGACGCAGGTGGATACCAGGCGGGATTCTCCACTTTGGCGATGATCTTGGTGGTGCCCAACGGTGTGCTCCAGCCCACCTGGCCAATGCTGACAGGGTGCGTGATCACTCTTCGCCGCGGCGCATCCATGGGATCCGGATAGTAATAAAGGCGCATTTCGGCGAGATTCAACACGATGCCGGCTCTCGGCGCATTGGGAAGAACGTAGCGCGATGGAATAACGACCAGGGTTCCGTCGCCGGGGATCCACGGATCCACCCCGGGATTGGCGAGTTTCAGCTCCTCGTAGCCCACGTTGAAGCGGCGACCGATATCGAGAAGCGTGTCTTCCGAGGCTGCTACAGCGCCCTGCAAATGTCCGACGACGCTGTCGCCCTCCCTGGGAAGCCAGAAGGTACTGCCCAAGGCCGGCGCGAGCCACCCCATGCAGACGATCGTGATCAGCACGATGCCGGCGGCCCCTTTCGCTGAATACATTGTGTGCCCGTTGCGGACCATGCGCGGGAATTACCCTGATAGGTTGCGGGTCAATTAAAGATAATAACCGAAGAATTGTGGGGGTGCAGAAGGGGCAGCGGCGAGCTCGGCCACAGGCGATGCCCGGTGGCACCCGGCGACGCCGCGTTCAGGGGAAAAAACCGGGCGATTGCTCAGTGAACGTATTGCGGGAGAACTTCGTAGACGCCGTCTTCGAGTTGGCCGAAAAGCTCGCATAACTGAGGATGATCCACCGGGCTGCCGGAATCGTCCACGAGCAGATTCTGCTCCGAAACATAGGCAACGTACGTGGTTTCCTCATTTTCCGCCAGCAAATGGTAAAAAGGCTGGTCCTTGCGCGGCCGCACGCCCTCGGGAATGGATTCCCACCATTCGTCGGTGTTGCTGAACTCCGGATCCACGTCGAATACGACGCCACGGAACGGATATACCCGGTGGCGAACGACCTGGCCAATTCGAAATTTCAACTTCTTTTCATCATTTAACATGATGCTGTCACATATTGCGCCTTGCAGTGCCATTTTCAAGCTCCATTCAATATGCATTCAGGCCGCTGGATGCCGTTGAATTCCGGCGGCTCCAGCGGATGGGAATGCACGCGCCAGACTACCCGGTCGCGAGCCACCTGGAATACGGCGGTGGCCAGCGTGTAGCCTGAATCCGTGCCGCCCCGGCGTTTGCGACATATCGGCAAATTCGCATCGGCATGGTCGCCGAGTATTACCGAACAATCGCGGCCCTCCAGGGCGCCGTCCGAAATAAGCGCCTCGGCACGCCGCTGGCGGCTGGCCGAGGAGTCGCTTACCTCTTGAGCTATATCGGCGCATTCTGGAAATACTAGATGATTAGTGTGCACTGCAGCATCCACAACGTGGTGTACGACGCATAAGCTGGCCGGGGCCTCCACCGAGAGTAGTTGCTCGCAGCCGGCTTGTCCCAGGTTGTGATGGAAGCCACTGGCCCGGTCGGGGCGGGACAAAATGGCGAGAGCGCCGTCCAGATCGGTGCTCGCCAGAACCGCCCGGGCAATAATGTGTCGTGGGATCCCCGAGATCTGGTCGTGGGGCCGGATGTGATTGATGGTTTGCACCAGGCCCGCGTCGTTGACGGCAAAGGTATGTCCTGGCAACAGGCCCGGAGAATAGAAGCTCGTAAATCCAATGCCATGCTCCGGCCGCACCCGGACAAGAAAACACTGGCCGTCGAGCTCAGCCTGATCGTCTTCATTATGGGCAATGACGGCAGGCGTTTCCCCACTGGCGGGAATCATGACGGTGCTGCAACCGGCGGCTTCGGCGTGACTTTGATCGCCGCCACCGGGGAAATCCCCGCGGCAGTTCCACAGAAAGATATCGTCGAAGTCGACGCCGGCGCCATGGGCGATACCCTCGATCTCGCGTAGAAACTCGGGGTAGGCTTGACGGGCGGCTGAGAGAAGAGCCATGAGACGGTCGCTTCCCGACCAATCGCGCTTGAGTGCCCGGTATCGTTCCACGTTTACCACGGTTTCGCGGATCGCGCGGGCAGCCGCTTCACCGAGCCCGCGGCCGACCTGGTAGGCATCGCCTGCAACTTCTATGCTTTTCACGAATGCTGCGCTGCGTACGACGGATGTTCGTATTCCGGCGCCAGCACTATACACTGTTCGCATACTCTGACAGTGAACGTGTGCAAAGAAATGCCATCGAAACTCTCGCTGATTTCGGACGACTACGGCCGCGCCGGGCGCCTCGGCCCGGTACATGTGGTGGTGGCGCCGGAGCACGCACCTCCCTTTCCTGTCGATGCCCTCGCCGTGGAGGAAGATACGCATCTGCTCTTGAGCAGTGACGGCGCAATCGAGGAGCCCGATGAGAATTTCGAGGAGCTGATCGCCGACGCGCGCGACATACCGGCCAATACGCCGGGCAGCGTACTGGTGAGAAAGACCAAGCCGTTGCAGTTTCTCGCCATCGTGCACGACATCGACTGCCAACCCACCTGGCGTGAAGAATGGATTGCCTCTGCCATCAACGGCGTTGTCGAGGAAGCCGAGTGGCGACGCCTCGCATCCCTCGGGCTCCCGCTCATCGGTACCCGTCATGGCAAAGTCGAAACGCGGCGCGTGGCCTTGTGGATTGGACGATGCCTGTCACGGACCTCGTTCCGCTACCTGAAACGCGTATGGATTATCGCGCCGGAGGGTAGCGAGACGGGGCTCATGTGGGCGTTGCGCTCGGAATTCGCAGGCAAGTAATCGACCATGTGCCGCCGCTGCTGCATCAGGCGGGCATGCGCTTTATTGGTGTTCGGTTGTGCGAGCCTTTCCGCAGCAGCGGACGGCGAGTGGCACTACACAATTGATCAAGCACGTGAACGGCAGCAGGCTAATTTCTGCAGCAGCAGCGCAAGCGTCGAGAAAATCGCCGGTATATTCGAGGGTGCAGGACCGAGAGCCGGTTATTCGGCGCTGTCGGGCTCTGCCGATTGCGCCATCGCCGTTCACACGTTCACGCCACGCAGGGTGTTGAGAACCGTGACCATTTCCGAGGATAAACCGGGCGAGTACGTCGTGCGGTTCGTGGAAGTCGAAAATGCTCACGGTCAGATCATGTATCTCGTGACGACCAGGGACGTGGTGGCGCAATGACCCTCGTCCTCGCGGGCGGGCACTGATGGTCTCCTGGCTCTGGATCCCCATCACACTGTTCGCGGTCGTCATGCAGACCGTGCGCACCGCCGGGCAGAAGCATCTCACGATGCACCTGGATGCAATAGCCGTCACCCTGGTGCGATTCCTGTTCGGCCTGCCCTTCGTCGCTATTTACCTGGCATGCGTCGCGGCCTGGTCCGAGAACAGCTTTCCACCGCTCAATGGGACCTTCGTCGGCTACACCGTACTCGGCGGTGTCGCTCAGATCGCCGCCACGGTATTACTCATCTATTTGTTCTCCCTGAGGAATTTCGCGGTCGGTACTACCTATGCGCGCACCGAGGCATTTCTCACCGCCTTCATAGGTGCGCTGTTCTTCGGTGAATGGATAAGCTTTCAGGGCTGGGTCGCCATCGTCGTCAGCGTGGCCGGGGTGATCGTCCTCACCATCGCCCGAAGTCACGTGGCCAGCAGCTCTATCCTCGGGCGGCTGTGGAACCGGGCCGCCGCCATCGGACTTGGATCGGGACTGGGATTTGCACTCGCGTCCTTGTCGATACGCAAAGCGAGCCTGTCTTTGGGCATCGACGACTTTCTACTGAGCGCCGGGATAACGCTGGTCGTCATGGTGATCCTCCAGACCTTCATCATGATCGCCTACGTAGCCATCAAGTCACCGGCGCAGTTTCCGATCATCGCGCAGCAGTGGCGGGTATCATTGTTCGTAGGAATCACCTCGGCACTGGGGTCCATCGGCTGGTTCACTGCCATGACCGTGGAACGCGCCGCCTACGTGAAGTCCCTGGGTCAGGTGGAGTTCCTGTTCGCCCTTGTGATATCCACACTGTTTTTTCGCGAGCGCACCACCAGGCTCGAGCTCCTGGGTATGCTGCTGGTGGCCATGGGAGTGGTAGTCCTCCTGTTGGCGGCGTGAGTAACGGATCATTGTTGGACTGCCGGCAATTATCTGTTAAACCGTCAGCTCATCCACTGCCCATGTCGAGTTGCAAGCCGCATGTTCTATGAAACCAAAGATCACCACGGGCTCAAGAACAATCCCTTCAAGTCCTTAATCGTACCGCGGCCTATCGGCTGGATAAGCAGCCAGGACAGGGACGGGATCGTGAACCTCGCACCGTATTCATTCTTCAACGGCGTCGGCTCCGAGCCACCAACCGTCATGTTCGCCAGCGAGGGTACTCACACCGAGGGTGACTTCAAGGATTCGGCCACCAACGTGCAGGAAACCGGGGAGTTCGTATGCAACCTCGCCACCTGGGAATTGCGCGAGCAAATGAATACCACGTCCGCACAGGTGGCACGCGCCGTTGACGAGTTCGAGCTGGCGGGACTGACAGCAACGCCATCACGGCTGGTCGCGCCGCCCCGGGTAAAGGAAAGCCCTGTGCATCTGGAATGCACCCATCTGAAGACCGTGGAACTGCCCAGCAACGATCCACGACGGCCCAGTCTGGTGGTATTTGGAAGAGTCGTCGGCATCCACATCGACGACAGCATCATCACCGACGGCATGATCGACATGGAGGCGTTCAAACCCATCGCCAGGCTCGGCTACATGGACTACACCTTGGTGGACAACGTCTTCACCATGCGGCGGCCGTAAGTGCATCGCGAACCCCTGCCCGCCTGACGGCCGATGCAATCCCTGCAAAGCGCATTCGGCTTGCTGGTATTCGTGGCCATGGCCTGGGCCATGAGTGAAAACCGCCGGGCTGCGAGTGTACGCGTAGCCGTCGCCGGTATTGCCGTGCAATTGATACTTGCCGCGCTGCTGCTGAAGCTGCCGCCATTGGAAGCAGCCCTTTCCGCGTTGAATGATTTCGTGCTCATGCTGCAACGAGCCACCGACGCCGGGACATCCTTCGTATTCGGCTATCTGGGTGGCGGACCGCTACCCTTCGAGGAGACCCAGCCGGGGGCGAGCTTCGTGCTCGCTTTCCGCGCCCTGCCTTTGATCATCGTGATCAGCGCCCTGACGGCGGTGCTCACCTATTGGCGCATCCTACCGTGGATAGTCCGGCGCTTCGCCCTGGTGCTGGAGAAGTTTTTCGGGGTGGGCGGCGCCGTCGGCCTGGGAACAGCGGCGAACGTGTTTGTCGGCATGGTGGAGGCGCCGCTATTCATCCGACCCTACCTGGCGCGCTTGAGCCGCAGCGAGCTGTTCGTGATCATGGTGTCCGGCATGGCCACCATTGCCGGTACCGTGCTGGTGCTTTATGCCACCATCATCGAACCGGTAATACCCAACGCCGTGGGCAACCTGCTCACAGCTTCCCTGATCAGCGCCCCGGCCGCGATCACCATCGCATTGCTGATGATCCCGCAAACCACCGCATCCACGGCGGGCACGCTGGCGCCGGATCGCGGTGCCAACAGCACTATGGACGCCATCACCCGCGGCACCCGCAGCGGACTCGAGCTGTTTTTGATGGTCATCGCCATGTTGCTGGTGCTGGTGGCGCTGGTGTTCCTGGTCAACGCCGCGCTGGCCTTGCTGCCCGATCTGGGCAACCAGCCCATTTCGTTGCAGCGCTTGCTCGGCTACCTGATGGCGCCGGTTTGCTGGCTCATGGGCGTACCCTGGAGTGAGGCTTTGACCGCCGGGGCACTCATGGGCATCAAGACGGTTCTCAATGAGTTCCTCGCATATTTGCAGCTCGCCGCCCTTCCCGAAGGCGCCCTGTCGGATCGCAGCGAGCTGATCATGACCTATGCCATGTGCGGCTTCGCCAATTTCGGCAGCCTCGGTATTCTCATCGGCGGCCTGTCCACCATGGTTCCCGAACGCCGCGATGAAATAGTACAGTTGGGCTTGCGATCCATCGTCGCGGGGACCCTTGCCACCTGTTCCACCGGCGCCATCGTCGGTATTCTGTCCCCTTGACCACCCAGGTCGCGTTATAAAGAGGAGAAAGCCCCGTGTCCTCGAAACCCACGCAGCCGGCCTCCGCCGCCTATTCCTATCCCCTGCTGATCCGCCAGCTGCTGCACACGCCGCTTGCCACCGCACCTCGACAGGAGATCGTGTACGCCGACAAGCGCCGCTACGACTACACGACCTTTGCGGAGCGCATCGCACGCCTCGCAAGCGCCCTGGCCCAACTGGGAGTAAAACCCGGCAACACGGTGGCGGTCATGGATTGGGACAGCCACCGTTATCTCGAATGCTTCTTCGCCGTGCCCATGATGGGTGCGGTGCTGCACACCATCAACGTGCGTCTGTCACCCGAGCAGATTCTCTATACCGTAAATCATGCGGAGGACGACATCATCCTCGTGCACGAGGACTTCCTGCCCATCATCGAGCAGATCCGGGATCGCCTGGAGCGCCCGTGCAAGTTCCTGTTGATTCAGGAAGGCGATGACACACCGGCGTCGCCCCTCAGCTTCAAAGGCGAGTACGAGCAGCTCGTCGAAAAGGGCAAACCCGATCACGAATTCCATGACTTCGACGAGAACACCCGCGCGACCACATTCTATACCACGGGCACCACCGGCGATCCCAAGGGCGTGTACTACAGCCACCGCCAGCTCGTCCTGCACACACTGTCGATCTCCTCAGCCTTGGGCATGGTGGGCGAACATGGGCGCTTTTGCAGAGAAGATGTCTACATGCCGCTCACACCCATGTTTCATGTCCACGCGTGGGGCATGCCCTACATGGCGACCCTCACCGGCGTGAAACAGGTATATCCGGGACGCTACTATCCGGAAACACTGTTGGATCTCATCGCCAGGGAGAAAGTCACCTTCTCCCACTGCGTTCCCACTATCCTGCACATGCTGCTGTCGTGCCCCGAGGTCGACAGCGTCGATCTGAGCAACTGGAAAGTTGTCATCGGCGGCTCGGCACTATCAAGAGGCCTTGCACGGGCAGCACTGGATCGCGGAATCGACATATTCTCGGGCTACGGCATGTCGGAAACCGGTCCCGTGCTTGCCATCGCGCACCTGGAACGCGCAATGCTCGACGGCGACGACGACCAAGTGCTGGATCTGCGCTGCAAAACCGGACGCCCAATCCCGCTCGTGAATCTCGACGTCGTCGACGAGGACATGCGAAGCTGCCCCCGCGACGGCAAGAGCACGGGAGAAGTCGTCGTGCGCGCCCCGGCGTTGACCCAGGGTTACTTCAAGAATCCCGAAACATCCGAGGCGCTCTGGACCGGGGGCTATCTACACACCGGCGACATCGGTCAAGTGGACGAAGACGGCTATCTCAAAGTAACGGACCGCCTGAAGGACGTCATCAAATCCGGTGGAGAATGGATTTCGTCCCTGGCCCTGGAGGACATCATCTCGCAACTTGCCGGTGTGAGTGAGGTAGCCGCCATCGGGATCTCCCATGAGAAATGGGGTGAACGACCGCTGGTACTGGTGGTTCGGGACCCGGGCCATGAAAACGCGATCGACGAAGACATGGTCCGCCAATACGTGCAGTCCCACGTGGACCGCGGGGAAGTATCGCGCTGGGCGATTCCCGAACGCGTAGTGATGGTCGAAAGCATCGACAAGACCAGTGTCGGCAAGATCGACAAGAAGAGGTTGCGCGCCCGCTACGATACGAGCACCTGAACCGACGACGCTCTTACTTGGTGCTGTCGTTCTGGTCAGATGGGGGATGATCTTTCAAATAACGATCGCCCATCTCCATGCGGCGCAACTTGACGTCGTCAGCAGTGAAGGGATTGACATCCTCCCTGACCTTCCGGGAATGATCTTCGCCCTGCCCACCATAACGCAGCCGATCAACCAACACTAAGACGATACCGAATACCGCGCCCCCACCAGCGCCGTAAAGAGCGAACCAGTGGAGTTCCATGACGTCTATCAAAAGCACTTCGAGAGGAACCGAATCCAAGGCCTTGCCGGCTTGCACAATGACGTATGCGACGTAGGCAAATCGGGCCACAGCGCCCAAGAATGCTCCCAGAAGGAGCATAGTCACGACCACAGAGAAGGGATTCTTGGCGCTGGCCACTATGAATGTCCTCCCGACCAGGCGGCCCCCGATCAGGGGGACAGTATACTTAATTCAGTGAATTCGAATCTTTCCTTTATACTGGCCCGCCATCGGCATCCGAATTACGCGCCCGTAGCTCAGCTGGATAGAGTACCTGGCTTCGAACCAGGTGGTCGGGGGTTCGAGTCCCTCCGGGCGCGCCATC
>JAACFO010000144.1 GCA_009937425.1 Gammaproteobacteria bacterium
ATCACCGTGTTGTGGGCAACGCACCTGGTGGATGAAGTGTGGCCGGAGGATCGGGTAGCGGTTCTTCATCGGGGCCGTATCAAAGGATCGGGCTCCGTGACGGAGATTCTCGACCTGACCGGCGCGGCCGATGTGCTGCAAGCCTTCAAGCAATTGACCGATCCGAACGGCGATCCCGCACACGCACAACCATGAACGACAACGGTTCAGCGACTCTTCCGGGCTATGTTACCTGCCTTCGCGGTGTGCTCTGGCGCGAATCCCTGCGATTCTTCCAACAACGCGAGCGATTCGCCGCCGCGCTGGTGCGCCCACTCGTGTGGCTGCTCATATTCGGTGCGGGATTTCGATCGGTGCTGGGGGTCTCGATTATCCCGCCCTATGACACTTACATCACCTACGAGACTTATATCGTGCCCGGCCTCGCCGCCATGGTTCAGCTGTTCAACGGCATGCAAAGCTCCCTCAGCATGGTCTACGACCGCGAGATGGGCAGCATGCGTTTGCTGCTGACGAGCCCGTTCCCACGCTGGTACCTGTTGCTGAGCAAGCTCTGCGCCGGCACATTCGTGTCGCTGTTGCAGGTTTATGCATTTCTGGTGATTGCCGATCTGGTTCTAGTGGACCTGCCCCTCATGGGCTATCTGGCGGCGGCACCGGTGCTGATCGCCACCGGCCTGATGTTGGGTGCGTTGGGGATGCTGCTATCTTCCACCATACGCCAACTGGAGAACTTCGCCGGAATTATGAACTTCGTCATTTTCCCCATGTTCTTCCTGTCATCGGCACTTTACCCGCTGTGGAAAATGCAGGAGTCCAATGATTTCATTTATGCGATCTGCGTGCTGAATCCTTTCACCTATGTGGTAGAAAGCATCCGCTTCGCGCTCTATTTACAGACAAACATTCTCGCCTATTCCGTTGTCCTGGCTGCCCTGGTCGTATTCTTCGCAATGGCCGTGCTCGGTTACGATCCGAAGAAGGGTATGATCCGCCGGCGCGTAGCGGGCTGAACAGCACTGACAGGGAGAGTCTGAATTGTTCAAATATCACTTGCTGCCGCTACTTTGCATGGTCTTCATTCTGGTATGTATGCCGGTTTCGGCAAAGAACACCGGTCTCATCTTCATCAGCAACGAGAAGAGCAGCACCATCACCGTGCTCGATGGCAGCGGGAAAGTAGTGCGCAGCTTCGAGACCTGCGCGCGGCCGCGGGGCATGCACTTCAGCGCCGACCGCATGAATTTCTACGTAGGCTGCGCCGATGATTCCCTCATCGCCATCTATGAGGTGGCGACGCAGAAGCTCGTAGGCCGCATACGCGGCGTCGAGGAACCGGAAACCTTCGACCTGCATCCCAACGGAAGACATCTCTACATCTCCAATGAAGAGGACGCTTCGGCGACGGTATTCGACATCGAGACGGGCAAGTTCGTGGCCGAATACGAAACCGGCGAGGAACCCGAGGGGGTACAGATTACTCCGGACGGAAAACGCGTTTTCGTCGCCTCGGAGGCGGCGAATCTGGTGCACGTGATAGACGTCGAGTCTCAGCAAGTCATCAAGGACGTGCTCGTGGACACACGACCGCGACGCTTTGCCCTGACCCCGGATGGCAAGGAGTTGTGGGTGTCGGCGGAGCTCGCCAGCGTCGTCGATATCATCGACACCGGTACCCTGGAGATCGTCGACGATATTACCTTTCTGCCGACGGGATTTCGCAGAGACCAGGTGACACCGGTGGATCTATTGATCACCCGTGACGGTACCCGTGCCTACGTGGCGCTGGGACGCGCCAATCACGTGGCGGTTGTCGACGTCGCCAGGCGCAAGGTGCTCGAATACATCCTGGTAGGCAAACGGGCCTGGGGGTTGGCGCTTACTCATGACGAAAAGACACTGTACGTAGCAAACGGACTATCCGACGACATCTCGATTATCGACACGGATCGCCTGGTGGTCGTCACCTCCGTACCCGTCGACATGGTGCCCTACGGAATTTTGATCGATGATCATTGATTCGGATCTGCTCCGCACTCTGGCGGTCGCAGCCCTGGTGTCGCTGGTCTCACTCCCCGGCGCCCTGGCGGCAACCGACGAGGTCCGCCTCGTCTATCTCACCCGGCAAACCGATCCCTATTACCGAACCCACAGAGCCTATACCGGACTCACGCTGCGCGAGCACCATCGGGCCATCGACGGCATCAAGGTCGCGCTCCGGGAGAGCCGCATTCTGACTCGCGGCATCGGCATTACCTTCAAGCTCCAAGAGGTGACGGTTGCCCCGGAGCGGTCTGTAAACGACACGATCCGGCGCCTGATCGAAGAGCAGAGTGCCGGAATTTTTATTCTCGACCTTCCCATCGAGGATTTACGCGACGCTGGCGGCGCGTTTGCCACCGACAAGGTGCTCCTGTTCAATGTCCGACATCGGGACGACAGTTTGCGCGGCGCGGACTGCTCTCCGGTTTTATTCCACACCATCGCCAGCAGGGCCATGCTCATGGACGCCCTGGGACAGTATCTGTTCAAGAAAAACTGGACCGATGTGCTGGCCCTGGAGGGTCCTGGCGATGTCGATGCCATGTGGAGCACCGCCTTTGCGTCCTCGGCGCGAAAATTCCGATTGACCATGGTGGACAGGCGGCCATTCGTTCTCAGCAACGACCCGCGGCAGCGGGATCAAACCAACTTCGCCCTGCTCACCAGCGCCGCCGATTACGATGTCATTTACCTGGCGGACAGCGTGGGAGAGTTCGGCCGCTACCTCGCCTATCAAACCAAGGATCCTCGACCGGTGGTGGGAAGCGAGGGACTTATTCCCAGCGCATGGCATTGGACCTGGGAACGCTACGGGGCTCCGCAGCTCAACCAACGTTTCCATCGCCTTGCCAAGCGCAGGATGAGCGGGCCGGACTGGGCTGCGTGGGTGGCCGTGAAATCGATTGTCACCGCGACTCTGTACAGCAAATCCCGGGACATCATGGCACTACGATCGGCCATGCGCAGCGATGACTTCCGGGTGGACGCCTACAAGGGTGCGCCGGCGAGCTTCCGCCCCTGGGACAATCAGTTGCGCCAGAGCATTCTTCTTCACACCCACAATGCGGTGATCGCCAAAGCTCCCATCGATGGATTCCTGCACCAGAAGAACAACTTGGACACCCTGGGCGTCGATGCCCGCGAGTCCACCTGCCGATTCCCCTGAGCCGATTTTACTCCGGCCGCCGCCTGATTATCGGGCTGCGCGGGACTTCGAGTTCCGCGTGTTGCGGTAAACGAGCGGCACTTCGACGTCACTCGCCCCGGGTCGATGCACCCGGTCCACGGCCTCCAGCACCACGTCGTGGTGGCTGGACTTGTCACAAACGGGATCCGCGTTGGCCGGATCCCCGGTGAGTAAGTAAGCCTGACACCGGCAGCCGCCGTAATCCTTGCTTCTGTCCGGACAGCTGCGACAGGGCTCCTTCATCCACGCCTCGCCGCGGAAGCGGTTAAAGGCAGGTGACTCGTGCCAGATCCACTCGACATCCCTGTCGCGCACATTGGGATAGTCGATGCCGGGCAGATTACGGGCCGCCTGACAAGGTAGTGCCGTGCCATCGGGGGCGATGCTCAGGAATACCTTGCCCCATCCATCCATGCAGGCCTTGGGACGGTCCTCGTAGTAATCCGGGATGACATAGTAAATTTTCATCCCGCCGCTGTAGCGTTGCTGATAATCCTCGGCCACCGCCTGAGCGCGGGCGATTTGATCCCGCGTGGGCAGCAAACGATCGCGATTCACGAGCGCCCAACCGTAATACTGCGCGTTGGCGAGCTCCACGTAATCCGCCTCGAGATCGATGGCGAGCTCCAGCATTTCCCGCATGTAATCGATATTGTCCCGGTGAACAACGAAGTTCAGCACCATGGGAAATCCGTTGGCCTTGATCTCCCGCGCCATGGCGATCTTGTGTTCGAAAGAGCCACTACCGGCGATGCGATCATTGAGATCGCTGTTACTCGCCTGAATACTCAACTGGATATGATCGAGACCCACGTCGTTCAGTCGGCGTACACGATCCGCATCCATGCCCACACCGGAAGTAATGAGATTGGTGTAGTAGCCGAGCCGCCGCCCTTCTTCGACCAGCACTTCCAGATCGCGCCTGATGAGCGGCTCACCGCCGGAAAATCCCAGCTGCGCCGCTCCGAGGGCACGCGCTTCGCGTAAAACACGAATCCATGCATCGGTGTCGAGCTCATTCTTGATATGAGCGAAATCTACCGGATTGCTGCAGTAAGGACATTGCAGCGGACAGGCGTATGTGAGCTCGGCCAGCAGCCACAATGGCCCGGCCGTCACTTCAGGTAGCGATCCAACCTTTGCCATCGGCCTCAACAAAGAATTCGAGCACGTCGTCCGCCAGGTCAGGAACCGCGAACTGCTCCTCGAGCTCGCTGATGATTTCGCCCACCGTGCGCTCTCCGTCGCAGCGCTTGAGGATCTCTCCGGCCGCCGGATTGAGTTTTACCATTCCCTCCGGATACAAGAGTACGAAACATTCCTGTGCCTCCTCCCACTGAAAGCGAAAGGGCTTGGCGACGCTCGGTACCGAGGTGCGCGGGAACTCGGCGCTCACGGTGAGTCCTCCACGGTGAAGTACGGTGGCATATCGAGCACGTAGGCGAGAGTCATGGCGTCCAGCATGCTCCACAGCACGTCGAGCTTGAACCGAAGAATCTCCAGCGCTCTTTGCTGCTGCTCAGCAGACGTGAACTCCTCGAGGGTGATGGCGAGTCCGTGCTCGACATCCCGGTGTGCTTCGCCCAGGCGATTCTGGAAATACTCGAGCCCACCGGGATCCATCCAGGGATAGTGACCGGGCCATTGGGCGAGCCGCTCTCGATGTATAGTCGGCGCGAACAACTCCGTCAGCGATGAGCACACCGCTTCCTGCCAGCTTGCGCGGCGCACGAAGTTCACATATGCGTCCACCGCGAAGCGCACGCCGGGCAGCACGTGTTGCAGCGAGACGATGGCGTCGCGTTCTAAACCACAGGCCTCACCGAGGCGGATCCAGGCCTCGATGCCACCGTCCTCACCGGCGCGGCCGTCGTGATCAAGTATCCGTTGGACCCAGTGCCGGCGTACCTCGCGGTCGGGGCAATTGGCCATGACAGCGGCGTCTTTTTGGGGAATGTTGATCTGATAATAGAAGCGATTCGCCACCCAACCCTGAATCTGCTCACGGTTCAATTCGCCCGCGTTCATCTTGACCTGGTAGGGATGATGAATGTGGTAGCGCGCGCCGAGCCCGCGCAAGCGCTGCTCGAACTCTTCGCGACTCCATGGAGGACCGGAATTCGAATCCATGGGAGTATTCCTGGGCACTGTCGAGGGAAAAGCGACCTGGCTTCTGGCCGAAACCGTATCGCCACATAACAAGGGGGCCACGCGGGCCCCCTTTCCAGTTCTTTCCGCGTCGCCGGGTAGGCGAAGCTGCGCTTACCTGTTCAAAATGTACATCGTGATTTCGAAGCCATATCGAATCTCGGTGTACGCGGGCTTTGTCCACTGCATGTTATTTCCTCCTCCACCAGGTCTTCTAATTGGAGCCTTCACTCGATCGTATGAGAGAAGCAATGAACCGGGACAGGTGACGGATATTATCAGATTCGAGCCGGTCTAGTACATACCCTCCCCGGTGTCGTCCTGAGCCCTTTGTTCCTCTGTGCGACCAGACGTGCCGTCCGGTTGTTCAGCGACAAGTTACTCGGCTTTCGTAATACTCTGCGATGGCAAAAATTTCGTCGTCGCTCAAGTTAGCAGCCGTGATGTTCATGACTTCGCTCTTGCGCTTACCGTCACGGAAGGCGGTGAGCTGTTGGACCAGATATATTGAACTCTGACCCGCGAGATTCGGGTTGAGTGGCGTGGTGCCGATACCGTCACGACCGTGGCAGGTGACGCACACTTTAGCGACCTCCGGTAGTTCCTGAGTCTGTGCGGTGACTGCCAGCGCGAAGATGGCGAACCCCACCGCCAGGCGAGATATGAATAACATCGCCCGAATATTCCCGATACCGACAGGTGATTGAACGAAACCGGCCCCCGCCGCCGACAAGGCGGCGGGGGCAATGACGTCAGCCGCCTACGTACGAGATACGATAGATGGCCCCGACCAAGTCGTCGGAAACCAGGATTGACCCGTCGATATACTGCTCGACGTCCACGGGACGGCCCAGATACTCACCGGTCTCCTCGACCAGCCAGCCCTCCGCGAATGGTACGGTTTCATTCGCGCTACCGTCCTCGTTCAGTGAGGTGAACATGACACGGGCGCCCACCGGGGTCGTACGGTTCCACGAGCCGTGCTGGGCGCTGAAGATGCCGTTTTGATACTTCTTCGGGAACATCTTGCCGCTGTAGAACATCATACCCAGATCGGCTGCGTGGGCAGCCATATTGACCTCAGGAAAGATGGCATCCGCCGGCGGAGTTTCGTCCATGTACAGGGCGGTGCGGGTGTCGCCGCCGCCATACCAGGGGAACCCGAAGTTCTGTCCTTGCGCGGTCACTCGGTTCAACTCGCCTGGTGGGATGTCGTCACCCATGCCATCGACCTGGTTATCGGTGAACCACAGCTCGCCGTTAACCGGGTTCCAGGCATGGCCGACCGAATTGCGGACACCGTCCACATAAACCTCTCGGCCGGAGCCGTCGCGGTTCATACGGACGATGCCACCGATGCCCCACTGCTTGTATAACGGGAGCTTCTCTTTAGCCGGCACGTTAAACGGCTGTCCGAGGGTGATATAGAGCTTGTTGTCCGGGCCGATGGAGCAGGTACGGGCGCCATGATTGAAGGACTCCTCCTCAACCGGAACAAGTGGCTCGATTATGCCATCGATGGCGATATCCGGGCTCTCGTAGAAAAACTCGATGGCGGGAAGGATGAGAACGCGATTGTGCTCGACTACATAGAGAATGCCGTCGTTGGTAATGCACATACCGTTCGGGACCTTCATCTTGATGCTCGGCGCGAGGATCTTTACCTCGTCTGCAATGCGGTCCCTGTCACGGTCGGTGACGGACCAGGCCTTGGACTTTCGCGTTCCCACGTAGACCACGCCGATACTCTTGGTGACCGCCATGTGGCGCGCATCGGGCACGATGGCGAATAGGTCGATCTTGAAGCCCGGCGGCATCTTGACCTGCTGCAGGTTCTTGCGGATTTGCGCAGCCATGGCCTCGTCCTGAGGAATCGTCGGGATGTCCAGGCTGGTGCCGGTCACCTGGAAGCCGCGCATCTTGTCGATATTGCTCTGCCCGAATGCATGACCTCCTGCTGCCAACATGCAGCTCAGGACGCCCGCGTGAACGATGGATAATTTTCTATTCATGACTTCCCCCGATGCGGTTTTCGCACTTGTTATGGCTCGTCGGTCGAGTCCGATCGCCTGCCTGTTTGTATATAGACCAGAGGTGAATCGAAAAACTTTCACTATATCGCGACGGCACCAGCAAACCCTTCACCGAGATTTCCCAGCTGATGGTGCGTCAACCGTGCCGTGCCGAAGATTCTCCGCCTCGAGGTCCCAAATGTCATATCGCAATGCAGCATTCGGGCCCACCTTACTTCGGCAGCACTGCTATGCAGAGCAGCCTTTACCCTGAGTGGCACGTAGGAGGCGAACGCCTTCAGTGTGAACCGCGGATTATTGCGTAGAAGATTGCGGCGAGCTTGCGAGGGACAAGATAAAGGTCTTCTGAATCGTGGATCTCAGTTAAGATGCCGGAAACGGGGACACCTCAGAATCCCTGATGTCGGAATGTTGCATTGCGTCACCGCTCTGTGGCGTGACCGCGAGGCCGAGAAGGATCTTTTTGTTTCTCTGTCGACTGGCAACTGAGATCCCGTGATTAATGCAAAGCTGATTCTCCGATGTTGCGCCGTACTATCCGTTATCGGGTTTCTGCTGGCGATCGTCTTGTGGCTGCAGTTTCGAGCAGAGAACCGCGCACTGCTCGACGATGCCCTGGCGTCCGCCAGGCAGATCTCCGAGGCAGCGAGAGACCAGATCGGCGGAACGCTGGTGCGCATCAGCAGGGAAGTGGACGGTACCGCCGAAAACATTCTTCGCGATGGTCGGCCGAGCGAGGCGAAGATACTCGCCATCACGCGAAATCTGGTTTACTCGGATCCCGGTTTTCAGGAGGCAGGAGTCGCTTTCGCGCCTTTCGCTTACCATCCCCGCATCCGTCTTTATGGACCGGCCTACGTGATCGAAAAGGATGGCGTCAGTCTCAAGGATCTTGACGCCAATCAGGATTACACCAAACCCGGCAGCGACTGGTATCACCGTCCCATGGAAGGCTCGCCGATGTGGTTGACGCCATACTTCGACAGTGATCGCGGCCACGCTCTGGCTACCTATGGAGCACCGTTGCGCAAGCCGGGCCACGGCAACGAGCCCATCGGCGTCATATTCGCGACCTACACCCTCGGCGTCTTCCAGAGATTGCTGGACTCCCTGGACCTGGGTCACAACGGATACAGTTTCGTTTTGTCCTCGGAGAAGCAATTCATTCTGCATCCGAACAGGGATTTCAGCGAGCATCAGATTTCCTTCGACAGCTTCCTCGCACGCGTGGCGAGCCCCCGGGGTGTGAACAGCATCGAGACTGCCTTGCGGGATCCCACCTCGACGGCGACCTTTGTCGATCCGGACACCGGACTGAGTTCTCATATGTTCTTTCGCAGGATCGCCGCGACGAACTGGATTCTCGGTGTCGTTCTTGCCGATCGCGACGTGCTGATGCCCGCGCGGGTCGCCCACAGGAAGCTGATCGATATCGCCCTCATAATCGCAATCGCCGTTGTGCTTCTTGCCATCGCACTGGCGAGGATTGATCGGGATTTCAACCGCGGCCTGTGGATCGTGTCGAGCGCCCTCGCGGGAAGTTTCATTCTGGTAGGAATGTTCGTAATAGCCCTGGCCATACGCCAACAACTGCCGAATGGCGACAACGTCACACGTATAACCAATTGGAATTCGCTCAACCGATTCACATCGCAACAACGCCGCCGCACACTGGATCAGCGCGAAGAGGTACCGCTGTTCATCCCCACCGGCATTTATATCCAATCGGCCTTTCTCGAGGACGCATCGACCGTAGGCGTCAACGGCTATGTCTGGCAGCGCTACACAAAGGGTATCCACGACGGCATCCAACGCGGCTTCATCATGCCGCAGGCGAAGGTCTCGACGATTACCAGAGCCTATACGGTGGAGGATGGTGATACCGAGCTCGTCCGCTGGAATTTCAACGCGGCAGTGCACCAGAACTTCGACTATTCCCGGTATCCGTTCGACAGTGAACGGGTCATCATCGATCTGTGGCACAAAGAGTTCACGAAAAATGTCATCCTGATCCCCGATCTCGCATCCTACAAACTCATGAGCCCCGCGGCGAAGCCCGGCTTGTTCGAGG
>JAACFO010000145.1 GCA_009937425.1 Gammaproteobacteria bacterium
GGAGGCCGATATTCCTTGAATACGACCTGCCGCCGGCAGGGCGAAACGGAGCAACAACATGTACGTCAAAGACGTGATGCAAAGCGTGGTGACGACTGCCCCGAAGGGTACCCCCGTGCAGGACGCATTCGAAATAATGCGCGACGGCGGCTTCCGTCACCTGCCGGTACTTGATGAGTTCGGCAAGGTTGCCGGTATTCTTTCGGATAGAGATCTGCGCAGCGTGGGCGCCGTCTACAAAGATGAAGCCACGGGAAGCGAGGATTTCCTCGTTACCGAGGACACGACGGTGGATAAGATCATGGCCACCAAGCCCTACAGCGTGTCGCCGGAAGACTCGGTCTCATTCGCCATCGACATTATCAAGGAAAAGCGCATTGGCTGTTTGATCGTGTCCAAGGGCGGCGAGCTACTGGGCATTCTGAGTTACATGGATCTTCTCGCTGCCCTCAAGCAGATCCTCGAAAAGCCCGCCAGAGAAAGCGCCGCCTGAGGGCGTCGCGCGCTCGACCCGCCACCACTCCCGCGGCTAGCTGGACACGTTCCAGTCCTGCTTGCCGCCTGTCGCCGGCAGAATTGATACTCCCATGCCGGGATCGCCCATCTTGTGTACTATTCCCTCGGACCGGTCGGCCCACGGAGGGAAATGCAATGAGAAGAATTCTCTATCCGCCTCTGATAGCTCTGGCACTCCTTTCCCTTCTGAACCCGGCAACCGCCGATGAAAGCAAGGAGTTGCGTAAGCAGCGTCAGGCTGCGCAAAAAGAGCGCCAAACGCAGAAGAGCGAACGCTCCAAGGAGATTAGTGAGGGCACGAAAGATTTTCGGGAGTACGTTCGTAACCTGACAATGGATTACCAGGAGCAGGTCAAGGAGCTGGATACCGAGTTCAAATTGCAACGTGTGGAACTCAAGGCAGACCACGACGCCAGGGTCGCCGGCGCCGAAGCCGAATATCAAAAGAAGCTGTCGAGTTTGTTCATGAGACCGGGAGTCGAGTTCAACGACCAGGCCATCGAACAGATGCAGGCGGACGGGAAGGCCTTCGCGGACGAGCTGTTCGCGCTCAAGAAGCAATCCGCCGAAGAGTTGCACCGGGAGCAGATTGCCAAAGAGGAACGCGAGAACGCGCTGCTGAGCGAAGTAGACCGCATGGCTCTGGACGAGGCCTCGTCTCTGGGACTGACCGGAAAATACTCGCCCATTCTCGCTACACCCATAGGAGACGGTCTCACCAAGGAGGAGGAACGCTGGAACGAACGCGAGAGGAAAGAGGTGGTGAAGCTGGAGGATAGGAACAAGAAAACCATCAGCAAGTTCCGAAACGGCGAAAAACTGCGGAAATGGGAAATCGGAAATTTGAACGAAGATTTCAAACTCACCTGGGACGAGAAGGCCGAGCTGCACGCGCTGGATTCCCAGCAGCTTTTCTACAACGCCATGTTCATGCAGGCCGCCCAGGGCGGGCAGGTGGATCAGCAGAAACTCATGGCGGAAATGGCGGAGATCAACGAGAAGAAAAAGCTGATCAAGATCGAGTACAGGAAAGTTCGGGATAAAAATCGCATCACGCGCAGGGAAGAGAAAAAGGCGATTCTCAAAAACTGACGGCGGACCGTTCGCCGCTGAATTGTTATCTGTATAAATATACAGTATTCTTGCCGGGCGCTCAAGAGGGGCCCGCATGCAGACGTCACTATTCGATTTCGGTGTTCCGGTCTTCGACCCGCAACTGCGCGGGCTCAAGCGGCTGGACCTGGGTCGCGGCGCCTGGGTCGACTATCTCCCCCACTGGCTTGGTGGCCACGAGGCGGTTTACCGGGATTTGGTTGCCAGCGCCGACTGGAAGCAGGGTCGCCGCCTCATGTACCACCGCACCGTCAATGTGCCGCGCTTGACCGCCCCGGCGCCCACCAGGGGGCCCAGCGCGCAACTTCTCCTGGACCTGTCGGCGGCTCTCGCCGGGCGGTACGGCGTCGACTTCCGGGGCACGACCCTCGCCTGGTACCGGGATGGCAAGGACAGCGTCGCCCCCCACGGGGACAGAATCGGCCGTCTCTGTGACGATACGGT
The DNA here is from genome assembly GCA_009937425.1 of Gammaproteobacteria bacterium. GTDB lineage: Bacteria > Pseudomonadota > Gammaproteobacteria > HK1 > HK1 > JAABYT01. The sequence continues at coordinate 2,074 of JAACFO010000145.1, forward strand.
CATCGCCATCGTCTCGGTGGGAGCACCGCGGCGCTTTCTTCTGCATCCAGTGGCCGGTGGCCGCTCCGTGACCTTCTCCCCGGGTTGGGGTGATTTGCTGGTCATGGGCGGCAGCTGCCAGCGGACCTGGCTGCACAGCGTACCCAAGCTGGCGCATGCCGATCCCCGCATCAGCATGCAGTTCCGGGCGGTGGACCAGGCAGACAGGAAACAGGCAGACTGCCCCTATGAAAATTACAGGAGTGAAGACCTACGTTCTGCAAGCCACCCTGGGTGAGCACGGTTTCGGTTGGTCTCAACGGGTCACGGACAGGCGCCAATCCGCAATCTGCGTGGTGGACACCGACGAAGGCGTCCAGGGGGTAGGCGAGGCCTTCTACTTCGGCGGGCCGGCCGAGGCTGTGGCGGCCCTGATCGACGACGGCCTGGGTCCGCTGGTCGTCGGCCACGACCCATTCGACACCAGTGTTCTATGGGACCGCCTCTACAACTTGACCCGGGATCAGGGCCAGAAAGGTCTCACCATTTCCGCCATCAGCGCCGTCGATATTGCCCTCTGGGACATCAAGGGAAAGGCCCTCGGTCTTCCCGTCTACAAGCTTCTCGGCGGCGCCTACCGGGCGCGCGCCCGAGCCTACGCCACCGGACTCTACGAGCCCCAGGGGGTGCCGAGCATCGTCGCGGCACTGGTAGAGGAGGCCGTGGGCTACAGAGAAGCGGGCTTCACGGGCATGAAGCTGAAGGTCGGCTATGGACTCGAAACCGACGAAAGTTACGTGCGCGCCATACGCGAAGCCATCGGCGACGACATCGCGCTGATGGTCGATGCCAATCACGCCTACAACGCCTCGGAGGCCATCCGTCTCGCACGGGTATTGGCGGACTACGACGTGTACTGGTTCGAAGAGCCCGTGATACCCGAAGACATCGACGGTTACATGGAAGTGCGGGCGGCTTCCGATGTGCTCATCGCGGGGGGCGAATGCGAGTACACGCGCTACGGCTTCAGGCAGCTCATTGATTGCCGCGCCGTCGACATCCTGCAACCGGACCTGTGCGCCGCCGGCGGATTTACGGAAGTAATGAAAATCATCGCCATGGCGAGTGCCGCCAGTATTCCCGTGCTCCCGCACGTGTGGGGAACGAATGTGGGACTTGCCGCGGCATTACAGCTCTATGCGGCGCTGCCGCATTTCCCGGAGCGGCGTTTTGCCGCTGAGCCCTTCTTCGAATATGACCGATCCCACCATCCATTCAGGGATGGCGTAACCCATGAGCAGCTCAGCTTCGACAGCGGCTATCTGGAGATCCCCGACCGACCCGGGCTCGGAATCAGCCTCGATGTGGCTTACCTGCAGAAATTTCTGGCGTAGTTATTGGCTGTCAGTGTTCAATTTGGACATGATTAAATTGGACAGGTCCCGCTCGGATTCCTTATCCTGTCAACAGAAGACATGAGGGCGTCGTTCCCGGGATCAGGGATCAGGGAGGAAAATCACGCCCACAACCGTCCGGTGGTTACATTTCGAAGGCGCGGTCGATTCCGCTTTCGGAGGGGGGTGTACCATGCTGGCTCTCGAACCGACTATTCCGCAGCGCCGCCGCTTCGGCCTGTTTCTTCTTTCTTCCTATCGTGAACTCAGAAACGTCTACCCCGGGGGCTTTGAATCCTTTCTTGTCGCAATCTGTGCGGCAATGGGAAACCGGCTTACGGGGAATCCCGTCAATGTAAGCAGCATTGCGCAAATGACCGGTATACCCCGGCCAACCGTCATTCGAAAGTTGCATCTACTGGAAGAGATGGGGATGGCGAGCCGTAGCGAGACAGGCAAGGGTACGATGATCTACATGACGTCGAAATCCTGGGAGCATGTGCGTCCCCACGTGGCGCGCTTGCTGGAGCTCGAAACGGAAATGGCGACTGCGGACGACTGCTAGTTCCACGTCCGGGCGGCGTGTGTCTCGCGTCCTCAGAAAAACTTCAGTGCCACACCTTCGCGGGAGCGGCGGACCACAATCGCCGGGCGATTGTGCAGACGCACTACCGATCCCAGATCCAGCACCAAGTTCAGCTTCACCACGTGCCGTTCGCGAATCGGCAGCGGTCCGGTGGCGACGAATGCGCCGGTGGAGCTGAGGTCCCGCACCTTACCTTTGTATCGCGGCAGCCCCTGTCTGGAGACATAAGCCCGAGCCTTCGTCGTCGTGCGGGATACGCAACGGCGCTCCCGTTGCTCACCATCTTGATTGCGCTTCCCTTTGATGATGGAAGAGTCCACAGCTTTCCCCTCGTCCTTTTTGTTGCCCCCCGAGGGTTGCATTATATTGCGGAATGCCCGCGAGATCAGTTACTACGTTTAATTTATTTGTCAGGAATTTCTTTCTTTGGCCGCGAGACATTTCTCATGGGAAAAAGCACGACCGATCCGTCACTTAGCGCCGCATTCGGAAACTATGATCGAATTTATCCGCTGCAGACCGGTGCTGTGCGGGCAAAGGGGATCGACCTTCGTATTCAGACGCTTTCCCCCACCGAGATTTTCCGACGCATGTGTAGTGGCTTCGAGTTCGACGTCGCGGAAATGTCCATGGGAGCTCATGCTTACCTCGCGGGCACCGGTGATAATCCCTTTGTGGGCATGCCGGCCTTCCTCAGCCGTGCTTTTCGTCATGGAATGGTGTACGCGAATGTGGCTTCCGGAATCCAGCGCCCCGAAGATCTGAATGGCAAGCGCATCGCCATTCGCGAATGGGGTATGACGGCCGTGGTGTGGATTGTCGGCATACTGGCCGAGGAACACGGATTCGATTTGCGTTCCGTGGAGTGGGTGGCGGAGCTCGCGCCCCGTGTGCCCATCGAGATGCCCGAAAGAACGCGGATCCGCTACATGCAGCCGAAGGAGGATCTCTCGACGCTTCTCGAATCCGGAGCTGTAGATGCCGCGCTCATTCACCAGGTGCCGGCCTGCTTCGAAAACGGGTCCCCGCGAGTGCGGCGCGTATTCCCCGACTACGTTGCTGCCGAGCGGGATTACTACGCTCGCACTGGAATTCATCCCATCATGCATTGCGTCGTCATGCGCCGTGATGTGCATAAGAGATATCCGCGGGCACTGGCGAACATTTACGAAGCCCTGTGCCAAGCGCGGCGCCAGGCCATGATGTCACTGCGCGATGCAGGTGCCTATTCGGCAATGATTCCCTTTCTTCCCGCGATTATGGACGAAACCGTGCGGCGGTTCGGAGACGACTATTGGTCTTACGGGATGGAGCACAATCGCAGGGACCTGGAACGTCTCGTCACCTATGCACACCAGCAGGGTCTAACACCCCGGCTTCTGGCTATTGAAGAGCTCTTCCATGAGAGCGTTCAACAGGGGTAGGGACAGCCTGTTTATATATTCCCGCCGATGACATGCTAACGTCGACACCGTGACTGTCCCGCGCCTTTCGAAGACGCGTTTTCTTTCTGGTTGCCAGTGCCACCTGAAGCTCTGGTATGACTGCTACGAGCGCGAGCTTGGCGCCGATGTCGATATAGTCACCCAGGCAATTTTCGATACCGGTCACGAAGTAGGCCGTCTCGCCAGGCAACGTTATCCCGGCGGTGTTTTGGTCGAGGCGGATCACCGGCACCCGCAAGACGCAATTGCGCACACCAGGGCACTACTGGCCGACGAGTCCGTTCCGGCAATTTTCGAAGCAGCGTTCGAGCACCGGGGCGTACTGGTTCGGGTCGATGTGCTGGAGCGCAGCACCCGTGGCGGCTTCAATCTCATCGAGGTGAAGTCCGGCACCACCGTTAAGACTGTTAACGTACACGACGTTGCGGTGCAGACGTGGGTTCTTCGCGGCGCCGGAATCGATGTCGTGTCCGCAGGCTTGCTGACACTTAATCGGGGATACGTGTTCGACGGTAAGCGCCTGGACGTTTATCGTCTGTTTCGTTTTCACAATCTCGACGATACGGCAGTGCAGCACCTGCCATGGATCGGTGAAGACGTGACGCTTCTCCACGCGATGCTTTCGGCCGCCCAAGCTCCAGCGGTCGATCCGGGTGATCACTGCTTCGAACCTTACGAATGTGGGTACTACGACTTTTGCACCCGCGACTGGGAGTATCCAGAGCACCCCGTAACCGATCTTCCACGTCTGCGCACGGCCAAGCTGGAGCGATTGGAGAGTCAGGAGATCGAGGAGATCGGTGACATACCCGATGACTTTCCGCTCAGTAAACCCCAGGCTACTGTTCGCCGGTCGGTGATCACGGGAAAGGAGCAGGTTTCACCGCATCTGAAGGAAGCCTTGTCCCAGGTGTCATATCCGATTCGCTATCTGGATTTCGAGAGCTTCAGCCCGGCCATTCCCCGCTACGCCGGCACCCGCTGTTACGACGCCATCCCCTTCCAGTTCTCCATGCACACCCAGGATGAAGCCGGCAATGTTTCGCACCGGGAGTTCTTGTGGACCGAGGAAGGCGACCCGCGAAGGCCACTCGCCGAGGCATTAATCGACGCGGCGGGTGATGGCGGAACTATCTGCGTCTACTCCGGATTCGAGAGAACGGTCATCAAGGCGCTGTCGCGAGAACTGCCCGAACTTTCCCTCGGGTTGGACGCGCTCCTCGAGCGTCTCTGGGACCTGTTGAAAGTCGTTCAGGGCAACTACTATCACCCGGATTTCCACGGCTCGTTTTCCATCAAGAGCGTGCTCCCCGTTCTGGTGCCGGAAATGGGCTATGACGGTCTGGCTATCGCCGACGGACGCGAGGCGAGCGCAGCCTATCAAAACAGTCTCGAACGGGTTGCTGACGAGGAGCGCCGGCGCATCCACGATGCACTCAGGCAGTACTGTCGGCAGGACACCCTGGCGATGCTGGAACTCAGACGCGCCCTCGAGGCCAGGTAAGGGGGTGCTGCCCTCTCCCCTGCAGGGGCGAGGGTCTGGAGGAGGGATTGGGCGAGGGGGACGAATGCCGCCGAATGAATGTGCGCCATGTCACAGGCAGGGTGTCGGTTCGTGGGCAATCGGGGCGTGAACGGGGTCTCGGAACTACGCTTGGGAAGGCGTCAGAATTTGCTGATTAATCAGCCTTCGGGCCGACACGGATAGTTCCTTAAACCCGGCACACTAGACTTCCCATGGCAAAGCTGAACATACCCGGTTATCAGGTAACGGCCCACATCGGTACCGGTGGCATGGCCGCGGTATTCCGCGCCACCCAGGAGTCCCTGCAGCGGTCGGTGGCGCTCAAGGTACTCAAGAATACGGAAACCAAGGAGTGGACCGAGCGTTTCCTGAACGAGGGCCGTATTCTCGCGTCCCTCAGTCACCGTAACATCATCACTGTTCACGACATCGGAATCCATGCGGGCCATATCTATATCTCCATGGAGTATCTGGAAGGCGGCGATCTGAAATCGCGCATCGAAGCCGGCATGAAGCCCAAAGAGGCCCTGGAGATACTGGCCACCGTTGGTGAGGCATTGGAAGTCGCGCACAAGAAGGGCGTCATTCATCGCGACGTGAAGCCCGGCAATATTCTGTTTCGGCAAGACGGCACGCCGGTGATGGCGGACTACGGAATCGCCAAGGATTTCGAGCGCGAGACCGATGTCACCGTGGACGGTACTGTCGTTGGCACGCCGGATTACCTGGCCCCGGAGCAGGCCAGAATCGAACCCGTGGACGGACGCACCGATGTCTACGGCCTCGGGATAATTTTCTACGAGATGCTGACAGGCAAGAAGCCCTTCGAAGGAGCCTCACCTGTGCACATCGTTTTCAAGCATCTCAATGAGCCGATCCCCCAGCTTCCCGAAGAAGTCGCCATGTATCAGCCGTTGCTGGAAAAGATGACGGCGAAAGAGCCTGAGGATCGCTTTGCCAACGCAACAGAGATGTTGGCGGCTGTCACCGAGTTGCGGGTCAACAATGCCGTCGGTGGGTTGAAAAAAGGCGAGGACAAGGGCCGGCGAAGAACCGATGAGAAAGACAAATCCAGGGGCAAGACCGTGCGCCGATTGGCGCTGGTTGCGGTCCTGATGCTGGCGTGCGGTCTTGTCTATCTGCAGCGGGAAACGGTCCTGCCCTTCGTGGAGCCCTACACCGGGCGGATCGTCGACGACAGGGGCGTCATGGTGGATCAAAAGGACTGGGCGGTCGGTGTCGCGCTGGGTGGGTGGGAATCAATTGCTCCTTGGTTTGCATGGCAGCCAGCGGATCCCTTGAAGGTTCAGATGCGGCGTTGTCGTAGTGAAGGCCGACCCGATTGCGACCGCAAGTTCGCCAATCCCCCGGCCGTCGACGCCCTGGCCGGTAACGCTTCCGCCACTACCAAATGACCTTCCCGGCGCGCTGACGATGCCGGCACCATTGCGCGCAGACCAGCTGTACTGATTGGCTTCCCCGTTCGGCTCGCCGGCGATTTCCACGCCGACCAGCTTTCTCTCGACCCCTCATCTTCGTGGCCAACGGCAGCTCGCCTGTCTCACTATAATCAGCGAGTGGATATCGCTAGACGGACAACCGAAGATCCCGGGCATCCGGGCAATTCAAAAGACCCGCGTCAGCCCGTGGTGACGGTGATCTCGAATAGCTCCGGGGACCAGCGTTTCTCCCTGCACCGGCATTTCCGCGCCCAGCTGGTATTCGCCTCCGAAGGCGTCATGACCGTCACCACCGCCGCCGGCACCTGGGTGGTACCACCCCAGCAGGCGGTGTGGGTGCCCGCGGAGGTGGACCACGAGGTGTACTCCGCCGGGCCAATTTCCATGCGTTCCCTGTATGTGCATCCCGACGCCGCGGTTGGCCTGCCGGGGGAATGCTGCGTGATGTCGGTGCAGCCATTTCTGCGGGAACTCATCGTTAAAGTTTCCGATCTTGCCGGGCGTCAGCAGTTGTCCGACAGCTTTGCCCGCCTGGTAAGCGTGGTGCTGGACGAACTGCGGGAATTGAAGGTGGCGCCCCTGCATCTGCCGCTGCCGCGAGACCCGCGGCTCAAGGCCGTCACGGATTCTCTGATCGCGGAACCCGGAGACAATCGCGACCTGACCCAGTGGGGCAAGCGCGCGGGCGCCAGCGCACGCACCCTGGCACGCCTGTTTCGCCGCGAGACGGGGATGACTTTTGCGGGGTGGCGCCGGCGGCTGCGGCTGCTGGCGGCGGTGTCGCGGCTGGGCGCCGGCGAGTCCGTCACGACAGTGGCCTACGACCTGGGCTACCACAGCCCCAGCGCGTTCGTTGCCATGTTCCGGCGCTCCCTGGGAACCTCACCGGGCCGCTATCTGAAAGGGTAATAATAAATCCGGGTCAGAGACGCTTTTTCTTGACGCTATTACATAGCGTC
>JAACFO010000146.1 GCA_009937425.1 Gammaproteobacteria bacterium
GTATGCACGCTGCGCTCATCGGACCACGCGGCAACGCGCAGGAAGAAAGGCACACGCAGGGCGATCTCCGTGCTGCCGCTCGTGGCGGGTAGCAGCCAAACCACTGCCAGGGGGAGCGTTACCGCTGCAAGCGCCCATGGCCAGGCAAGTTCGAACAATGTTTGCTGCCTCAGGGTCTGCCGAGCAGCGCGCTTCGAAATCGGTTACGGCACGCCGCCGGGTCCAGTAGTCGTCGGTACGATGGTGGGTTGGTAGCCTTTACCCGCAAGCAAACGAAGGCGGTTCCGTTGGTTTCACGGATGAATTTTCCAGCATCCACGATTTGATCTTCCCGTGTAACGGTGCGCGTCGCTTTGATACCGGCGCCGATGGCCATTTTTTCCAGATCGACCCCGAGACTCGTATGACTCTTTTGGTAGCCGGTTTCGCCATAGTGACCGTTGTCCACGCAGACTATTGAGAGGTTTGGCGGGTTCGCCACGGCGATGGTCGCCAGCGCACCCACATTCATGAGCAACTCACCGTCGCCGGTCACGACCAGCACACGCCGCTCGGTTTGCGCCAGGGCGAGACCGAATCCCATCATCGCGGCGGCACCCATAGCGCCCGCCAGCGTATAAATGTGATTCCCGTCGTCGGTTAACGCCGCAATGTCCCTGGCTGTGCCCGCGAGGCCCGTGACGATGAGAAAGTCTTCGTGATTGCCCACCAGGGCCGGTACCGCCTGAATGCGATCGAGCACACAATCGTCGACGAGAGCATTATCTGGATTGTCGATGGCAGTCATCGTTGCGGCGGCGCTAGAACGCCTTGGCTCCTATCAGCTTCTGGGTCAGCAGCACGGCCACGGCATTCCCGGATTTGAAAGTCATTCCCAGCGCCCCATGGACAGTTGGCAGAACCTCGTCCGGCGAATCGACATCGAGACAGATTATACCCATGGCGGCGAGCACCGGGCGCAGGGCCTGACCCATAGGCATCTGCCAGGGATTCCCCTCGCCGAAGTCGCCGCGCATGCTGATCAGAGTGAGGAATGGAAAGTGCCCGGATTTGATCATCGAGAGAATATTGACGCAGTTACCGGCGCCGCTGCTCTGCATCAGGAGTACGCCGCGGGCTCCGCCAAGGTCGGCACCGGCAAGCATGGCGACGCCTTCCTCTTCGGTGGTGAGAGCAATGGAGTTCACATCCGGGTCGGCCAACGAACGATCGATGAGCGTCTTGTGTCCGGCGTCAGGAACATAGGCGAACTGCGTGACGTCGTGTTCACGTAACAGATCATAGAGCTCGTCCGGCCACTCGGGGTCGGGAGGTGACGGTATAGATGACATTACAGCTGAATCCGCGTTCGGTGCGGTGACGAAAGAAAAGCAGTAGACAGTATACCCAATTCGACTGGGGAATGATTAGTTCGCCCCAAAATCGGCTTATAACTACGCTAGATCTTCTATCGGCTTTGGCTTGGCAATGAAATAACCTTGGTAGTAGTCGACACCTATTTCGCGCAATTTTTCCGCAACCTGCTCCGATTCCACGAACTCGGCAATTGTGCGCTTTTGCATCACCCGGCCGATATCATTGATAGAGCGAACGATCGCGAGATCGAGAGGATCGTCTGTAATCCCCTTCACGTACACTCCGTCAATCTTCAGATAGTCCACCGGGAGTGCCTTCAAATATGCGAATGAAGAATGCCCGCTGCCGAAGTCATCGAGAGCGAACCGGCAGCCAAGCTTACCCAGTTCAATCATGAACCGGGTCGCGTCGGTCAGGTTGGCGATGGCGGCGGATTCGTTTATGTCGAAACAGATTTTCTCTGCCGGCACTGGACTCGCATCTAAAGTGTCGCAGACGAAGTTCAGAAACTTCGGATCCGTTAACGACTGCGCGGAAAGATTGATGGAGCAGATCATGATGCGATCCAGCGCCTTCGGGTTTTCAGCAAACCACGCGAGGGCATTAGTCACTACCCAGCGGTCAATCAGTGTGGACAGGTTGTAGCGCTCGGCTGCAGGAAGAAATGCTCCCGGCGGTATGGATTCGCCGCCGGAATCGGGTAGTCGCAGTAGGATCTCAATATGAGCACCGTCTTCGGATTGACCCGATGCCGGCACAATCGGCTGGTAAGTCAACTCGAAGCTGTTTTCGTACAGGGCTCTTTCAACGCGGATTACCCATTCCGCGTCTCCATGACGCCTGACCAGGTCGGTATTGCTGCGGCGGTAGATATGGACACGGTTGCGGCCTTTGTACTTCGCCGTGTAGCAGGCGCTGTCCGCGGCGTTCATCACGACTGAAATATTCTCGCTCGTTTTATCTATCGATACGATTCCGATGCTGACACCCACACCGAAATTCTTCTGCGCCCAGACGAAACGGAAGTCAGCAACCTTCCTTCGCAGCTTATTCGCTACCCGCGTGGCCTGCTCCAGTGAACAGCGCTCCATGAGAATACCGAATTCGTCACCGCCAATGCGCGCGAGCGTGTCGCGTTGACGAACATTTGATTGCAGTACCGCGGCGATCTGACGCAGGAGTTCGTCGCCCGCAATGTGTCCGCAGGTATCGTTGATCACCTTGAATTGGTCCAAGTCGAGGTAGCACAGGGCGTTCTCGGTATTCTCGAATCTGGCGGTATCGAGCACGCGTTCCAGACGTTGCTCGAATTCGCGGCGATTGACCAAACCGGTGAGTGCATCGTAGCTGGCTTGATAGGACAGCTCGTCGGCAAGCATGTGCGCGTCGGTGATGTCCTGCATGACGCCCATGAGCTTGTGCACTTTGCCGTCGGGACTGCGCAGGGGGAGAAAGTTCGCAGAGAAAACGCGCCGTTCCTTGTCGATAGTGGCTCCGAACTCAGCCTGAGTGGCTTCTCCTGCTCGCACACGATCCAATAGCTCAGCAATTCGCGGACGGTCGGCGGGAGCGACGATGTCGACGAAGGACAAACCGAACACATGTGACCGATCGTCCTCGCCGATCATGGTGCGCCCTGCCAGATTCAAGGTCTCGAGGTGCCCGCCGAGGTTCATCTCGAGTATGCACACGGGAGAATTCTCGACCAGAGCCCTGTGTCGTTCTTCACTGTCTCGTAGCGTTTCTTCCATACGCTTGCGATCAGTGATATCGACGATCATTTCGAAAACGCCGCTGACCTTGTTCCTTTCATCGAAATGTGGCGTCAGTATGCTGTCAACGTAACGGCACCCGCCGTCCAATGTCGCAATGAGCCGCTCGAAGCGCACGGACTCGCCCAGCAGGGCGCGGTCCACATGGGGGCGGATTGCTTCGAACGGCCCGTCGCCAAGCACGTCGCGCAGGTGGCGGCCATGGAGTTCGTCGCGGCTCGCCCCAAGCCAGTTCTCGAATGAACGATTTGTCAGCTGAAAGCGTCCGCCGCTGTCGATGTAGGACACCATGGCGGGTGAGGCGTCGACGAGCTGACGCAACATCCGATCGTGGGCGCGTTGCATCGCCACGCTGCGCTGTCTGGCTCTCAGGGCCGCGAACTTGGTTGCTCCAAGCAATGAGACCGAGCCGAGCAGGGTCGTGGTGAACGCGCCCAACCAGAAGGCTTTCAGCATTTCGTGGTCGGTGAGGTTGGCGACGATCAGAAATATCGTCGCCATGCCGATGGCGAAACCACCGACGGAGTTCAACACCAGCGGCAGCTTGAACAGAGACTGGCGCACGCGGCCGTCCAGGCCTGCGAAGAATCGGGTTCCGAATCGAGGAAGCGGCCCCCTGTTGGCGCTCAAATCTTGCAGTGCCACGTTAGTCGACAGTCCCCCCGGTCATTCGGTGGAATGTTTTGATATAGATCATTTTGCGGTACATGCATCAGCACACACCGGCCACCGAAAGAGTCAACAGTCCGCGAAAGCGGGACTCCGAATTGCCAGCTGAGCCCCGCAGGAACTGCGCATCCTGCGCGCCCTTGTAGTAGCGTAGCCTGTGAATCGAGGCTCTGGCTAGTGGATCAGGACGCCGGGGTCGAGAAAATCTTCAGGGTTGGCATGATCGCACTTACAAAGGTCTTATCAGCCTATTGTAAGCAACCCTAAGGTTTTGAAAATAAACTACTAAGCTGCCAAAAGGAATTTCGTCCCCAGGCGTTGCCGGAACATCGCCTTTAGTTCATATGGCCCCAGGGATTCTCATCATGGGGCTTTGGCGTACGGCCAATGGGGCGCGGAGGAAATAAAGGTCAGTTGAGAAAGGGCACGGCCATGCCTTTTTCGACGGCCGGGCGTTCACCGATGCTGTCGAACCAGCGCTTCACCTCCGGATAGTCGTTCAAGTCCACCTGGTGGCGGGGAAAGCGCGCAATCCAAGGATAGGTTGCGATGTCCGCGATGCTGTAATTTTCACCGGCCAGGTAGGTGACTTCCCCGAGTCGCTTGTTCATCACTTTGTAGAGGCGATTGGTCTCATCGTGGTAACGCTTTTTCCCATAGGGTACGTCGACCTTGGGTCTGAACATGAAGTGGTGTGCCTGACCGAGCATGGGACCGATGCCACCCATCTGCCACATCAACCATTCCAGGGTGCGCACCCGCGCCAGCCCGCTGCCCGGGAACAGATCGCTGCCGGTTTTCTCGGCGAGGTAGATGAGAATCGCCCCGGATTCGAACAAACCCATGGGCTCGCCGTCGGGACCTTCCGGGTCGATGATGGCGGGGATACGGTTGTTTGGCGAGATCGCCAGGAAGTGCTCTTGATGCTGCTCGCCCTTCGAGATGTCGATTGGATGGACGTTGTAGGCGAGCCCGAGTTCCTCGAGCATGATGGAGACCTTGCGGCCATTGGGCGTTCCCCACGTATACAATTCGATAACGCTCAAGCGATTCTCCCTATTCGACTGGCAGGTTATTCAGGATGTGCATGATACTTCCCATCAGTTTGATTTTGTATCGGGCTGACATTCTTGCAGCGCCGTTTGCGAATGAGGCACGCTGACGTCCAGTTGTAACGCGATGAGCAAATGCCGGCAGGCCGCCTGGGACTGCCCGAGGCGCGCAAGTGCCGTCGAAAGATGTCCGTGGGCCTTGGCATATCCGGGTGCGATGTGCACCGCCTGTCCCAGCTGCTCCGCCGCCGCACGGGCGAGCCCCTGGCTGAGCAGGGCCACACCGAGATTGTTATATGCCTGGGCGTATTGAGGATTCAATGCGATGGCGATGGCAAATTGTTCCCGTGCCTGGTCGAAGCGTTTCTCCCGGGCGTACAGGGTTCCGAGGTTGTTGTGGGGTTCGGCGTATTCCGGATTTATGCGGATCGCTTCGTTGAATTGCAGGGCGGCTTGCGCATGTTCGCCCTGGTCGATGAGCGCGCGCCCGAGATTGTTTCGGGCCCGATGGCTGGCAGGGTTCTTGGATGCGGCATCTGCCCAGAGGACAGCCGGGTCCTGCCAGACCATGTTGCGGGTGATCGACGCCGACATCAGCACTACGACCAGAATCCCTCCGAGTACCGTCACCACGGTGGCGTAGCGCGCAGGCGTCAGCGAGAGCAAATAAGCAACTGCCAGAGAGAAACCGAGCATCGGTAAATAGAGCCGGTGCTCGAACGCGAGCTCGAGGCCTATGAAGGACGATTCGATGGATTGCGTGACTGGAAACCACAAAATGCAAAACGACAGCATCGGGTGTCGGCGAGCGAGGCGCAACGCGGCGATCAACAACGCGATCAGCATGGCCGCGGCCATCAGCGTGGTTATCGGATCGGTGAGTGAATGCGAGATCGTAAAAGTGTGTTCCAGACTCAGGCGCCCTGGATAGGGGAACACCATCAGGCTCAAGTAGAAGATCAACACGCGGAGCTCCGTCAGCAGGCGCTCGCCGGAAGTCATATTCAAACCCACATACTGCTCGGCGATGGTAACCGCCGGATCCGTGCCCAGGTAAAAGAGAACAACGCCTGCCGTTGCCGTGAGGGCAAACAACAGGTATCCGGGGTGTATCCCGGGCCACGACTTTTGCGGGTCCCGAAAGAAGAAGTATTCCATCAGGACGATGACCACTGGCAGGGTTGCGGCGATCTCCTTGCTGCCCAGGGCGAGCAACCAGGCGGCGAATGCAGCGAGCCAGTAAACGCTTCGCCCGCTATGATCTTCCCGCTGGCGGCCAAGCAAATAGAGCAGCAATGCCATCAGGTAGAACATCGTCGCCATGCTCGTCATTCTCTGCACGATGTAGGTTACCGCCTGGATCTGAAGCGGGTGCGCGATGAAAACAGCCGCGGCGAAGAGTGCCGCAAGGCGCAGGCGTCGATCCGGCTCCGATGGTCGATGGGTGACCGCCCGGTCCCTGCGCAGAAGAATCAGGGCGAGAAAATAAACCAGCACGCCGTTGGCAATGTGAATGAGGACATTCACAAGGTGATATCCCTTAACGTCGTAGCCACCGGCAAGGTAGTTGAGCGCGAAGCTGATGTTGGCAATGGGGCGCCGGGCGATGGGGCTTTCGAGTACCGTTGCTCGAAGATCTTCGATACCGATGGCGGTCAGTCGAATGGACGGGTTGTCGCGAATATTTGGGAAGTCGTCGAATACGAAGGGCACGGAAAAGCTGTTCAGGTAGACGGCGAAGCCGAGTACGTAGAGGACGATGACAGCGAGCAGGTGAACCTCGTAAGGCTTGCCGGCGAGCTTCACCGAGTCGCGATGGGAACTACACGGTATCCGACTCGGGGAAAATGCACGAGGATGTCTCCAACTTCCGCCGCCGAGCGGGCAATCGCGATTGTGTCCATGCTGACGGCGACGATCCGCCCTTCGACGGATGGATCGCCACCGTCCACATCCGGTGCCACGGCAACCATCTGCCCGGGAGCGAGTCCCTGGGGATCGCCGTCGTCCGTCTGTTCGGCGGATTCCGGTGTCGCCGTGCGGGCGATCTCCAGTGCATCCTTCGAATCTAAGTCTTCGGGTTGACCATGACCGATGGCTGCTACGCGTTTTTCCCAGGCCATCAGGTTCGGAAATTGATCCAGAAGCGCGGGGCCGCCTGCGTAGCGGCCGCGGAAGAACCAGACCAGGTGATAGCACAGCGCGTCGGGCAGTCCCGGATCTGCGCCGAGCATGAAATCCCGATCGCCTGACAGGCGTTCGTCTATCCAGCCAAGCTGAGCGCGGATCTGGGCCAGCGAGTGAGGCAGCTTCTTCTTCTGCGCCTGCCAATCGAAATCCGGGCCGAAATAAAGACGGCCGCGGTCGTTGGCGAACTCCTCGGGAAGTTCATCCGCCTGGGCACCCATGACAACACCCACGACCAGGGTGAAGAGGGAGTCGTCGGTCCAGCGGCTCAATGCCCAGGGCAGTCCCGCGGCACCATGGGGATACAGCGTCGGTCGCGGGCAGCGCCTTTCCAATTCGCGAATGATGCATTGGCTGTCGCAGTAAATGTCGGCACCCACCTGTAACACCGGCGTGCGCCGGTAGCCGCCCGTAAGCGGCATCAAGTCGGGCTTCGGTGGGATCCGCGGGATCTGCACCGAGCGCCACGGCACATTCTTAATGCCGAGCACGACGCGCACTTTTTCGGCGACCGGTGATTGCGGGTAGTGGTGCAGGATGAGTTCGGACACGATTTGCTTCCTCAGACAGGCTCTAATCTTGCCAGTACGCCATCGTCTTGATCGGTGAGTAAATAGATATAGCCGTCCGGGCCAGTCCGGACGTCGCGAATGCGGCCAAGCACGTCTTCCAGCATGCGCTCTTCATGGACAATATTTTGATCCCGCTCCTCGAGACGCACCAGAAGCCGGTACTTGAGGGCGCCCACGAACAAGTTGCCGCGCCAGGCGGGAAACTTATCTCCGGTATACAACGTCATTCCCGATGGCGCGATCGACGGTGTCCAGTAGTGCCGCGGTTGCTCCATGCCCTGCTTGTGGGTTCCTTCTCCAATCTTCGTGCCGGTGACGTAGTTGCGCCCATAGGTAATCACCGGCCATCCATAGTTACGTCCGGCGACCAATACATTAACCTCGTCGCCCCCCTGGGGCCCGTGTTCATGGGCCCACACAAGGCCCGAAACGGGGTCCAATGCGATCCCCTGCACGTTCCGATTACCGTAGGTATAGATTTCCGGCCTGGCCTCAGGCGTGGTTGCAAAAGGATTGTCGGCGGGGACGCTGCCGTCGTCGTTGATGCGAATGACGGAGCCGGCGTGATCGCTGATATCCTGGGCGCGGGGCCGGTCGCCGCGCTCGCCAAGTGTGATCAACAGGTGGCCGTTTGTGTCGAACAGCAACCGCGAACCGAAGTGCCGTCCGCCGCCGGACTTGGGCAATGCGCGGAAGATGATTTCCACATTCTCGAGGGCGTCCCCCGCGAGACGTCCGCGGGCCACTTCCGTTCCCACGCCGTCGTCGTCGCCGGTGAAGGAAAAATAAATGAGCTGATTGGAATCGAACCCGGGATGCAGTGTGACGTCCAGTAGTCCGCCTTGGCCGACGGCCGCAATGGCGGGCAATCCTCGGACACTTCTTCGCTGCAAGCTTTTGCCGTCGATGCGCAGCAGGCGTCCGGGGCGTTCCGTGATCAACATATCGCCGCCGGGCAGAAACGCGAGTCCCCAGGGATGGTCCAGCCCGCGAACCAGCGTGTTAACGCGAAAGCGTTCGAGCTCGCTGTCGAAAACCGCACTCTCGGAGGCCCATGCGTCGGACACCAGGCTTGCGAGCATGAACAGTGTCAAGCCGCCCGCCGCCGTGACGAAATATCGCGGGATGTAAGACGCCGGCGTTGCAGGGCCCCCGGTCATGAGCGCAAATAGGAGGCGCCGTTCACGTCGACGATGCAGCCGGTTAGAAATTCCGGCGCTTCCAAGCCGAGAAACACCAGGGTACGCGCCACTTCCTCGGGTTGGGCGACACGATTCAAGGGACTCTGGGAGCGGATGTCGTCGCCGTCAGGGCCGGCAAGGCGCGCAGCCGCCAGGTCCGTTTGCACGAACCCGGGAGCGACGGTGAAGACGAAGACACCATGGGGTGCAAGCGCTTGAGCCAGGGACTGGCCCAAGGCGTTGAGGCCTGCCTTACTGGCGCCGTAGGCGGGCTGCTTCGGCTCACCACGAAACGCGCCCCGGGAGGACACGTTGACGATGCGTCCACCGCCGTTCGCCATCATGTATTTGGCCGCGCAAAAACTCAGATTCGCCGGACCCAGGAGATTGGTAGCCAGAATCCGCTCCCAGGCCGCCTGCCACTGACTGTAGTCGACCTCTTCTACAATGTGCTGTTCTCCGACTCCGGCATTGTTCACCACCACGTCCAGCCCGCCCATGCGCGTCGTAACCTCATGGACCAAAGACCCGACCGCCTGCGCATCGGACACATCGCAAGCCACCGTGCAATGCCCGTCGCCGGCAAGGCT
>JAACFO010000147.1 GCA_009937425.1 Gammaproteobacteria bacterium
GCATCTGCCTCACCCACCCCCCCTCACCCCAGCCCTCTCCCCCAAAGGGGGAGAGGGGGTTGTTCGTCGTGGAGGGCCGTGCCAGATCTTTCCCCTCTCCCTCTGGGAGAGGGTCAGGGTGAGGGGGTTCTTCGTTTTTGCGCTGCACTACACCGATTACGTCAAATCGGGGATAATTGCTTCTTTATGCACGTCAATCTGCACAGGTAGCACCTTAATGGCCGACTCCTTCAATGCCCGCTCGACGCTTAACGTGGGTGGCAACGAGTATGAAATTTTCCGGCTCTCTTCCCTGAGCTCGAAATGTGATCTGACCCATCTGCCCTTTTCGCTCAAAATCCTCCTGGAGAACCTGTTGCGTCATGAAGACGGCGTCGACATCACCAAGGAAGACATCGAGGCCCTTGCCCGGTGGGACGCGAAAGCCGAGCCTTCCACGGAAATCGCCTTTACCCCCGCACGGGTGCTGTTGCAGGACTTCACCGGCGTGCCCGCGGTGGTGGATCTCGCGGCCATGCGCGACGCCATGCGCGCCCTTGGCGACGATCCGACCAAGATCAATCCGCTGTCGCCGGCGGAGCTGGTCATCGATCACTCGCTGCAGGTGGACGCTTTTGCGCAAGCGAACGCCGTGGAACTGAACGCGCAGCTGGAGTTCTCCCGCAACAAGGAGCGCTATGCATTCCTGCGCTGGGGTCAGAACGCCTTCGCCGACTTCAAGGTGGTGCCGCCGGACACCGGCATCGTGCATCAAGTCAATCTGGAATACCTTGCCCGAGTGGTATTCGCCACCGAGCACGACGGCGTGACCCGCGCCTTTCCCGACACCGTCGTCGGCACCGACTCCCACACGACGATGATCAATGGCCTCGGCGTTCTCGGCTGGGGCGTCGGCGGCATCGAGGCGGAGGCCGCCATGCTCGGCCAGCCCATTACCATGCTGATACCCCACGTGGTCGGATTCGAGCTTACGGGCAAGCTGCCGGAAGGCGCGACGGCGACGGATCTCGTGCTCACCGTCGTACAACGGCTGCGCGAGCGCGGCGTGGTGGGCAAATTCGTCGAGTTCTTCGGCGAGGGACTGGAGCACCTGCCGCTGGCGGACCGCGCCACCATCGCCAATATGGCGCCGGAGTACGGCGCGACCTGCGGCATCTTCCCTATCGACACCGAAACCCTGCGTTACCTGAGTTTGAGCGGACGCAGTCCCGAGAACATCGCACTGGTGGAAGCCTATGCCCGGGAGCAGGGCATGTTCTATGAGTCCGGCGCCAAGCCGCCGGACTACAGCGACACGCTGCACCTGGATCTCGGCGACATCGTACCCAGCATTTCCGGCCCCAAGCGCCCCCAGGACCGCATCGCGCTGGATGCCGCCAAATCCACCATCGGCGAGGCGCTGACGAAGATGCGCCAGGATAGCGGCAGCGACGCCACGGGCCGCGCCATGGTCACCCAGAACGGCGAGCAGTTCGAGATCGAGGACGGCGCGGTGGTCATCGCCGCGATCACCTCCTGCACCAACACCTCCAATCCGGCGGTCATGGTGGGCGCGGCGCTGCTGGCGCGTAATGCCCGGGCCAAAGGGCTGCAGGTGAAGCCGTGGGTGAAGACCAGTCTTGCCCCGGGATCCCTGGTGGTGACGAAGTATCTGGAGAAAGCCGAACTCATGGGCGATCTGGAAGCCATGGGCTTTCACCTGGTGGGTTACGGCTGCACTACCTGCATAGGAAACTCCGGGCCCCTGCCGGAGGCGGTGGGTAATGCGGTGCGCGAATCGGACACTATTGCCTGCGCCGTGCTCTCGGGTAACCGCAACTTCGAAGGCCGCATCCATGCGGATGTGCGCATGAACTTCCTCGCTTCACCACCGCTGGTGGTGGCCTATGCGCTGGCGGGCAACATGAAGGCGGATTTGGTCGGCGAAGCGCTTGGTGAGGACGGCGACGGCAATGCGGTTTTCCTGCGCGACATCTGGCCGAGCCAGAAGGAGATCCACGATACCCTTGCTACCTGCATCGACTCCAAGATGTACCGCAGCAGCTACGCGAACGTTTTTTCCGGCGACCAGCGCTGGAAAAGTATGCAGGTGCCGGAGGCGGGACAGTTCGAGTGGCAGGAAGATTCCACTTACGTGCGCCATCCGCCCTACTTCGAAGGCATGACCCACGAGACGCCGGGCTTCGCCGACATCCACGGCGCGCGGGTGCTGGCGGTGCTTGGTGACAGCATCACCACCGATCACATCTCTCCGGCGGGCGCCATCAAAGCGGACAGCCCCGCCGGCCGCTATTTGATCGAGCATGGCGTCGCGCCCGGCGACTTCAACTCCTATGGCGCCCGGCGTGGCAACCACGAGGTCATGATGCGCGGCACATTCGCCAACGTACGCTTGCGCAACCTTCTAGCACCGGGAACCGAAGGCGGATGGACCCTGCACCAGCCCTCACAGGAGCAAATGAGTATTTACGACGCCGCCATGCGCTACGTGGCGGATGGCGTACCCACGTTGGTTATCGGCGGCGCGGCCTACGGTGGCGGCTCGTCCCGTGACTGGGCCGCCAAGGGTCCGCTGCTGCTGGGCATCAAGGCGGTGCTGGTGCAGAATTTCGAGCGCATTCACCGTTCGAACTTGATCGGCATGGGAGTGTTGCCGCTGCAGTTTCAGAGTGGGGATACCGCCGAGAGTCTCGGTCTCACCGGTCACGAGGTATACGCCGTCGAAGGGGTCGCCATGGGAGCGGGTGAGGTAAAGGTCACGGCCACGAGCGACGACGGCAAGATCATGAGCTTCACGGCAAGCGTGTGCATCGATACTCCGAAGGAATGGGAGTATTACAAGCACGGCGGCATACTGCAGTACGTCATCCGTCAGCTGGCCGCATAGCCGGGTGGCGGACAAGAAGCGCCGAAGTCATGTTAAATTGACGCTATCGAGTAATTTTTCGGAGAACGGTAAATGGACGATCAAACTCGCACCGAACTGGAGGCCGCCGCTTTTCGGCAACTGGTGGAGCATTTGCGCACGCGCAGCGACGTGCAGAACATCGACTTGATGAATCTGTCCGGCTTCTGCCGCAACTGTTTGTCCAAATGGTACCGGGCGGCAGCGGAGGATCGCGGAATCGCCATGTCCTATGACGCGGCCCGGGAACTCGTCTACGGAATGCCCTACGACGACTGGAAGGCCACGCATCAAACCGAAGCGACGCCGGAGCAGCGTGCCGCCTACGAGGCCACCCACGGCAAACCCGCCTGATGCGCCACGGCACCTGACTATGGATCTGGAGCCGCTGACAGCCATCTCCCCCATCGACGGACGCTACGCCGATAAGACCAGCGATCTACGCGCCGTATTCAGCGAATACGGATTGATACGACACCGCGTGCTGGTGGAGGTGCGCTGGCTGCAGGCCCTGGCGGCGCATGCCGGGATCCCCGAAGTGCCGGCCTTCAGTCAGGAAGCAAATCACCGCCTCAACGATATTGTCGACAACTTCGACCTCGACAGCGCCGCTCGCGTCAAGGAGATCGAGGCCACCACCAATCACGACGTGAAAGCGGTGGAGTACTTTCTCAAAGAGCAGATCGCTGAAACCCGGGAGCTCGTTGCGGTTCAGGAATTCATCCACTTTGCCTGCACATCGGAGGATATCAACAATCTTGCTTACGGATTGATGCTCCTCGACGCGCGTACCCGTTGCCTGTTACCGGTCATGGACGAAGTCATCGAATCGATTCGCGGCCTCGCACACCGCTACGCCGACTTGTCGATGCTGTCCCACACCCACGGGCAACCAGCATCACCGACCACACTGGGAAAGGAAATGGCGGTATTCGCGGCGCGCTTGAAAAGACACCGGGCCCGGTTCGCCGAGGTCGCCCCGTGCGGCAAGATGAATGGCGCGGTGGGAAACTACAACGCGCATTTGGCCGCATACCCTGCTCTCGATTGGCCGGCGATGGCCAATGACTTCGTCACCGACCTTGGTCTCGAGTGGAGTCCCCATACCACGCAGATCGAGCCCCACGACTATATGGCCGAGCTGTTTCACGCCCAGGCGCGGTTCAATTCAACGCTAATCGATTTTTGCCGCGATATGTGGGCCTATGTGTCGCGGGGTTATTTCAAGCAAAAACCCGTGGAGAACGAAGTCGGCTCGTCGACCATGCCCAACAAGGTGAATCCCATCGACTTCGAAAATGCCGAGGGCAACCTGGGTGTAGCCAACGCGCTGCTCGAGCACATGGCCGCCAAGTTACCTGTGTCGCGACTGCAGCGGGACTTGAGCGACTCCACTGTGCTGCGCAACCTGGGGGTTGGCGCGGCCCACGCGCTGGTGGCATACCGTTCATGCCTTCGAGGTATCTCGAAGCTGGAGGTCAACGCCCAAGCGCTGTCCAGGGATCTCGATGATGCCTGGGAAGTTCTTGCCGAACCGATACAAACGGTCATGCGCCGCTATGGCATCGACAAACCCTACGAGCGCCTCAAGGCATTGACCCGGGGGCGTTCCATCGATCGGCAGACACTCCACACTTTTATCGAGTCTCTGGATATACCCGCCGACGAGAAGAAGCGCCTTGTCGCGCTGACCCCAGCGAGTTACGTCGGCGAGGGAGAGAATCTCGCCAACGACGTGTGAGGACCAGGTGCACTACTCCCGCCCTTCGGATTTCCAACGCTTCGTCCTAAAGGAAGACTCCCAGTCGGTCGTTATTGATACCAGTGAGGCATGCCGGCTTGCGGCCCTGTCGATGGTGGGCCAGGCGGCGCGCGGCATCGACATTGTCAGTCGACAACTGGACCCGCAAATGTACGACAACCGGGAGTTCTGCGAAGCGGTGAGCGAGTTGGTCCTCGGATCGCGCCGCGCCCGGGTGCGGGTACTGACTCGCTACACCGATCCGGTTGTGAAGCGCGGTCACCGCCTGGTGACGCTTTCCCAACGTCTCAGCAGCTACATCGAAATTCGCGTTCCCGCAAGAGAGTTCGACGAATACAACGCCGCGTTCCTGCTCGTGGACGGTGCCGGTGTGATTTATCGGACGCTCTCGGACACCTTCGAAGGCTCGGTCAACTTCAACGATCCGCGCAGGTCCCATGAACTTGGCAGGCAGTTCGAAGCCATGTGGCAAACGGCGGTAGCCGACGTCAATTTGCGCCGCAGCCATCTGTGAGAAGTGCAGCGATGTTTCAGCGCCGCCTTTTCATTGTGATGTTGCTCGCCGGCGGCCTGCCGCTCGCCGGAGCATTCGCCGCCGGCACCATGATCACGGAAGTCATTGCGGCGGGCTATCGCCCGGTGGATGAAATCGTTCAGATACTCCGGCCGATGGTACCGAGACCGGGAAGCGTTTCCGGTGCATACGGCAAAATCGTCATTCGCACCACGCCGGAGAATATGCGCGAGATTAAGGAAATGCTCGCGACACTCAACCGCGCGCCGGCAAATCTTCTGATCAGCGTGCGCTACTCCATGAACGAGGAAGTGCGCCGGGACCTCTATGAAGTCTTCGGTGAAGTGCGTGGTGACAATGCGGGCATATCCACTGGACGCGGCGCCGGCGACGGGCGCGGCCTCGTTATCAGCTCCCAGAACGGCGACCAGGAACTCGGCGTTCGCATGGACAAGACGCACAGTGTTGGCAGTGACTCGGGCACCCAGCGGGTGCGCGTGCTGGAAGGCAGGGAAGCATTCATCCAGTCCGGACAATCGGTGCCGGTCAGCGACGAGCGTGTGGTGGTTTCCGGCAGCGGCGTCACCACTGTGCAGAGAAGCACGAGTTACAGGAACGTCAACAGTGGATTCTTCGTTCGCGCGCGTTTGAACGGTGACCATGGCGTGAACGTGGAGATCTTTCCGCAGCAAAACCGTCTGAACAGCAGCTCCGGCACCATCGATATACGCGAAGCCAGCAGCGTCGTTTCCAGTTCCCTGGGCCGTTGGATGGAAATCGCCGGCGTCAGCGGCTCATCGAGCAGCAACACGCGCTCCATTGGCGCCTCCTCGAGCGCAGCCGGCAGCAGTCAGTACGCGACTTATCTCAAAGTGGAACGGCTGGACCGCTAGCGTTATCGGGAACGGATTTCGCACCTGTCCCCGACAATATCATTGGGCCGGGGGATAGTAATCGGGGGGATATGGCGCCGGTGCCCCGTAGGGTTGCGGCGGATATGGGTACGCCGGCGGCGCACCGTAAGCAGGTGGCGCGCCATAAGCCTGCTGCTGAGAGTACCCCGGCGGTCTCCCGCCGTAGTCGGATCCGTATCCCGGCGGTGCATAGCCCTGTCCCCGGGGCGCATGGCCTTGCCGCGGGGGCGGGTAGCCTTGTCCCTGGCCCTGCCCGTGGCGCCGATAGCCCTGTCCCTGGGGCGGATAGCCCCGTCGTTGAGACTGGTAGCCGCGCCCCTGGGGCGGATAGCCCCGTCCCTGAGGCGCAGCGCCGGGCGGTGGGTAGTCACCGCCGTAGGCACCGTAGCCGGAAGGTGCTCCGGGAGCGGGGATGCCGCCCTGGCCGTAGGGATCCGCGGGCATGCCGGCCATCCCTGGATCCACAGGCGCCCACGGATTCTCCGGGTGCGGGGGCAATGCACCCGGGATCGCCGAAACCGAAGCCGGGGTCGTCGTCTGCTCCGATTGCGCCCAGGGATCCGCCGTCGTTGCTGCCGATTTCGGCGCCCCGGAAATCGCGCCGGTATCGTTGAAGGCCGCCGCCAGGTCGCTGCCGGGACTACCGGAGGGGCCTTGTCCGGGGACGCGGGTGCCCAGGGCTGCGGCGACCTGGGGATCACCTCCGGTGAGCGCATCCTGCACGTCTTCCACCACGTCTCTGGCGAGACTTTCCACGCTTTCCAGTGACGCCGACAGTCCATCCGCGGCCCGCTCCGAGAGTACCCCGGGATCGTCGTCGCCAATACGTGATACGACGATCAGCAATACGATGATCGCCAACGGGCCCCACAGGGCGACGATGCCGCGCATACCGCTACCGGGACGGGGCTCGTCCTCGGCAGGCGGCGAGAACGCGGCCCGGGGCGCAGACGCGGCCGGGGGTTCCGGGGAAACGGCTGCTGCCGGGGAAACGGACGCCGGCCGGGGCGTCGCTTTACTCGCCTTGCTTTTCTTTTTGGCGCCGACGGCCTTCTTCTTGCTGGTCTTTTTCGCTACCTTCTTCCTGGCGACCTTCTTGTCCGCGGCTGTTACGCTGTGATCGCGATCGGTCGTGGTGTCTTTGCCCATCTTCGCCCTCTCCCGAATCTAATTTGCGCCAAAACGCCCATTGGAATGCAGGAATGGTAGCACGATCCCTTCGCGCTAAAGTATGATCCCGTGCCTTACCATGGGTGTACGCGAACCAGGTCTTGCAACCCTCTCGCACCTGCGCGGACGCTCGGCGCTGACGCCCTTTCGTGCGCGCCGTCTGCACGACAGCCTGATCCGGGAACTGCCGGGTCTTTCCTCCATCACCGCCGAATATCGATACTTCGTCGCACTGCGCGACGCGCTCAGCGGCGAGCAGGAGCAGCTACTCGCGCGCCTTTTGAACGCGCGCCAGGATTCATCCAGTGCCGCCCCGGATAATCGGTTCCTGGTCGTACCGCGACCGGGCACGATTTCGCCCTGGTCCAGCAAGGCCACGGACATCCTGCACAACTGCGGACTTCACGCAGTCGACCGGGTGGAGCGCGGTGTCGAGTGGCACGTGTCCATGAATGCCGGCGATCACGGGGCACTGCTCACCCAGGCCATCGTCGCGCCGCATATTCACGACCGTATGACCCAGGCGGTAATAACGGAATTCGATACTGTCCAGGCCTTGTTCGATCACGCGGCGGCACGGCCGATGCAATCCATCGACGTGATTACAGGGGGCCGAGCTGCACTGGTCGAGGCAAATCGGGAAATGGGCCTGGCGCTCAGTGACGACGAGATCACCTATTTGCTGGAGCAATTTCTCGCCCTGGAGAGAAATCCCAACGACATCGAGCTGATGATGTTCGCCCAGGCGAATTCCGAGCATTGCCGGCATAAGATTTTCAACTGCCGATGGACCATCGATGGTGAGGATCAGACTCGCACGCTCTTCCAGATGATCCGTCACACCCACAGCAGTCATCCCGGGCGCGTGTTGTCCGCCTACGAAGACAACGCCGCGGTGATGTCCGGAAGCCCCGCCACCTGGTTCTTTCCCGATGCAAAAAGCCGCCGTTACCAGAGCGTGGAAGAAGGCGTGGACATTTTGATGAAGGTGGAAACCCACAACCACCCTACCGCCATCTCGCCCTACCCCGGCGCGGCAACCGGCTCCGGCGGCGAAATCCGTGACGAAGCGGCAACCGGCAGGGGTGCGCGCTTCAAGGCGGGTCTCACGGGCTTCTCGGTGTCGAACCTGCGCATTCCGGGCTTCGCGCAACCCTGGGAACAGGACCACGGGCGTCCCGGGCGTATCGCCTCGGCCCTGGAGATCATGCTGGAAGGCCCTATCGGCGCTGCATCGTTCAATAACGAGTTCGGCCGCCCGGCCCTGTGCGGCTACTTCCGCACCCTGGAGCTGGAGGTGAATGGCGGCGGCGCCGAGGGCGAGGTGCGCGGCTACCACAAGCCCATCATGGTAGCCGGCGGCGTTGGCGCTATTCGCCGCGAACAGATCGCGAAGAACGGCTTTCCGGAAGGCACGCGCATCGTGGTCCTCGGCGGGCCCGCCATGCTCATCGGACTGGGCGGCGGCGCCGCTTCGTCCATCGCCTCGGGAGAAGGCGAAGAGACGCTGGATTTCGCCTCGGTCCAGCGCGACAACCCGGAGATGCAACGCCGCTGCCAGGAGGTCATCGATCGGTGCTGGCAATTGGGCGGCGACAACCCGATTCAGTCCTTGCACGACGTGGGCGCGGGCGGCCTTTCCAACGCCGTACCGGAACTCGTCGACGGCGCGGAACGCGGAGGTAATTTCGATCTGCGCGCCATACCCAGCGACGATCCGGGCATGTCACCCATGGAGATCTGGTGCAACGAGGCCCAGGAGCGCTATGTGCTCGCCATCGGGGCGGCGGATGTGGAAGCGTTCGCTGCCATTTGCGCCAGGGAACGATGTCCCTGGGCAATCCTCGGCACCGCCAGCGAGGCGCGTCATTTGCTGGTTGCCGACGCCCACGCCGATACGCGCCCCGTGGACCTGCCCATGTCCCTGCTGCTCGGTAATCCGCCGGGCATGCACCGCAAGGTCAGCCGCCGGCCGCCGCCGGGGGATCCTCTGGATTTCGGGCGTCTCGATCTCGACGAGGCGTTGGGCCGGGTGTTGCGCCTGCCCGGCATCGCCGACAAGACTTTTCTCATCGCCATTGGTGATCGCACCGTCGGCGGCCTGTCGGTG
>JAACFO010000148.1 GCA_009937425.1 Gammaproteobacteria bacterium
TTAGCCCTTGCGACTCTTGCCCCCTCTCCCCCTTTGGGGGAGAGGGTTGGGGTGAGGGGGTGGGCTTCAGCTGTTGAGTTGGGTAATGAACTTCGTCGTCAGATACGCTTCGAGCCCTTCGATGCCGCCTTCCGCTCCGTGGCCGCTTTCCTTGACGCCGCCAAAGGGCGTCTCGGCGAAGGAAATCGCGCAATGGTTGACGCCGACCAGGCCACTTTCCAGGGCATCGGATACGGCGTTGGCACGCTCGTTGGAAGTGGTGAAGGCATAGGCGGCGAGACCGAATGGCAGCCCGTTGGCCTTTTCCATGACGTCGTCGAAATTACTGAAGGGCTGCATGGGCGCCAGGGGCCCGAAGGGCTCCTCGTTCATGACGCGCGCGTCGTCGGGTACGTCGTCGAGCACCGTCGGCGCGTAGTAGAAGCCCTGATTGCCGATGCGCTCACCACCGGTGGCGAGGCCGGCGCCACACTCCACCGCGTCGGAGACGAAGCCCTCCACGACTTCTACCCGGCGCTTGTTGGCGAGAGGTCCCATTTGCGTGTCGGCTTCGAGACCATTGCCTATCTTGAGGGCCGCGGCCTTCTCGGTGAACTGGGTGACAAAGCTCTTGTACACCTTGTCCTGCACGAAAAAGCGCGTTGGCGAAACGCACACCTGACCGGCGTTACGGAACTTACCGGCCACCGCGATGCTGCTGACCTTGTCCACGTCCACGTCGTCGAAAACGATCACCGGCGCGTGACCGCCGAGCTCCATGGTGGTGCGTTTCATGCCCTCGGCAGCCAGCTTGGTGAGCAACTTTCCGACGGGAATCGAGCCGGTGAAAGTCACTTTGCGGATTACCGGCGAGGCGATGAGATGCTCGGACACCACCGACGGCACACCGAATACCACGTTGATAACACCGGCCGGTAGACCGGCATCCTCGAGCGCCCGCACCATGGCGATGGCCGTGCCCGGCGTCTCCTCGGACGGTTTGATGATGCAGGAGCAACCGGCACCAAGCGCGCCGGCAATCTTGCGCGCCGGCGTGACCGCGGGAAAGTTCCACGGCGTGAACGCGGCCACCGCACCTACCGGCTCGCGTACCACCATCTGGCGCGAGCCGGGAATGCGACTCGGGATAATGCGTCCGTAGGCGCGCCGGCCCTCCTCCGCATACCATTGAAAGATATCCGCGGAAACCAGCACTTCCATGCGCGCTTCCGCCAGCCCTTTACCCTGCTCGAGGGTCAGCGTACGCGCGATGGCATCGGCGCGTTCACGTATCAGTTCGCCGGCCTTGTAAATAATCCTGCCGCGATCATAGGCGGAGGTGGCGCGCCACTGGGCGAAGCCCTTGCTGGCGGCCGCCAGCGAGCGATCCAGATCGGCGCCCGACGCGTGGGGAAGGTGCGCCAACACTTCTTCGGTGGCCGGGTTGATGACATCTTCTCCAGCACCATCGCCACCCTGACACCATTCACCATCGATATACATGGCGAGTTCTTCGTACATTACTTATTGCTCCTGATCGTGTTTTTGAATGCAGGCAGGATATCACAGGCGGGGATCAGTCCTGGAAGCCGTCGTGCACCACGACGTCGAGCAGGTCGGGCCCGGCGTGGGCAAGCGCAGTCTGTAGAGCCGGCGCGAAGGCGTCCAACTCGGTGATGCGCTGTGCCTTGACGCCCATGGACTGCGCCAGCGCGACGAAGTCTATGGGTGGATCGTGAAAATCCATACCGGTGAACGATTGATTGGTGGCCGCCATGCCTTTGAAGGCCAGCAACCGCTCCTTGAGTATCCGGTAGCTGCGGTTATTGCAGATGATGTACGTGATGGGCAGGTCCAGATGCGCCGCCGTCCACAGAGCTTGAATACTGTACATGGCGCTGCCGTCGCCGATAATGGCCACCAGCGGGCGATGGGGCTGTGCCAGCTGGATGCCGATGGCCCCGGCAATGGCGAATCCGATGCCACCGCTGGCGAGCCCGTAGAAGCCCCGGGTATCCCGCAGGCTGAGAAAGCTCAGCAGCGAGCGCGCCGAGATCAAAGCCTCTTCCACTACCACAGCGTCTTCGGGCAGCGTCTCTGCAATCTGCAGCATGATGCGCTCTGGACGGATGGGGCTGGACGCCGCCAATCCCAGTGTCTGCTCGCGCAGCTGCGCGCGCCGGGCAGACCAGTTGTCCTCGGCAAGGGTCGCCAGTCGCGTGGTCGACTCTTCGGCACGCTTGCCGGAGCGCCGCCCTTCGAGCACCGGCGCAAGTGCCCGCAATGTCTGTCCGACATCGGCGCGCACGGCGATCTCCGCCGGGTAGTTCTTGCCGAACTCCCAATCGCGCTGGCCGATTTGAATGACCTTCATGCCCGGAGGCATGGGTTCAACGCGATGCCAGACGGACATGCGCAGCACGTCGGCACCCAGACAAATCATGAGATCGTGCGCTTCGAGAATCTCCCTCACCCGAGGCTGGTCGCGGCCGAGACTGCCCATGAAAGCAGGGTGCTCGGAGCGAAAGTGGACCGCGTAGGGAACGGTTTGCTGATACACCGGCGCGCCGAGGAGTTCGGCCAGGGACTCGGCTTCGTCCAGGGCATCGCCGGTGGCGATCTCGTGCCCGCTGACGATGACGGGATTGGATGCTGCCAACATGCTATCCGCGAGCTCATGGAGGCTGGCTTGCGCCGGCAGCACGGCCGTTTCCACCCGTGTGGATTGCCCCATCGCCAGTGGCATCTCGTCGTTGAGAATATCCCCGGGAAGGGACACGAACACCGGCCCGGTGGGAGGGGTGAGCGCAATCTTGGCGGCCCGGCGAAATATCAACGGCAGATCAGCCAGGCGCGTTACTTCCGCGGCCCATTTGACCAGAGGCGTGGCCATGGCCACCAGCGGTCCGGAGAGCAGCGGCTCGGTAAGACCGAAGCCGAGTTGCTGCTGACCCGCCGTGACGATTACCGGCGACCCGTACCAGGCGGCGTTGTAGAGCGAGCCCAAGGCATTGCCCAACCCCGGGGCCACATGCACATTGCAGGCGGACAACCGTCCCGATGCCCGGGAGTAACCATCGGCCATGGCGACCACGATGGACTCTTGAAGTCCGAGCACGTAGCGCATATCCGGATGCTCCACCAACGCATCCATGATGGGCAGCTCCGTGGTGCCGGGATTACCGAACAGGTGCGATACACCTTCGTCCTCGAGCAGCTCGAGAAAGGCGGAACGGCCGGTCAGAGTACGAAGACCGTCGCCGCTCATGTGGCGCATACGCGGGCACGCCCGTGCTCTTCACGCACGTTTCCGAGCGCGGTGGTGGCTTCGCGCATCTTCGACTCGGCCTGAGCGGTGGACTCGATGTTCCAATCCTGCTTTACCAGGGTTGGAAACAGTTCCCGGGCCTTGGACTCCTGGCCTTTGTCGGCCAGATTCAAAATTTCCAGCCACAATCCTGCCAGGGCGTAGTTGGGATTTTTTGACTGGCGCCCCTTCGCAGCCGCGCGCAACGATTCATCGTGCTCGCAATCGGCAAGCGCTTCCAGGCCAGCGAAGTTTTCATCACCAATCTCTTCGCGCAGCTTGGCGAACTTGGCCTCCTTTTGTTGATCGACCTTTTTGTCCACCTGGCTGCCCGCGATCGCGCCGCCAGCGGCACCGGCGGATGCGCCCCAGACGGCGCTGCGAGCGGCGGCCTCCACCGGATCGCCACCGAATACCAGCGCCGTAACGGCGCCGCCCACGGCGCCCGCTATGGCACCAGTACCAGCGCCTTTGGCCGCCCCCTTGCCGGCGTAGGTCTCGCAGCCGGCGATACTCACAACCAGCAATGCGATCCACAGGCCTGTCACCGGCCCACGCACGAAAGCGAATGAACGCGTTGTCGACATGACGGTTTCCCTCGTGATTACCGAGTTTGTGATGGCAGAGAACGTGTCAGAGCCGCATTATACGTGTAGCTTCCCGCTGCTGTTAGAATGGCCGTTCTGTCCATCGGCCACCAATACGGCTACCGGGGGAAGCGGGGAACATCATGCCGAAACTGCTCGATCCGGATCAGATCAGCGCTTTTCATCGAGACGGATTCGTGGCACCGGTTGCGGTGCTCTCACGAGAGGAGACAGCTGCATACCGGCGACGGTTCGAGGACTACGAGCGCGCCCAGGATGGCTGGTACGCGCTCTCGAAGGGGCAAAAGGTCCACCTGCTCCAGACCTGGGTCGCGGAACTGGTACGCAACCCGCGAATCCTCGATGCGGTCGAAGACGTGCTTGGCGCCGACATCATGTGTTGGGGTACGAGCCTGTTCGTCAAAAATGCACGGGATCCCCATTTCGTGTCCTGGCACCAGGACTCCACTTACTGGGGATTGGACAAGCCCGACGTGGTCACGGCCTGGGTCGCGCTGTCAGCTTCCACACGCCGGAGCGGCTGCATGAAAATGCTCCCGGGCAGTCATACCCTGGAGCAGATCCCGCATAGGGACACCCTCACCGAGCACAATTTATTGACCCGCGGCCAGGAGATTGCCGTAGAGGTGGACGAATCGAAAGGCGCGTACATCGAACTCAACCCCGGGGAGATCTCGCTCCACCACGTACGCACCGTGCACGCGTCCGAACCCAATCAGGCCGACGATCGGCGCATCGGTGTAGCGCTTCGCTACATTGCGCCCCACGTGCGTCAAGTCAGCGGCGAACGTGACAGCGCCATGCTGGTACGCGGCGAGGATCGTTTCGGCAACTTCGTTCACGAGAATGCACCTGTATGCGACATGGACGCCGCCGCACTCGAAGAGCACGCCCGCATCATGCAGTTGCGCCAGGGAATTCTCTACGATGGCGTCGCGGGTAAGCCCGCCCACATAGAAAAATAGACGAGGCCCGCCCATGAAGGTCACCGGCATGAGGTTTGCCCAGGTGGAAATTCCCCTGGCAAAACCGATTCGCACTGCCATCCACGATGTTCGGTCCGTGGGCTGCGTACTCGTTTATCTCGATACCGACGCGGGCATCACCGGAGAGGCATATAACTTCACCATGAACGCGGTGCGCCTGGACGTCCTGCAGGCGATGCTCGAAAGCTTCTCGCGCCAGGTAGTCGGTAAAGATCCCCACGACGTGGAATGCATCTGGGATGCCATGTGGCGGGACAGCAATTTCTTCGGACAAAAGGGCGTGAGCATTTTCGCCATGTCCAGCATCGATACGGCGTGCTGGGATATCGTCGGTAAAGCCGCCGGAAAGCCACTGTACAAACTTTTCGGGGCCTGCCGCGACTCGGTGGACGTTTACGCCAGCGGCGGACTGTGGTTGTCGCTTTCCATCGATGAACTGGTGGAGGAGGCCCGGGCTTTTCTTGCCGACGGCTTTCGCGCCATGAAGATCCGCGTCGGGAAAAAGCGGGTCGCCGAGGACGTGAAGCGCGTCGCTGCTGTACGCGACGCAATCGGACCGGATGTGGCGCTCATGGCCGACGCCAATCAGGGTTTCAGCGTAAGCCACGCTATTCGCCTGGGCAGGTATATGGAAGAGTTCGCACTCGAGTGGTTCGAAGAGCCGGTACCGGCGTGGGACTTGGAAGGTCACGCGGCGGTTGCCGCCGCCCTGGACACGCCCATTGCCTCGGGCGAAACCGAGTACACCCGTTATGGAATGCGCGACATGCTCACGGCAAAGGCGGCGGACGTACTGATGCCCGATCTTCAGCGCATCGGCGGCCTGACGGAATTGCGCCGCGTCGCGAATCTGGCTTCCTCTTTCGACGTGCCTGTTTCGACGCATATTTTTACCGAGCAGAGCCTCAGCATCGCCGGTTCCGCCAGCAACTGTATTTACCTGGAGCACATGCCGTGGTTTGAAAGCCTGTACCGGGAGCCAATGCGACTGATCGACGGGCGCATGGCTATGCCGGAGGGGGACGGACTCGGCTTCACCTTTGACCCCGACGCCATCGATCGTTATCGAATAAAGTAAAAAGGAGATTCCACATGCTATTTGACCATCGTACTTACACCTGCAGACCCGGAACGCTGCCCAAGCAAATGGCGCTGTATGAAGAACACGGCATGGCGGCACAGCAGCGGCACCTGGGAAAGCCGATCTTCTACGCCATTACGGAAACCGGACCCGTAAACAGCTACGTGCACATATGGGCCTACACCGACGCCGCCGATCGCGCCGCCAGGCGCGCCGCCATGCAGGCAGATCCCGAGTGGATCGCGTTTCTGGGAGTCAGCGGCGAGGCCGGTTACCTGGAGTCTCAGGAGAACAAGTTGATGGTCGAGGCGTCGTTCTTCAAGTTGCCGTAGTAACGAGTTTGCACGGCGTTTAAGATAGTTGCATTCGCGCTGTTGGCGCGTGTTCCATGGGATCCACTGAACGGGGATTAGCATGCCAGGTTTCGAAATTTTCGGAGATGAAGAGCGCCGCGAGGTTCAGGATGTCCTCGATTCCGGCGTGCTCATGCGCTATGGCTTCGACGGCGCGCGCAACGGCCACTGGAAGGCGCTTACGCTGGAAAAGGAGCTTGCCGAACGCCTGGGCAGCAGTAACGCCCACCTGTGCGCCAGCGGCACGGCGGCGGTGGCGACGGCGCTTGCGGCCTGCGGTGTGGGAGCCGGTGACGAGGTTATCGTCGCGCCCTTCACCTTTGTCGCCGATATAGAGATGATCCTCATGGCCGGAGCGGTGCCGGTGTTCGCCGACATCGACGAGACCCTGTGTTTGAATCCGGAGTCGGTGGCGGCAGCAATTACCGACAAGACGAAAGCCGTGCTGGTAGTGCACATGTGCGGCTCCATGGCGCGCATCGATGCGTTGGCTACGCTCTGCGACGAACGCGGGGTGATGCTCATCGAAGACGCCGCTCAGGCTCTCGGCGGGCATTATGGCGGAAAGGCACTCGGCACCTTCGGCAAGGCCGGCTGCTTTTCTTTCGACTATGTGAAGACCATTACCTGCGGCGAGGGTGGTGCGGTAATTACCGATGATAAGGATGTCTACGACATTATTCAGGCCTATACGGACCACGGTCACGACCATGTCGGATCCGATCGCGGCGCCGAGGGGCATCCCCATATCGGTACGAACTACCGCATCAGTGAGCTGAATGCAGCGGTGGGCGTTGCCCAGCTCAGAAAGCTCGATGGCATGCTCGAGGTTCAACGCGCCAACAAAGCCTACATCAAGGACGGGCTCACGGGACTCAACCGGGTCTCCTTTCGCGAGCTGCCGGATCCGGATGGCGACTCCGCCACCTTCTTGAGCTTTTTCATGCCCACCGAGGAAGAAGCCCGACAGGCCACCAAGGACCTGGCGGCAGCCGGTGTCGACGGTTGCTTTTACTGGTATGACAACAATTGGCACTACCATCGCCGCTGGGAGCACCTCAAGCAGATGAACAGTCCGGGGGCGCTGGCGCCGGACAGGCTCGGCTACGGCGAGAACTGGGCGAATCGGGATCTGGCCAAGTCGGACGCCATCATGGGACGCACCATCTGCATGCTGATCAAGCTCTCCTGGGATGAGACTGCACTCGCCGAACGGTTGGAGAAGATGAAATCGGTACTCGGATAGGTGTTGGCTGGTGCGCGTAGCACCGTAGCCTGCATGGCACTTCAATGAAAACCGCCATTCTCGTCCCCGCCAGACTCGGGTCCACCCGTCTGCGCGAAAAGATGCTGCACACGATTCACGGAAAGCCCGTGCTGCAATGGGTAGCCGAGCGGATTCGCGCGCAAGCGCCGGAGCTCCCCTTATACTTTGCCGTCGACGACGAGCGTCTTCGCGAAATGCTCGCGCAATCCGGCTTCGAGGCGATCATGACGGACGCGAAGCACACCTGCGGCACCGACCGGATTGCCGAAGCCAATCGCACGGTCCGGGCGGACAACGTCATTAATATTCAGGGGGATCAGGCGCTGGTGACGGGAGCGCAAATTCGCAGCTTGGTGACGCTCATCGAAGGTGACAGCGAAATGGCCACCCTGGGCACGCCACTCGGTATTTACGCGCGCTTCAACAAGCGTAGCGTGGACGACGTTTACAACGACCCGGGAGACGTCAAGCTCCTGTGTGACAGAAGCGGCAACGCCATCTACTTCTCCCGCGCACCCATCCCGTACTTTCGCGATTCCGACGGCGGCTATGACGCCGGTGCGGCGGATCTCTGCCCGGTGCTCATCCACCTGGGACTCTACGCCTACACGGCGGAATTTTTACAGACCTTCTCGTCTCTGGGGCCGGGAAATCTGGAAACCGCCGAGAAGCTCGAGATGCTTCGCGCCACCGAGCATGGCTACCGAATCGCCGTCGGTGTCTCCAACGACCCCTACATCGAGATCGACACCTTGGAGCAGGCCCGGGACTACGAGCGGTATTTGGAAAAACAATCCTGACCAGTCAGGCGCGTGTATTTTATACCTAGTTGACATCTCTGCCATCGAATACCAGCACAATCTCACCGATTATCTGACCCTTGAACTTGCATAGCTGCGCGACCGTTATGGCTTTGCCGCTTTTCTCGTAGTCGTAAAATACGCATACGTCATCCCCACTTTCCGTCAGGCTGAGAAGCCGATAGCGGCATTTCTCCGGCGGGTCATCGTTCAAACTCTGTAAGTACGCAAAGCGGGAACCGAAGTGATGGAAAGGACCCGAGAACTGCAGATCCTCCGCGAGCAATGGCTTCAGTCCATTGATGTCTGCGTCGCAAAAACACCTCAGGAACTCCAGCACCACCTCGCGCTTGGCCATTGGACTACAACGCCGCGATACCGATGGCGACAATCGCTAGCACTGCGGTGGCGATCAACAACGCCAAAAGTAGGCGCACTTTCGCCGCTAGAATGCCAATACCGTTGGTCAGGTCGCGGGTCTGCTCGGCGATCTGATTCACGACCTCGGCGGTTGCCTGGTCGTGGGACTCGAGGTTCTCGAGTCGCTGCTGAAGCTCACCGAGCTGGGACTCGGTTCTTGCCGCGGCATGGTCGGCGGCTTGACTGGTCTTGCGAGACGACAGAAGGCTGCCGGCCGCTTCGATGATGTCCGGGGCCCTGCGAACAAGCGTGGCCCACGGAATAGTCTTCACTGCCACTGCCAGCCACGGCCACGCCATCATGCAACACTCCTATACCATGTCTTATTCGGGTTACTTCTACCGACAGATACTTTCATGACAGATGCACGGTTACCAGTATTCTACGCGCCGGTTACGTAACGGAAACGGCACGCCGGGCGCCGGATGACCAACGGGGCTTGTGCTAGAATTTTGCTGATCCGTCACCGAGGCGGCTTACGGCTTCGGCGGCAGCTCGCCCGGCGAGTTGAACACGGAGTTATCGAAAGGGATCCCTGACAAGTTTGACCTGCGTCACCCCCACAGCCGATGAGAAAGCCCGCCGACATAGTCGTTCACCGTGCAGATGACGCGTGCAGCCCGAGCACCCCCAGGCTCACCCGAATTACCAACCTGAGCGGGCCGGCCGCGCTCAGCGAGAGCCGCGAGACCCTTCAAGCCGTCATCGACGCTGTACCGGCGATGGTCAACGTCAAAGGCACGGATCTGCGCTACATCATCATGAATGCCTTTCAGGCAGAACTGTATGGTGTCGCTTCCGAGGAGGCGGTTGGCAAGACGGCGACAGCGTTAGTCGGCGCTGAACACGGGGCCTACACGGAGAATTTGGATCGGCAGGTGGTGGAGACCGGCGAGCCGCTGCCCTTTTTCGAGGAACGATTCCGCGATGTCCACGACGTTCCGCGCACCCTCCTGACAACAAAGGTTCCGCTCAGGGACCGGCCCGGACAAGTAATCGGAATTGTCACCGTCTCACTGGACATCAGCCGGCGCAAGGACGCCGAGCACGCGCTTCGTCAGAGCGAAGCCAAGGCCAAGGAAACGATGACGCTGCTGACCAACGCCATTGAAAGTATGAATGATGGCTTCATACTGCTCGACACCGAAGATCGGCCGGTTCTTTACAACCAACGCTACCGCGAAATGTATCCCCATGTGGTCGACTTACTCGATGCCGGGATGCCGCTGAACGAGCTGGTGGCTGCGTGTGTGGAACGATCAGGAATTTACCCCGATCGTGACGATCGCGAAAATTTCGTCAGAGATCGCATCGCCGCCTGGAAGAATGGTATCTCCATGGTTGAGGCTGGTGCGGGTGATCGCTGGATAGAGACTCGCGATCAACAGACGGACGACGGTCATTTGGTCGGCATTCGAATCGATGTTACCGAACGCCGGCAGGCGGAAGCTGCGTTGGAGCAGAGCGAGCAGCGCTATCGTAGTCTGTTTGAAGCGGCACCCATTTCACTCTGGGAAGAGGATTGGTCCGGCGTCAAGACGCTCATTGACGAGTTGCGCGGCGCCGGCGTCACTGACTTGGGCATTGCGTTCCGGGACGACCCCGAACTTCTCAAGCGCGCCAGTGCCAACATCAGAGTACTCGACGTCAACGACGCAACGCTGACGATTTATCACGCCACTGACAAAAAGCAGCTCATCGAAGAGCATCACAGACGGCTGCGAGACTCGCCATGGCCGACATTGCTCGAGGAGTTGCAATATCTAACCAGCGGTCAGCGGCGCGTCACTACCGAAAGTGAAGATGTTCGCCTCGACGGTACTCGTTTTCACATACGCACCACCATGGAGGTGCCGAAAGCACACGAGCACGATTGGCAGAGAGTTTTCGCAGCCGTGGAGGATATCACCGAGGCACGCGCGCTTTCCCAGCAGCTCCGATTCCAGGCCGCCCACGACACGCTGACAGGCTTGGTGAATAGGCGCGAATTCGAGAATCGTCTGGAGCGCGCGGCGAAGTCTGCGGAAAATGCTCGCGGCGAGCACGCGGTGTGCTATTTAGATCTCGATCAATTCAAGATCATTAATGACACTTGTGGTCACGTAGCGGGCGATGAACTCCTCAAACGTCTCGGGCGAGTACTGGCACAGCAGGTGCGAAAACAGGATACCCTGGCGCG
>JAACFO010000049.1 GCA_009937425.1 Gammaproteobacteria bacterium
AGGTCGAGGCCGTATTCGCGCTCGAGCCGCTCCTGAACGATTTCCATGTGCAGCATACCGAGAAATCCGCAACGGAAGCCGAAGCCCAGGGCGCTGGACGACTCGGGCTCGTAGTGCAACGAGGCATCGTTCAGGCGTAGCTTTGCCAACGCATCGCGAAAGGCCTCAAAATCATTGGAATCGGTGGGGAACATGCCCGCATAGACCTGCGGGCGCACCTCTTTGAATCCCGGTAAGGCTTGCCCGGCGGGCCGCTTCTCCAGGGTCAGGGTGTCCCCCACCGGGGCGCCTTCAATGTCCTTTATGCCCGCGACGACAAAGCCGACCTCGCCGGAATTGAGTGCTGCCCGATCACGCGCCTTCGGCGTGAATATCCCCAGTTTGTCCACCTGGTGGGTACGCATGGTAGACATGACTCTGATTTTGGCGCCGCGCTCGAGTCGACCCGATACCACGCGGACGAGGGATACCACGCCAAGATAATTGTCGAACCAGGAATCGATGATCAGTGCCTGAAGGGGCGCCTGGGGATCGCCTATGGGCGGCGGAATCGAGGCCACCAGGGTTTCCAGCAAATCCCCCACCCCCTCCCCGGTCTTGGCGCTGACGCGCAGTGCATCGCTGGCGTCGAGGCCGATGATATCCTCGATTTCGTGCACGACCCGCTCCGGTTCGGCGCTGGGCAAATCGATCTTATTGAGTACCGGCAGAACCTCGAGTCCCTGGTCCAGGGCCGTATAGCAGTTGGCAACGCTTTGGGCTTCCACACCCTGGGCCGCATCCACCACCAATAGCGCGCCTTCGCAGGCCGCCAGTGAGCGGGACACTTCGTAGGCAAAGTCCACGTGTCCGGGGGTGTCGATGAAGTTCAGTTGATAGACGTTTCCGTCGCGCGCCTTGTAGTCGAGACTCACGCTCTGGGCCTTGATAGTGATGCCGCGTTCGCGCTCCAGATCCATGCTGTCGAGCACCTGTGCGGCCATCTCTCGATCAGCAAGACCGCCACACTCCTGAATGAATCTGTCGGCGAGCGTGGATTTGCCGTGATCGATGTGGGCGATTATGGAGAAGTTTCGTATGTGATCCATCGACTGCGGTTGCAGGCTTTGCCGGGGCGGTTTGTGATTTGACGGGCCACAGTCAGCAGCGGGCGCAGGCGCGGGTCCTGCGCCCTCGCGCCTCAGTCCGTGGGGGCCGCGCGCGCTGATCGGCCGTCTACTCCTCGGTCTTCAAGGCCAGGAATATAGGATTGCCCTGGCGCTGCACCAGAATAGACACGGCTTTCCCCGCCGGTAGCTCCGACGCAAGACGTTTGAAATCCGAGCTGCTTTCGACTTTGACGCCATTCAACATCAGCACCACGTCGCCCTTCTGTATACCCGCGCTGCGCGCCGGCCCGTCCGTCACTTCGGTGACCATAACGCCGTGGTCCTTCGATTCCATCTGCTCCCGCTGTTCGGGGGTCAAATCCGTGACCGCCAAACCGAGTTTATTGTCCTCGGCGGTGTCGGGCACTTTGACTGCGGCCTGGGTGACCGCCTCTTGCTCGGGCAGCTCGGCGGTAACCACGTACAAGGTCCGTGACTCGCCGTTTCGCAGAACCTCCACAGGCACCCGCTTGCCGACCCGTGTGCGCCCGACGATGGGCGGCAGGTCCGAGGAGCGCTTCACCTCGTGCTCGTTGAAGGACAAGACCACGTCGCCAACCTGAAAACCGGCGCCCTCGGCCGGGCTGTCAGGCAACACCTTGGCTATCAGCGCGCCCCCGGGCTTGCCCATTCCAAACGACTCCGCGAGCTCCCTGGTGACATCCTGGATGAGAACCCCGAGCCAGCCCCGCGATACCCGGCCCTTGTCCTGAAGCTGCTCCGCCACGTCCATGGCGACGTCAATGGGAATGGCGAAGGACAACCCCATGAAGCCGCCGGTACGGCTGAATATCTGTGAATTGACGCCGACGACTTCGCCGTCGAGGTTGAACAATGGCCCACCGGAGTTGCCGGGATTAATTGCCACGTCGGTTTGAATAAAGGGCACGTAATTCTCCCGCGGCAGACTCCGGCCCTTGGCGCTGACAATCCCCGCCGTAACGGAGTAATCGAAACCGAAGGGTGAGCCGATGGCGAGCACCCACTCGCCGACTTTGAGGTTGTAATCGGTCCCCAGGCGCGCGGTGGGCAAATCTTCGGCATCGATTTTGAGCAAGGCGATGTCGCTGCGTTCGTCGGCGCCGATGATTTTGGCGTTGAATTCCCGCCGGTCGCTCAGGCGCACGATCACCTCATCGGCATTCTTGATGACGTGATTATTGGAAATAATGTAGCCGTCGGAAGAAATGATGAAGCCGGAGCCGAGGGATTGAGAGTCGAACTCTTCCATCTCTTCTTCACCGAAAAAGCGGCGAAAAAACTCATTGAAGGGACTGTCCTTGGGTAAGTCCGGGATCTCGAATCCCTTGGGCAATTGTGGTCGGCTACCTGTCGTCTGCTTCTGGGTGGTACTGATATTGACGACAGAAGTCCGGTGCTTCGCCACCAGCTCGGTGAAATCCGGCAAATTCCGGGTCTGCGCCGTGCTGGCAAATGCCAGCCCGAGCAGCACAACCGCCGCGCCGGCGGCGCGCAGCGTGTTAATCAGGATCTTCATGAAACCTCCGCTGTAGGATACTTCTGCGGTTCTGGCGAGAGGGTCGTGCGCCAGCCGTAATCGGAACATTATAACAGGCCCGCAGGGGCCGGCGGCCGCTTCGAGCTGCACATTACAGGATTTCAGCGCCTCGTGATGGATGCGCCAACGCGTTCCACGGTGGCGGCCGGCACCTCGCCAACCACGGTGATCTGAAATTCGCCGACCATGCTCCCGTAGGCGTTCAGGGCTCCCATGCTGTCCAGTCCATCCAGAGGCTTGCTGGTCGTGTCGAGCCGCTCGATGAACACCGACACCGATGCAAGGCCATCGGAGAACACCAGGTGATCCACGAGATCGTGCGTACGCTCACGCAGCTCGAAACCATCGGGCAGCCAGCCGGGATACCAGTTCGGTTCGGCGTTCGTCGTGGCGGCGGCACCGGGCTCGTCTTCCTCATCACGGTACCAGGTGTATCCGGCGCCGGAAATTGCCGGTTCGAGCAACTCATCGGGGATCCTGGCGGGCAAATCGATATTGGTGTACACCAGCTGCTCGACAATCTCGCCCCGCTCGTTAATCAGCTCGGATCTGAGCAACAAACCCGTGTCCCGATCCATCCATATACGGTAGCCATAGCGAAAGCGGTCGTGTGGATCGACGGCCACCAGGCTCGTATGGCGCCCGGCGATGCGCTCGCCGCCGTGAACGCTCAAAGTGTAGAAGCGGGCAAATCCCGCGTTGGATTCGAATAGCTTCGAGTGCGGGAAGTTCCGTGGGCGACTCTTCGCCACCACCACGGATTGGCGGTCCGGGAGAATACACGTTACGCGTTCGCGATCCCGCAGCACTTCCCTGGCGGCACCGCTCAGGGCCACCAGGCGTTCGCGTTCGCCCTCGTCGCCAGAGCGGTGGATGATGCGCATGGACTGCATCGTCGAGCCGTTTCGATACACGAACGTCCCGTCGTAGTTCAACGTTTGGGCGGCCCGCGCCATCCGATCGAGGCTTTGTCGAGCATTATCGGAGGTGTCGCCGGCAATGCTGGCATGGGTGTAAATGGCGCACAGCCAGCCACCGAGGATTGCCAGGCACATCCTGGCCTGCATATTGCGCCACAGCGAGGGATGGGGGACAGATCTCAAATCTGTCCCCATGGCCGGTCGCTGCCGCGCTCAGCGTTGGCCGGTAGTGTCATAACCGACGATTCTGGCGTATGGGTGCATGCCCGACATGGGGCCGCCGAGAAGCTCGCTGTGATTCAAAAGGTAGGCGTTCAGGCGGTTGGCCACCGCGGGTTCGGTGGTGCTCCATTGCAGGCGTTTCAACGCGCCCGGCCGATTCGCGTGTTCGCCGGTTGTGGACACCGGGATGATCGTGGAAGCAGTACTCGCCACTACGCGGGTCGCCGGCGCCTGTACGGTTTGCGGTGGACCGGGCAACTGCTGCGGCCCGCGAACGGCGAGTATCGCGACCACCGCCACGGATGCGGCGAGTGCCAGGCCCGCAACCGGTTTGAGTGTGTTGCGCCATCCTCGGGGCATCAACCGGCGCGGAGGAAAGTGCAATGCTTCGTCGGCAAGCTGGGCACGCACCCGATCGCGCAGTTGGTCGCCGGCATCCGGATATACTTTGTGCCGCAGCACGTCGCGCACAACATGACAACGAGACCAGTGTACTCGCAACTCGTCGCTTTGCAGGAGCACATCGATGGTTTCCCGGGTCGATCGCAACTCCAGCTCACCGTCTACCAGCGCCGACATCTCTTCTTTCAGTTTGTCGTTCATTTGTCCGTCACGTTCGCTAGATCGCTTAAACCGGTCATCCCAAGAGTGGCTCGAGTCGCCGGTTAATTGCTTCCCGAGCCCTGAAAATGCGTGATCTGACCGTCCCGATTGGGCAATCCATGACCTCGGCGATATCCTCGTAGCTGAGTCCCTCCAGCTCTCTCAATGTGATTGCAGTCTTCAAGTCCTGTGGCAACTCGTCGATAGCAGCGATGATCGTGTCTTCGATCTCGGCGCGCATGAGAAGCCGTTCCGGTGTTGCGTAGTCCTTGAGTTCTGACTCTCCGCCGATCTGCTCCGCATCCGCGGAGTCCAGATCGCCACTTGGCGGTCGGCGCGACTGCGAGACCAGATGATTCTTGGCCGTGTTTATGGCGATGCGGTACAACCATGTATAAAAAGCACTGTCTCCGCGGAACTTCGGTATTGCCCGGTAAGCCTTCAGGAACGACTCCTGAGCAACATCGAGCACCTCGGAATGATCCCGCACATAACGGGATATCAGCTTGATCAGCTTGTGCTGATACTTCAGAACAAGCAGGTCAAAAGCCGCCTTGTCGCCCCGCTGCACTCGTTCCACGAGCACGTGGTCAGGACCATCGTCGGCCATTCGGGCCGTCCCCTTTTCCGAGTCCGGCTATCCCTGCCTAATGTCGTAGACCAGGACCGCCGAATATAGTTCGCGATTACGCCAGGCGGAAGTTGCCATTTTGTCGACTTGCGCAGTCTCTGGCTCGCCCGGCAATGTAGGGGGCGAATTATCGCCACATACTGACAGCGCCGCCAGCTAATCGGGCCAGGTGCAGGGTGCGAACGCGACCACTTTCAGGCCCGCGCGGCGGGGAACGCCATCACCGCGTCGATGCTGCTCTCGCCTGCGGCGATCATGAACAGCCTGTCCAGGCCCACGGCGACCCCGGCGCAGTCGGGCAATCCATGCGCCAGGGCAGCGAGAAGCCGCTCGTCCATCGGCATTTGCTCGAGTCCCAGCGCTCGCCGTGCGCGTCCATCGGCGGCGAAGCGTTTGCGCTGCTCATCTGCATCGGCAAGTTCGTGGTAACCGTTCGCGATCTCGATGCCGTTCACAAACAACTCGAATCGCTCCGCTACCGGCGGCTGCCCGGCACGCACCCGTGCCAGCGCCGCCTGGCTTGCCGGATAGTCGTAAACATAAACTAGCCCCTCACCCAGGGCCGGCTGCACGCCATGGCTGAAGAGAAAGTCCAGCAGCAGATCTCGCTCCACGGATCTGTCTCCGGTCAGCTTCAAGCCGCAAGCCTCGCATCGCTCGAGCAGCACTTCCATGCTTGCGTCGAAGGGATCGAGCCCGCTTTGTTCGACGAAGGACTGACGGTAGGTCAGCCGGCGGGCCGGTGCCGTGCTCCCCAGCACCTGGTTCACCAATGCATCCAGCTCACCCATGAGATCGTGATGATCGAAGCCCGGCCGGTACCATTCCAGCAGCGTGAACTCCAAGTTGTGCAGGCGGCCGTTTTCCCCGTCGCGAAAGGCGCGACACACCTGGTATATGGGCCCGCTGCCGGCGGCCAGAAGGCGCTTCATGGCGAACTCCGGGGATGATTGAAGATA
This sequence comes from Gammaproteobacteria bacterium, assembly GCA_009937425.1. Taxonomy (GTDB): domain Bacteria; phylum Pseudomonadota; class Gammaproteobacteria; order HK1; family HK1; genus JAABYT01. Next base: position 6,003 of record JAACFO010000049.1, read on the forward strand.
AAAATGCCCGTGATCGGCGTCAGCGCCGCAGGTTGTGGCGAGGCTTGCGATGTGCACGTCGCTGGCGCCGGCGCGGGCAACCGCCGGTGTCTCGACCTCGAGCACACCACGCTCGGCGAAGAACTCCCTGATCCCTGCGAGTAAGCGTGCGCGCAGACGCAAGGCAGCGAGGCTGGCGGTCGGCGGCCAGTCGTTGGCGCAATGCTTGTTCGCGCCGCCGCTCACTCCTTTACGCGTGACACGTAGTCGCCGGTGCGCGTATCGATCTTGATGAGCTCGCCTTCCTCGACAAACAGCGGCACTTTGATGGTGGCGCCGGTTTCCACGACCGCCGGTTTGGTCGCGCCGCTGGCGGTGTCCCCGCGCAGCCCCGGATCGGTATTGCTGACCGTGAGGTTAACGAAGTTCGGCGGCACGACGAGAATCGGTGAACCGTTCCACAGGGTCACGGTGCAGGTATCTTGCTCTTTCAGCCAGTTTGCCGCATCAGCGACGGTTTCTTTGCCTGCCGTAAATTGTTCGTAGCTCTCCTCGTCCATGAAGTGCCATTCCGCGCCGTCGTTGTAGAGGTACTGAAGCGACGCCTCCACCACGTCCGCGGCCTCAACGGATTCTCCGGATTTGAAGGTCCGCTCGATGACCCGCCCGGTCTTCAAGTTCCGGAACTTGACGCGGTTGAATGCCTGGCCCTTGCCCGGCTTCACGAACTCGTTCTCGATGATCGCGCAGGGGTCGTTGTCGATCATGATCTTGAGGCCGCTTTTGAATTCGTTTGTGCTGTAACTGGCCATGGGTTATTCGATATATCAGTGGGTTATAAGATATTCATCATCTGTCAGGTTAGAAAGGGCCTGCATCTGGCTAAAGTTCCTCGCCGCAGCCGCCGATATACCACCTGAACGGATTTACCCCCCTCCTCCTCCCTAGTCCGTTCCTTGGCCGAGACCAGAGGTCTCGGCTTTTTTTTGTCAGTCGCTCGCCACCAGCGCCTCTACCCGCTGCAGCCCTCTGGGCAGCTTTCTGCCCCGACGGCCCCGGCCGACCTGGTAGTGCTCCAGATCCGCGGGCTTCAGGGTCACGTGCCGCTTGCCGGCGTGTACGGTCAATTGTCCGCCATCAGGCAGCACGGCGATAGCGACAACGAATTCCTCCCGCGCCTTCACGCGCGCCGGTGGAATCTGGATGATCTTGAGACCCTTGCCGCGACCGAGCAGCGGCAACTCTTCGATCTCGGTGACCAACAGATAGCCCGACGAAGTCACTGCCGCCACCCAACCGTCTTCATTGTCGCGCACGGCTTGTGGTATGAGTACCGCGGCATCGCCCGGTCGCGTGAGAACCGCCTTGCCGGCCTTGTTCTTCGACTGCAGATCCCCCAACCGGGCGACGAAGCCATAACCTGCATCCGAGGCCAGCAGGTAGCGATCATCGGCATCACCGATCATGACGCCGGCAAAGGTTGCGCCGGTTGGCGGCTTGACGCGGCCCGACAGCGGCTCACCCTGTCCCCGGGCCGAAGGCAGCGTGTGCGCCGCCAATGTATAGGCGCGGCCGGTGGAATCTATAAACACCGCCGCTTGATTGCTGCGACCACGATCGAATGCCTTGAAGGCATCGCCGGACTTGTAAGTCAGGGTCAGGGGATCGATGTCGTGGCCCTTGGCTGCCCGCACCCAACCGCGCTCGGAAAGCACCACGGTAATCGACTCCGAAGGAATCAGGGCGGTCTGATCGATGGCCTGGGCGGCCTCGCGCTCGACGATGGGGGAGCGGCGCTCATCGCCGTATTTCTCCGCATCGGCGATAATTTCGTCACGCACGAGCCGCTTTAGACGCCGCTTGTCCTTCAATATCTTCTGCAGTGTCTGCCGTTCCGCGCTCAACTCTTCCTGCTCCCCACGGATTCGCATCTCTTCCAGCTTCGCCAAATGCCGCAGCTTCAAATCAAGGATCGCATCGGCCTGAATATCGCTTAACTTGAAGCGCTTCATGAGGACGGGTTTGGGCTTGTCCTCGCTGCGAATGATGGCAATTACTTCGTCGATATTGAGGAACGCCACCAGATAGCCCTTCAGCACATGCAGCCGGGATTCGACCTTCTCCAGGCGGTGCTCGAGGCGTCTGCGCACGGTCGCGAGACGAAATACCAGCCACTCGGCAAGCAGCTCCCGCAAGTTTTTCAGCTGCGGACGCCCGTTGATGCCGATGACGTTCATATTGACCCGGTAACTGCGTTCCAGGTCCGTGGTAGAGAACAGGTGCGACATCACCTGGTCCGCGTCGACGCGATTGGAACGCGGCACGATGACCAGCCGGGTGGGGCTTTCGTGATCGGACTCGTCGCGCAAGTCCTCCACCAGGGGCAGTTTTTTTGCCAGCATTTGCGCGGCAATTTGTTCCAACACCCGCCCGGCGCTGACCTGGTAGGGAAGCGCTGTGATGATGATGTTGCCGTCCTCGCGCTCGTAACGGGCGCGCATGCGCAGCGAGCCGTTGCCGCTCGCGTACATGGCCTTTATGTCCTGCGGCGGCGTAATGATTTCAGCCTCCGTGGGAAAATCCGGACCTTTAATGTGTTTGCAAAGATCCGCGAGTGTCGCTTTGGAATCCTCCAGCAAGCGCACGCAGGCGGCAGCCACCTCGCGCAGATTGTGGGGAGGCACATCGGTGGCCATACCCACTGCGATACCGGCAGCGCCGTTGAGCAGCACGTGGGGTAGACGCGCCGGTAACATGGCGGGCTCGTCCAGGGAGCCGTCGAAGTTCGCCACCCAGTCCACCGTGCCCTCGCCGAGCTCGGCCAGCAGCACCGCGGCGAAGTTCGTCAACCGCGATTCCGTGTAGCGCATGGCGGCGAATGACTTTGGATCGTCCACCGAGCCCCAATTTCCCTGCCCATCTATGAGCGGATAACGGAAGGAGAACGGCTGCGCCATCAGCACCATGGCCTCGTAGCATGCGCTCTCTCCGTGGGGATGAAACTTTCCGAGCACATCGCCCACCGTGCGCGCCGACTTCTTGTACTTCGCTCCGGCGTTGAGGCCGAGTTCCGACATGGCGTAGACGATGCGCCGTTGCACCGGTTTCAGGCCGTCACCGATGTGGGGTAAGGCGCGATCGAGGATGACGTACATGGAATAATCCAAGTACGCCTTCTCGGTAAAATCCTTCAGCGCGATGCTTTCGGTGGGTTCCTGGAATTGCTCAGTCATGACGAATTACTCAAACCTCCGCGAGATCGCCCTTCTTCTCCAGCCAGGCCTTGCGGTCCGAGGCGCGTTTCTTGGCGAGCAGCATGTCCATGGTTTTGTGGGTGCCGTCGCCGGATTTAATCGTCAACTGCACCAGGCGGCGGGTGACCGGCGCGATAGTCGTTTCTCGAAGCTGTAGCGGATTCATCTCGCCGAGGCCCTTGAAGCGCTGCACGCTCACCTTGCCTTTACGCTTTTCGGCGGCGATGCGGTCCAGCGTGCCCTTTTTCTCGGCATCGTCCAGGGCGTAAAAGACTTCCTTACCGACGTCGATGCGGTAGAGCGGCGGCATCGCCACGTAGACGTGGCCGGATTCCACCAGCGGTGCGAAGTGGCGCATGAACAGCGCGCACAGCAGCGCGCCGATGTGGGCACCGTCGGAATCCGCGTCCGCCAGAATGCAGATTTTCCCGTAACGAAGCCCCTCCAGGTCGCTGCTGCCAGGATCGACACCGATGGCCACGGAAATATCGTGCACCTCCTGGGAGCCCAGCACCTCTGAAGGATCCACCTCCCAGGTATTGAGGATCTTACCGCGAAGAGGCATGACCGCTTGAAACTCCCGGTCGCGGGCCTGCTTGGCGGAACCCCCGGCGGAGTCACCCTCGACCAGAAACAGCTCGGTGCGCGAGCCGTCCTGGGAGGTGCAATCGGAAAGCTTTCCGGGAAGCGCCGGGCCGCTGGTGACCTTCTTGCGCACCACCTTTTTGCTGTTGCGCAAACGCAGCTGGGCACTGCTGATGGCAAGCTCCGCGATCCGATCCCCGGATTCCGGGTGTTGATTGAGCCATAAGCTGAATGCGTCTTTGGTAACACCGGAGACGAAGGCGGCGCATTCCCGGGAGGACAGCCGGTCCTTTGTCTGGCCGGTGAACTGGGGATCGCTGACTTTCACCGACAACACGAAACCCAGTCGCTCCCAGACATCATCGGGGGTGAGCTTTACACCCCGGGGCAGGAGGTTGCGAAACTCGCAGTACTCGCGCAGCGCCTCCAGGAGTCCGGCGCGGAATCCATTGACATGCGTACCACCCTGGGTCGTGGGGATCAGGTTGACGTAGCTCTCCTGGGGAGCTTCGCCGCCCTCCGGGAGCCACACGGCGGCCCAGTCGGCAGCCTCGGTGTTGCCCTCGAAGCTGCCGAGAAAGGGCTCCTCCGGTATGCTCGGCAAATCCTCCAGAGCCTCCATCAGGTAGTTTGCGAGGCCGTCTTCGTAGAACCATTCCTCACGCTCGCCGCTGGCCTCGTCCTCGAAGCGGACTTTGAGGCCGGAGCACAGCACCGCCTTGGCGCGCAATGCGTGCTTGAGACGCGGCACGGAAATCTTCGCCGAGTCGAAATAGCGCGGGTCCGGCCAGAAGCGAATGGTGGTCCCGGTATTGCGCTTACCGACTTCGCCTACGACCTCGAGCTCGCTCTTCTTCTCGCCGCCGGCGAAGGCCATGTTGTATTCCTGGCCGCCGCGCTTAATCCAGATTTCCAGGTTCTTCGACAGCGCGTTGACCACCGACACGCCGACGCCGTGCAGACCGCCGGCAAAGCGGTAGTTCTTGTCCGAGAATTTACCGCCAGCATGCAGACGGGTAAGAATGAGCTCGACACCCGTAATTTTCTCCTCTGGATGTACATCCACCGGCATACCCCGGCCATCATCGACGACGGTCAAGGAGCCGTCCTTGTGCAAGGTGACATCGATCCTGGTGGCAAATCCGGCCACCGCCTCGTCGACGCCGTTATCGATGACCTCGAGGGCGAGGTGATTGGGGCGCGCCGTATCCGTGTACATGCCGGGGCGCTTACGCACCGGCTCCAGACCCGTCAATACTTGGATGTCGGAAGCGTCGTAGCCCTGACTCATTGCCACCTGGTATCCGGGCTAATCACTGGAGGCTGCTTCCTTGGGGACAACGCGGGGACGACGCGGGTCGTGCATGACCAAGCGCTCGAGCACGGTATCACGGTCCATCGCCCAACCGTTCTCATCGCAGATGTAGCGCTCCACCAGCGTCATGCGGTATCCCAGGGCTCCCTGGAAGTAGATGAACTCCCACTTGGGCTCGGGCATCCGCGCGAAGCGACCGCCCTTGGTGCCGTAGGCGAGGGTCTTGATCTCTCTGGTGGCGCAACGGATACCCTCATAGATGATGTTACTGGCGCCCCGCGGAGATTGAATGACGACGGTATAACGCAGCACCTCTGAGCTGGTAAACGAAACAGAATTGACGTCGATGTAGTAGTTGTAGTCGGGATCTCCCGCATCGCCGCGGATGGGAAGCAGATCCTGTGCCCGGGGAAAAGTCGGCAAAGGGATCGCGGTATCCACCCAGGGCGCTTCGGGTTCCTCGGGCTCAGCGATCTCGGCGGGTGTCAGATCGTCGGGTCTGTTCGGGTTATCCGCATCGTCTCTCGCCATCGCCGTTGCGGGCATCAGCAACAGGGCGAGAATCACCGGCAACCACAGTCGTGGCGCGATTGATGACGTGAACAGGGAGCGTCGCGGGGCATCCATTGGCGCCCAAGTGTAACCTGCATTGCGACCCAGGTGACTACTTTTGGCGCTTAAAACCGGTCTTCGAACTGACTGAATGCGTCGCTTTAAGAAGTCAGTGAATTTCCTATCAATCAAGTAGTTACCGCAGTTTTTTAATGTTGAATATTAATCCAAGTCTGCTGCCAAAGCGACGCGCAGGCGTTCCTCGAGGGGATCCACCTCATAACGGTAGTGATCGTGATCGATGCCAACCGCAACCGGCGCACCGGATTTGATCGCGGCACGCGATGCGTCGTCGAGTTCGAATCGTAGAAAATGCACCGCCGAGGTTTTTTCCTCCGTGGCGCGCTCCATGTCTTCATCCGCCACGGCCCAGATGCGTTCTCCAGCGCCGGCACGAAGCCACACGCGGTCCTCGATGCCGTGCAACGACTGCAGAGCCTCACGGCGCTCTTCCACGTCGGTGTATTCGAGCATGAAGGTGGCTTTGAGGTTACTGCCGTCCGGAATCAGCGGATTGTAAGCGCTCAGTTCTTCCTCGATCCCCGACGCTTCGAAAATACGTTCGATGCGCAGCATTTCCTGTATCTGGTACTGAATCGTGCGCCGATCCTCGAAGGCCAGCGTGGCGTGAGCGCCCACAGCGAGTTTCCGGTTCTTCTTGTGCTCGAGAACTGCGCTGCGATAGTCAGGGCGCAGTTGCGCGTAGTCTTCCAGGGAATACAGATCGTCGCGGGTCAGCGGTTGCACGGCCGTTTAGATTCCGTAGGCCTTGCGCAGCAAGGCGAGTGGCTGTACAGCCTTGGAGCCGTCCGCGAGAGAATGCTCGATATGGCGCGCCGCCATGGCGCAGTCGCTGGTGTAGTGATCGGCCTCGGATTCGGCGACGCGCTTCGCTACCGGGCGCACCAGCTTCATGGCCGTAGGGTAGAACTCCGTCTTGACCGCGTAGGTACCATCGTGACCCGAACAACGCTCGATGGCGATCACCTGGGTGTCTGGAACCAGTTGCAGTACTTCCTTAGTTTTCAAACCGATATTTTGCACCCGCTGGTGGCAGGCCACATGGTAAGCAACCTTTCCCAGCGGTGTCGCAAAATCCGTGCGCAGCTTGCCGCTCCGGTGTCGCAGCATCAGATACTCGAAAGGATCGAATATTGCGTCGCGCACCCTGGCGACGTCCGTGTCGTCGGGGAACATCAGCGGTAGCTCTTGCTTGAACATGAGTACACAGGAAGGGATCGGGGCGACGATATCAAAACCCAGGTCGATTAAATTGATCAGATGCGGCACGTTGTGCTGTCTGGCGCGATCGACGGCTTCCAGATCCCCCAACTCCAGCTTGGGCATGCCGCAACAATTTGCGGCGTCACAAAGCACCACGGGAATACCGTTGTGCTCGAACACCGACACCAGATCCTGCCCCAGCGACGGTTCGTTGTAGTTACCGTAACAGGTACCGAACAACGCTACCCTGCCACGGGTGGATTCGGTCGCCTCGCCGCCGGATGCTTTGCTTTGATGTCCATGCAGGCGCTTGCCGAGGGTATCACTGTGATACTCAGGCACGCGGGCGTCGCGATGAACGCCGAGGGTTTTCTCCAGCAGCACGCGGGCCGGACGCAGTTTGTTGGCGGTGTTCACCACCGGGGCGGCCAGAGGAATACTGGCGAGCGCACCGACGGTGTCCGTCGCGCTGAGGATGCGATCCCTGGCGCGCACTTTCCCCTTGCGATTGGCCACTGCCTTGGCCCGCAACATGAGATGCGGGAAATCCACGTTCCATTCGTGGGGAGGAACGTAGGGGCATTTGGTCATGAAGCACATGTCGCAGAGGTAACAGTGTTCCACGACTTTCCAATAGTCGGTCTTTGCAACCCCGTCGAGCTCCATGGACTGGGACTCGTCGATGAGATCGAACAGCGTGGGAAAGGCGTGGCACAGATTGAAGCAACGCCGGCACCCGTGACAGATATCGAATACCCGCTCGAGTTCGGTCAATAACGCCTGCTCGTCGTAAAACTCCGGCTTGCGCCAGTCCAGGGGATGGCGTCCGGGCGCGTCGAGGCTGCCCTCCCGGGGCGGCGGCTTGTTCATTTCGGCCATCGGGGTAACACAAGGCGCGGCGTGCCGCCTTGTGTACCGAATGCATCAGCCGTCGAGGCCGTCCAGAGCTTTCTGGAAACGGTTGGCGTGGGAACGCTCGGCTTTGGCGAGGGTCTCGAACCAATCGGCGATTTCGTCGAAGCCTTCGTCGCGGGCGGACTTGGCCATACCCGGATACATATCCGTGTACTCGTGGGTTTCCCCGGCGATAGCCGCTTTCAAATTGTCACCGGTAGCACCAATGGGCAGCCCGGTGGCCGGGTCGCCTACTGCCTCGAGATACTCCAGATGTCCGTGGGCGTGACCGGTCTCACCTTCCGCGGTGGAGCGGAAGACGGCGGAAACGTCATTGTAGCCTTCTACATCGGCCTTGCTGGCGAAGTACAAATAGCGGCGGTTAGCCTGCGACTCACCGGCGAATGCGTCCTTTAGATTCTGTTCCGTTTTACTGCCTTTGAGATCCATCGCGTGACTCCCTGAATGGTGTGAGGGTGATGCCGGGGCGGCGCGATGGCTGAAGCACCGCCCGGGGCCTACTTAGACTCAGTCTAAAACTATCCAGGAATGTATATCCTCCGGCCGTTAAGTGTCAACCGAGCCCGTCAACGGGAGGCCACAAAGCGTCAATTGACCGCCCCCTGGCGCTGGGGTAGCTTAGCGCCGTCTGAAAGGGGGCAAACGGTGGCACGCAAGAAGCAAGGCGTCGATTTCGAGGGCGCCCTTGAAGAGCTCGAGGGCTTGGTGGAGCGTATGGAAGAGGGAGAGCTGAGCCTCGAGGAATCCCTCAAGACCTACGAGCGGGGAATCGAGCTCAGTCGCGCTTGTCAAAAATCCCTGGATGCCGCCGAGCAGCGCATCCAGATCCTCAGCGAGAAGGACGGCACCAGCGAGACCCGAAGCTTTCAACCCGATGACGATTAGGCTGCGCCCGGGGGTCCGGCGCCTCTTCAGTTCACGCGCATTCGACGCATAATGCAATCAACTCCACGGCGATCATCGTGGCAGCCCGACATACGGATTCAAAATGCAGGCCGACAGCAGCATTGATCTGAGCAGTTATCGCACGCGCGCCAATCACGCCCTCGAGACGTGTCTTCCCAGCGCCGATGCAGCCCCGGAGCAACTCCACGAAGCGATGCGATACGCTGTGCTGAATGGCGGTAAGCGGGTGCGCGCCACGCTTGTATATGCAACCGGCGAAACCGTCGGGGCCGATACGGCGCTGCTGGATGCGCCGGCCTGCGCGGTGGAACTCATCCACGCTTATTCGTTGGTGCACGATGATCTGCCTGCCATGGACGACGACGACCTGCGCCGCGGCAAACCCACCTGTCACCGCGCCTTCGGCGAGGCAAACGCCCTGCTGGCCGGGGATGCCTTACAAAGCTTTGCCTTTTACACCCTGGCGCAGGGCACGGCCCATGCACCGCGCAGCCTGGCAATGGTGGCGACACTCGCCCACGCCAGTGGTTCTCTCGGCATGGCCGGCGGCCAGGCCATCGATCTGGCTGCCGTCGGCAGGGACCTCAGCCTCGCTGAGCTGGAGTACATGCACAGGCACAAAACCGGTGCTCTGATCCGCGCCAGCGTGCGCTTGGGCGCCCTGTGCGGCGATGACGTCAGCAGCGAGCAGCTCGAGCAGCTCGATGCCTATGCCGCCTGCATCGGCCTGGCCTTCCAGGTACGCGACGACATCCTCGACGTGGAGGCCGATACAGAAACCCTGGGCAAGGCCCAGGGCGCGGATATCGCGCTCAACAAGCCCACCTATCCGTCCCTGCTGGGGCTTACGGCTGCCAAGCAGAAAGCCGAGGAATTGCACGAACGGGCCGTCTCGGAGCTGGTCGATTTCGATGCTCGGGCCGATGGCTTGCGCGGATTGTCGGCATTCATCGTCAACCGCCCCCACTGACTGCCGGCGTCGAAGCATGGCCCCGCCGCGCATCTGGCACGCCGGCGTCGATAGTGGGTAAGATGGGCGACTACGCGGCAACGCGGGGAACCTCTTTCCCCCCCGTGCAATGCCGCTCACCGGATGACGCGAGGATGATGTGTCCATGAATCGACCCACCGGGGCCATAGCCGAGGTAGCCGATATGGGTGACGCGCGCTCCATCGAGGACGTTCAAGCGAGGGCCGACACCCGCCGTATTCCCATCGACAAGGTGGGCATCAAGGGCATTCGTCATCCCGTGCGGGTGCGCGATCGTTCCGGTGGAGAACAGCACACCATTGCCACCCTGGACATGTTCGTGACCCTTCCCCATGATTTCAAAGGCACGCACATGTCGCGATTCGTGGAAATTCTCAACGACCACGAGTACGAGATCACCGTGGAATCCTTCCGCATCATGCTCAAGGAAATGACGGAGCTTTTGGAAGCGAAGTCCGGCTACATCCAGATGAGCTTTCCTTACTTCGTCAACAAGGCGGCACCGGTCAGCGGCGTGCAGAGCCTCATGGATTACCAGGTCACACTGACCGGCACCATGAAGGAAGACAGCACCGTCATGCAGGTCAAAGTCGTGGTCCCCGTGACCAGTTTGTGTCCCTGCTCCAAAGCGATTTCGGACTACGGTGCCCACAACCAGCGCTCCCACGTGACCGTGGAAGCGAAGACCGAGGCCTTCGTCTGGATCGAGGAACTCATCGACGTGGTGGAATCCGAGGCCTCCTGCGAGCTTTATGGTCTGCTCAAACGACCGGACGAAAAGTACGTAACGGAGCGCGCCTACGACAATCCGAAGTTTGTCGAGGACATGGTGCGCGACGTGGCGCAGCGGCTGAACGAGGATGACCGCATTCTCGGCTACGTGGTCGAGTCGGAAAACTTCGAATCGATCCACAACCACTCGGCCTACGCGCGCATCGAAGCCGACAAAACCTCTGACGACCAGTGACCCGGGTCGACCCGACCGGCATCAGACGAACAAAGTGAGCACACCCGTATAGCCGTAAAGGCGATTGTGGGAAATCTCCCCGTTGCCGAAAAAACCCACCAGCGGAAAGCTGCCGAGCACCTCTTCGATGATCTTGAGTTCTCGGGAATCGGCGCCGAGCAGATTCGGCCCTCTTGCCAGGCAGGTGTAGTAGATACCGCCAAGCGGCGGGCCTTCCAGGGCGCCAGCCAGTTCCTTCAGCATGCGGCGCATGTCTTGCTCGGCGGCGACGGCATCCCTGCGGCAGAACATCACCTGATCGCCCTCTTCCACCAATTCGGCGATGGCCAGCGCCCGCTGGTCCTCATCCATGCCCGCCAGGTTGCGCACCAGGTAGTCACCGGTATCGGAGCCCTTCACCGCCAGTCCGGCGAACACCGTGGCGCCGAGCCGACTGGGATCGCCTGCAAGCACCCGGCCGATGTCCTGGTTGAACACGTCCAGGGCGGGTTGGCCGTCGAGCTGCATCAGTATATTGCCGCGGCAGCGGGTAATTTCGTGACGGGGCCCCAGAGGGGAGCACCCCTGGGTAAGGCGCGTGGCAACGCTCACCTGGGGACCGAAAAGCACTCCCGACACCCCGCCGCTGGTGACGACGTCGGCAAGCTGCGCCTGCGCTCCCCGGGAACTGGTCAGCCCGCCGACCACGAAGCCCCCGTGCATGCGCTCGCAAAGCGCGTCCACCAGCACATCGACTCCGGCGGTGTGGGGATCTGCATGGACCATGGCGAAGCGCGCCTGAGACTGCTCGCACCAGGCACCATGGCTGGCTTCGAAGGATTGTAAATCGCCAACGATGGGGGGAAACACACGAAACGCCTCCCTGGGAAAGCGCCCCGTCAACAGGCACAGGGCCGGCTCGTCGAAATATTCGACACCCGTCGCGCAGACTCCCAGCCCGACGCTGCCGACCCAATGCTCGATGCCGGTGTTGTCGCGCAGAAATGCCGCGATGTCGGGGAAGTGCGGCGCAAAATGGTCACTGGCATATGCGAAACCCAGGTTGGCTCCGCCACCTTCCAGGCCAAGGGCCTCGAGACATGTAGCCGCGGCCGCTCGCCAATCCGCATTCGCGGCATGGGCGGCCCTGATGTCGCCAACGTTCATATCGGCATCATGCCGTGGGGGAGATAATGGGTACAGCCGCGGACGGGCCGCAGGCCGGGCCGAGAACTGGGGTGGTCAGCCTATCTGGCCAAGACCAGAACCAGCGCTCCGAGTACGGTCGACACCCCCAATCCAGCGGCCAGGCTGCCCAACAGGCAGTGCCAGAGTCCGGTGACGACGGCATCGGTGTTTATTCGCGATTCCATCTCAGCTCCAGTGACCACTACCAGGCGGGGATCGTCCGGCGGTAGTTGTGTGTGCTCCATAGTGGCATTGAACCGCCCATCGGCGGGCCCGGGCGGGCAGGAGGTGGAGGAACCGGGGTGCAATTGTGGCGAAATCATGGAAATCGGATCATCGAGCTTTCAGGGCCTCTGGATTGCAGTAAATTTGTCGAAGAAGCAATTAATATTAGTACGTCCGTTTTTCGATTTCCTTGAGGGAAGCGGCCAGCGAGGTGTAAGAGAGAGTGACATGGGTAGAAAAATTGCCATCGTCGAGGACGAAGAAGCCATTCGCGAGAACTACGCCGTGGCTTTCCGCCGCCAGGGCTACGATGTCCTGACCTACCAGGACCGGCCAAGGGCACTGGAGGCCTTCGAAGAGCGCCTGCCGGACCTGGCCATCGTCGATGTGGGTCTGGGTGACGAGGTCGAGGGCGGTTTCGACCTGTGCCGGCAGTTGCGCGGCATATCCACCAGCCTGCCGATCATCTTCCTCACCGCCAGGGACAACGATCTGGACACCATCTCGGGTCTGCGCCTGGGGGCCGACGACTATCTCAGCAAGACCGTCAGCCTGCCGCACCTGCTGGCACGGGTGGCGGCCCTGTTGCGGCGCGTGGACGCCCTCAAATGGCCCAGGGACGCTGTTCAGATCCTCGAGCGCGGCAACCTGGAGCTGGATCTCGACCGCATGTCCGCCACCTGGCGCGATACGGCCCTGCAGCTCACAGTCACCGAGTACTGGATTCTGCACGCGCTGGCGCGCTTCCCCGGCCATGTGAAGACCAGGGACCAACTCATGCAGGAGGCCAACGTGGTGGTGGACGACAGCACAATCACCTCCCACATCAAGCGGGTGCGCAAGAAATTTCAGGCCATTGACGCCGACTTCGACTGCATCGACACGGTTTATGCCATGGGCTACCGTTGGACCTGCGCCCAGCCGTAGCCCTGGGTCCCCCTGAGTCACCCTGAGTAGTTCTCGAGCAGCTATGCAGTGCCTGGCCTGAAAATCAGCATCCGCACCAAGGTGCTCCTGGTTGCAGTGCTGCTGCTGACCATTCCCTACGTGGGCTACCAGTTCGTGCGCGAGATGGAGAACCATCTGCGCGACAGCCTCGAACAATCGCTGCTGGGGGCCGCCCAGGCCCTCGCCGGCGCGCTTCACGATCGCGCCGGCCTGCTCGACGAATCTCCGCCGGACAGCACCCGGAAAGGCGAAATCTACGCTCACCCGCTGCCCCGGAACATGCAGATTGACGGTTATCTGGAGGACTGGGGCGCCCACCTGGGCCAGCTCGAGCCCCTGGGAGGAGCCGACAGCGGCCCCGAGGGCCCCGCGGCCCGCTACGTGGCCGGCAAGCACGGCCCCTATCTGTACCTGCTGGTGACGGTAAGGGACGCACGCATCGTCTACCGCGGCCTGCCCGTGCAGGCGCGCCCGCGGGCTGACTACGTCAAGGTGGTCACCGTGACTGCCGACGGGGAGCGCCGCGCGTACTTCTTCCACAGCGTATCCCCGGGGTGGATCACGGCGTACGCGCTCGCTGGCCCCGGCGACGGTGAGGCGGGTCCCCGATTGCGCCAGGAGAGCCGTATTCGGGCTGAGTGGCGTGAAACCAGGGATGGCTACCTGGTGGAGGCACGCATTCCCCTCGCCCTGCTCGGTGCCCGTATGGGCATCGAAGTAGGCGATACGGACCAGCCTTCCGGGACTGGCGCGCCACGGCGCATGTCCACCTCGGGCGCGGGTCCGGTGCTCCAGCCCGGTCCTCTGGTACTGCCATCGGAGAGTATCGAGGCTCTGATCAAGAGCCTCGGCCGCACCCCCGGACGGCGTATCTGGGTAGTGGACGCCGATAGGCGGGTACTGGCCCGGGGTGGCAGTCTGGACCGGGAAACCGAGCCTGTCCCGGTGAACCCGTTATTTGCCCTGGTGCTTCCGCCGCCACCGGCGGAAATGTTCGAGGAACAACCCATCGTCGCGCGCTTCACGGGACCCGAAGTGCGTGCCGCTCTCGGCGGACGCGCCACAAGCCGCTGGCGCACCACCCGACACCCGGGTACCTACGTGGTATCGGCGGCCCACCCGGTGTGGAAGGACACGGGCATCGTCGGCGCGGTGGTGGTCGAAGAAACCACTTTGGGAATTCAAACGGTGCGCCGGGAGGCGCTCGCCAATCTGTTCAATAAGACCCTGATCGTGTGTTTCTTCGGCGCGCTTGTGCTGCTGCTGTTCGCCACCCGGATCAGCGTGCGCCTGCGCCGCTTGCGCAACGAGGCCGCCGAGGCCATCGATACCCACGGCCGGGTGGTCGGCAAGCTGAGCGCATCCCGGGCCGGAGACGAGATTGGCGATCTGGCGCGGGACTTCTCAGCCATGATGGAGCGCCTGCGTGAATACAACCACTATCTGGAGCAGCTCGCGCGCCGCCTTTCCCATGAGTTGCGTACCCCCATCACCGTGGTGCGCTCGTCCCTTGATGCCATGGAGTTGGACCAGTCCGCCGACGACCAGGGGATCTACCTTTCCCGGGCTCGCGACGGACTGCGCCGCCTGGACGTCATCATCTCGCGCATGAGCGAAGCGACGCGCCTGGAGCAAGCGCTGCAGGAATCCGAGCCGGAGCGCTTCGATCTGCGTGAGGTTATCGGCGCTTCGGTGGAGGCGTACCGATTGGCGTGGCCGCACCGGGAGTTTCACTACGAGGCACCCGACCGGCCCTGTTCGATCCACGGCATGCCCGATCTGGTGGTTCAGATGCTCGACAAGCTGGCGGGCAACGCGCTGGATTTCGCCACACCGGATACGCCGATAGAGATCGCCATCGAACGGCGGGGCGAAGTCATCGTACTGGAGGTACGCAATCTCGGACCGCTGTTACCCGGCGAGATGGCCGACAAGCTTTTCCAGTCCATGGTATCGATTCGTGCCGATAAGAGTCCCGAGGATCCGCATCTGGGACTCGGGCTGTATATCGTGCGATTGATTGCGGAGGCCCATGGGGCCCGGGCGCGGGCATTCAACCTGCCCGGCGGTGACGGTGTCAGCATGCAAATCGCCTTTCCCGAATCCGCAGGCAGTTAGCAGCGTTGCTTATTCGGTGCCTGCTCGCTTGCCGGACTCCCACAGGGCGTCCATTTCCGCCAGGCTCAGATCCTCGAGACGCATACCTTGCTGCAAAATGGCCCGCTCCATACGCCGGAAGCGCGTTTCGAACTTCGTATTGGCTTCACGCAAAACGGTGTCGGCGTCGACGTCCAGATGGCGCGCGAAATTGACGCAAGTGAAAAGTAGATCGCCGAGTTCCTCCACCGCCTGTTCCTGCCCGTCGGACGCCGAAAGAGCGGCCTCCAACTCGGCAAGCTCTTCACGTAATTTTGGCAGCACACTGAGAGCATCGTGCCAATCAAAACCCTGTGAAGAAGCGGCGCGTTGCAGCTGCGCCGCCCGTTGTAGAGCCGGGCGCCCGCCGCGCACCGAATCGAGTACGCTCGAGTCCTGGCTGCCTCCCTTGGCCACGCGTTCGGCATTTTTGTGGGCCTCCCAAGCCCGTGCTTGCTCTTCGGCGGAGCCTGCTTGTTCATCTCCGAACACGTGTGGATGGCGCCGCTCGAGCTTATCGTTGATAGCAGTTGCGACACCGTCGAAATCAAAGGCGCCCTGCTCGCTGGCCATTTGCGCATGAAAGACCACCTGGAAGAGAAGATCGCCGAGCTCATCGCGCAAATCCTCCATGTCGCCTGTGGCGATGGCATCGGCTACCTCGTAGGCCTCCTCGATGGTGTAAGGCGCGATGCTCTTGAAGTCCTGCTTGCGATCCCATGGGCAACCATGCCCCGGATCTCTGAGCGCAACCATGATGTCGAGAAGTCGATTGATGGGAGTCATCGGTTAGATCTCACGAATGCGGTGCACGGGGCGGCGCCCTTCCCGTGTCGCATTTTAGATAGCTGTACGCAAACCCACTACACGCCCGGTTCCTACAGTGTTGCGAATACCGTCCGGCGCTGTGAAGCAGCCCACACATTGGAGCGGATCGCTTTCCCTGCAGTAGCACTTCAACTAAGCTGCATAAGTGCATAGGAACGGTTACATTGTTGAGAGGGGGCCGTTCTAAATAATCCACCAATTGGATCCCTCATTTGGGGTCAATCTGATGCATTGCGCAGACAGCGCCGAGCACGGATTCGCGCATGAACACAAAGCGGTTTTCACTTTGCAGCTTCGGCAATGCGCTGATGACGGCCTTGCTGCTCGCCTGTGCAGCCGCCCTGCCCGTCCACGCGATACAGGTTCCCGTAGAAACCACCTACGCCGCCAACCAAAGTGTTGACGACGATGAATGGTACCTGATCGAGCAGCGCAGCCGCTTCCTGCAGGCAGAGTCGGCCTTGAGAAAGCGTGATATGGCGCGCTTTCGACGACTGAAAGACGAACTCACAGACTACCCGCTGTATCCCTATCTCGAATTTGCAGATATCACACGGCGACTCGGATCAGCCGGCAGCGGCGAAATAGAGACTTTTATCGAGAACTACTCCGACACACCGCTTGCCTGGAGATTGCGCCAGACGTGGTTGAAGCTCCTCGCGCGCCGTGGGAATTGGGAGAAATACCTCGACGTCTACGAAGGCACGAGTGATACGAGCATGCGTTGTCAGTGGCTGCGGGCGCTGATCAACGCGGATCAGGCCGACAAGGCCATGCCCCATGTGGAAAAGCTGTGGCTCGTGGGCCGTTCCCAGCCGCCGGCGTGCGACCCGGTATTCAAAGCGTGGCGCAGTGCCGGTTACTTGACGCGTGATCTGCTGTGGCAACGCACCGAGCTCGCCATTCGTAGTGGTCGCCCGTCCCTGGCCTCCTATCTCATCCGTTCCCTCGACGCGCAAGAACAGCCTCTGGCGAAAGAGTGGCTACGTGTTCGCAAACAACCGGCACGTGTGACTCAGGTTGCACGCATGCATGGGGACCGCGAGACCATCGAAGCCATCCTGGTGTACGGAATCGAACGCCTAGCGCGGCGGGATCCGGAAGCGGCCGCCGCTACCTGGGAGCAGCTGCGCACGCGCTACGCCTTTTCTGGATCGGCGGTAGCCACCTTGCATCGACGCATAGGGCTGTCCTTTGCATTCGCTCAGAGAGTTGAAGCGTTGTACTGGTTGAACGCCATTCCCGAAGCCGAGATGGATGATCGTGCAAAAGAATGGCGAATCTTGAGTTCCATGCAGCACGGCGAATGGCGCCAGGCGCTTGAGTATATTCTTGCCATCGACAACGCAGAAATCCCGGCGAACGCGTCATCCCAGCGCTGGAGTTACTGGAAGGCCCGCACTTTGGAATCGCTGGATTGGCAAGATGATGCCGATAGCATTTACGCGGAGCTGGCGCGCGAGAGAAGCTACTACGGCTTTCTTGCCGCGGACAGAATCGAGAGTGACTATCAACTCAAGCACCGCACCCTGGAGTACAGCGATCACGAGTTGCGACTGCTGGCGGCACAACCCGGGGCGATGCGCGCCCGGGAATTCTACAGCCTCGGGCGCACCGTAAACGCCCGCCGCGAATGGCGCATGTTCACCCGGGGCATGAGCGACGAAGCGCTGGCGCGGGCCGCAAAGCTCGCCCACAGCTGGGGCTGGCACGGGCGCGCCATCATGACGGTGGCGCGCACGCCGCATCTCGATGATCTCGAAATGCGTTTTCCTCTGGCCTATCACGACCGCGTCCTGGAGAAAGCCAGGGCGCAACGTCTGGATCCCGCGTGGATGTATGCCATCG
Organism: Gammaproteobacteria bacterium; assembly: GCA_009937425.1. Taxonomy (GTDB): domain Bacteria; phylum Pseudomonadota; class Gammaproteobacteria; order HK1; family HK1; genus JAABYT01. The sequence continues at coordinate 23,903 of JAACFO010000049.1, forward strand.
TCCGTCAGGAGAGCGCCTTCATCGCCGATGCCCGCTCCCCCGCCGGAGCGCTCGGCCTGATGCAAATCATGCCGGGAACCGGACGCAAGGTCGGCCGCAGCCTCCATAAGCCCCTGGCGAATCGCCAGCAACTGCTCGACGCCGATATCAGCCTCGAATTCGGCAGCACGTATCTTCGCATCCTGCTCGATCAATTGGACGAGCATCCGGTTTTGGCGGCAGCTGCCTATAACGCCGGTCCGCACCGTGTCGAGCGCTGGCGGCCGGCCGAGCGAAATATGTCGGCGGATCTGTGGATCGAGAGCATTCCCTACCGCGAGACGCGCGAATACGTGCGCCGCGTGACTACCTACACGGCCATTTACGAAAGGCGTCTTGGACGTGAACGCGTGCGTTTGAGTGCGCGTCTGTCGCCGATACCGGCACGTGCGACCAGGCTGGCCAGCGTCGAAGTAGCTGATGCGCCTTCTGCGGAAAGATTGCTATCCGGCGAACTGCCGGCATTGTAAAGAGCGAAATTGGTAGGGCGGGACTAGCGCGAGTCGAGGCGGGTAATCTTTTCGGCGGGTCGTGTGGTGCAGTTGAGGAACAGGTGGCCCTGATTACTGCAAAATTTGAGCCACTTGGCGAGGAAGCGATTCATTTCCCATCGGTGATCGAGTTCCGGCATACGACCCCGAAGCCATTTGTGTACCTTGCGCGTTCGCTTGCGGCGACAATGGCTGACGAGCTCCACCGCGCGAACATCGTGATAAATACAGATCCGCGCGTTGGGCTCCAGAGCCGTTCCAGCGTCATCGATGAAACGATAAGTGAGTAACAGCGTCGTCGTGTACTTAAAGCGCTCTTCGAGTGTTACATAGAGATCCAGCGCCCCGGCAACCCGGGACACCTGCGTTCCCTCCAGACTATCCAGTTCTGGAAACAGGCGCATCACACGTAAGTAATTGCCCTCGTACAAATCGATGAGGGCTGGAAGATCCCGACGCCGGTAACGCTCGAGAGTTCCTGTTTGCAGCACATCCATAGTGCCAGCATAGTAACACAGCTTTTAAAAAAGCAATGGTTGATCGTGAGGCTTTGCCTGTGACCTGAGTCACATTGAGCGTGTAGATTTGCAATTAATCACAACAGATCAGCATCCACCAAAGTGAAAAAATATATTGACATTCCATAGATTTCTGTTCTAACAGTGGTACGATTATCCGAGATTGCGTTGATTGAATCCGTTCAACAGCGGCGGAAGGCACGCGCGAGCAAGAGCGCTGGGCAATTGTCCCTGACACCCTCGACAATGACCGAACTGGGAACTACTACTCCAGACTTCCAGCTTCCTGATACGGGAGGGAATGTCGTATCGCTCGCCGATTTCGCGCCCTATAGAGGCCTACTCGTTATATTTATGTGCAATCATTGTCCCTATGTAAAGCACATTCGCGAGGGGCTTGCCGCCTTCGCCCGCCGGAACGAACCGAGGGGACTGGCCGTCGTCGGAATCAATGCCAACGACGCCTCTACACACCCGGCGGACAGCCTCGAAAAGATGGCGGAAGAGGTACAGACCGTCGGTTACACTTTCCCATATCTACATGATGAAAGTCAGGAGGTAGCGAAAGCATTTCAAGCCCGGTGTACGCCGGATTTGTTCCTCTATAATGAAGACCGTCGACTGGTGTACCGAGGTCAATTCGACGACAGTCGACCTGGTAACGATATTGAGGTGAATGGCGAGGACATTCAGTCTGCCGTGGACGCCGTATTGGAAGGACGCGGCGTTCCGCACGATCAAAAATCGAGCGTTGGCTGCAGTATCAAGTGGAAACGGGGAAACGAGCCTTACTAAGCCGGCAGGCCTTCAGTGTCAGTTAACCCGCCCAGCGCACCGTCAGTTAGTCGTTGTGGATCGCGCCGAATAATCGTGCGCCCTAGAACCAGCAAATCCATATCCGTTCGAAGGAAGCACGCAAGCGCCTCATCCGGTCGGCATACTATAGGCTCATTTTCGTTAAACGACGTGTTGAGTAACATTGGGATGCTTGTAACGGATTCAAATTTCCTGATGAGCTTGTAATAGAGGGGGTTATTCTTTGATGTAACTGTCTGCAGGCGACCTGACCCATCAACGTGGGTCACAGCCGGTATAAGCGACCGCTTTGACTCCTTTATCTGCAATACTTTCATCATAAACGGCACGTCATCGTCTTGCTCGAACCAGTCGCGCACTTTCTCTCTCAGCACCGATGGAGCAAATGGGCGAAACGACTCACGACGTTTGATTTTCAGATTAAGAGTATCCTTCATGTCCGCGCGACGTGGATCGCAAAGAATGGAGCGATTTCCGAGTGCTCTGGGCCCCCACTCCATTCGCCCCTGAAACCACCCCACTACCAGTCCATCCGCAATGGCTTTCGCAACGATTCCGCAAAGAACGTCATCGTCATCCATTGATGTTATTTCACAGTTTGTGCTATCGAGTTCACTCCGACGCGACGCGAGCATCGTACTCATGGTGTCGTCACTGAAATCCGGCCCCCAGAAAGCATGGAGCATCTGTCCCCGCTCGGGATTCCGGCCATCGATTTCTGACGCGGCGACGAATGCTGCGCCTACCGCACCACCAGCATCGCCGGCTGCACTCTGAATGTAAACGTTCTCAAAAGGAGTGATCGTGGTAATGCGGCCATTGGCCACCGAATTCATGGCGCAGCCACCCGCCAGTACAAGGTTCTTACAGTTGTATTTTGCGTATACAGAATTCAGCAGGTGAGAAAGCGCCTCCTCATACATCCACTGGGCAGATCTTGCGATATCTTTGTGACGCGAATCGAGTACGTCGTCGCGCTTCCGGGCAGGACCGAACAATTTTTCCAATTCATGCGTATACAAGGGCTCAAACTTCGGCGCACCTCCCGCCCAGGAGTAACTGATATTCTCCCGGGCGTGACGGAAGTAGGCCAGGTTCAAGAAATATTTACCCTCATCTCCCAATCTGACAATTTCGCGCATCTCGTCGATGTATGCCGGTTTCCCGTAAGGGGCCAGTCCCATCACCTTGTACTCGTCGCCATAGTCGGGGAAACCGAGATACTGTGTTATCGCCTGATAAAAAACTCCCATCGAATGAGGAAACCAGATTTGGTCGACGAGATTGATCTCACCGTCGATGGCATGACCCCATGCCGCACTGGAAAAATCGCCGAAACCGTCAATTGATACTGCAACTGCTTCATCCCATGGGCCAGCGAAATATGCAGATGCCAGGTGCGAAAGGTGATGCTCTACATTGTATGCTCGGCTGGAGAATTTTCGCTCTGGAAATGCCGCGGCCAACTGCTTCAAGGCGCTCGAACGATTTCTTCGGGTTTTTAATTTCGCCGGCAGCATAGAAAGCGCAGGCGGATGAGATAATGCGTAAACGATCTTTCGGCCCAGGTTTGCCGTTGAGTCCGAGTTGACTGCTACGTGAATCCTCTGATTCAAGTCAATGCCAGCTGCCGATATGCAGTACCGAATTGATTCAGTCGGAAAACCCGCCCAATGTCTGGTACGACGAAGTCTTTCTTCCTCAACGCAAGCCAGCAGTTTTCCGTCAACCACTACGCAGGCAGAGGAGTCTGCGTGATAGGCATTGAGACCCAGAATCACACTCATTTCACGCGGAATCGGCCCATAGAAGCGTATCGACAATCATCTGCGCGCCTTCACCCAAAGCGATTTCTGAATCAACCACTCTGCAACGAGTCTTTGCCAAACGTACTTTAATCCTCGACGCCCATCGCGCCACAGCCCTTTATAGAATAAAAGGTAAACGGGAGAAATCACGACACTTACCAGTGGAAGGCGCCTTACCTTCCCGCTGACTGGCAGAGCGGACCATGACCACTTCTTTATCTTCTCTGCCTCCAAACAAGCATAACCTTGCTGATTCGAATACCAACGACTCCAAGACTTCCGGTCATCGTGAAAAATGGGATGAACAAGCGGGTGCACGACGTTTTTCAGGATCAGCCTTTGCGCGTGCCCATCCTGAACAAAGTGAGCTAGCCGTGTGCGAAACAATACAGTGTGAGGAGGGTAAAGAGAGGCTTTTAAGGGCACTCCTTCCACACAGTAGACGAAATGAGCTTCATATCCCGCGACGTCGGCGTCCGGTCTCAGCTTTCCGAGCTCATCAATCAACTCATCGCTGAGCACGTAGTCAGCATCCAACGCCAATACCCACTCACCCCGGCGAGCTGCAGACTCGAGTCCAGCGTTCCACTGGTTGGCGAGGACATCGAAAGCACGCTGACAAAACGACACATTTGGATATTGATTCGCGATTGCCTGCGTCGAATCATTGCTATAACTATCAAACACAACGACCGACTTGGCCCAGGTGAGCTTCGAAAGAACCCGGCCGAGATTCGGCCCTTCATTCAAGGTCAGTATCAACGGAACTATTCGATCATGCATGTTCCGCGATTATCTTCTCGTACCCGAAAGCCATTTCTCCTGCCACCTGGGGCCATGAATATTTGGATGTGGCCAGCCGTTGACCATTTGCGCCCATTTCTCGGCGCCGATCAGCGTCCGCCAAAAGCTCTTCAATAGCCCTGCCCAGCGCCTCAG
>JAACFO010000149.1 GCA_009937425.1 Gammaproteobacteria bacterium
CTTCCAATCCGCTCAATGTGTCTTCGATGATGAGCTGGCCGTCCGGGTGACGGGCCGTTACGTATTTGTGCTCGGCGCGAAAGAAACGGATTTCACCCAACGGAAGAAGCTGTAGATTGCCGTGCAGGGTGGCACTGATGTGGGTACGGGAGCGGCCGCTTTCGCCTTCCTGGACCACCGCTTCGAGCCCCACCAGCTGCGCCCGGGTGAGCGTGGTGGCACGCTCCAACGCTGCCTGCAGGCGCGGTTTGCGAATGGGCTTGAGCAGATAATCCACCGCATTCGACTCGATGGCCGCCAGCGCGTGGCTGTCGTAGGCGGTGGTGAAAATCACCGCCGGCGGTCGCAGCGTTGCCGCCAGATGCCGCGCCACCTCTATACCGTCCATACCCGGCATACGAATGTCGAGCAGAACGATATCCGGTGCCACCTGCTCCATCAGGCGCAGGGCGTCGGCACCGTTGTCTGCCTCGCCGACGACTTCGCCGGCATCGAGTTCCGTGACCATGGCGAGCAATCGTGACCTCGCCAGCGGTTCATCGTCGACGATGATGATCTTCATGAGCGTTCCTTCACATAGGGAAAGCGCAGTTCCACCGTGTACTCGCTTTCACCGCTGGTAACCCGCAGGCTCGAGTCCGAGCCGAAGAAGGCACGCAGCCGCTGCCCCACGTTATCTTGTGCCATCTTGTTGCTTCGCCGCGCGCTGCGGGCATCGGACCGGGGCAGGGAGTTGATAATGCGCAGCACGATTTGCCCACTGCCCTGATCACCGCTGATGGCGATGAAGCCGCCGTGCTCCGCCGGTTCGATACCATGATAGACGGCATTTTCGGCAAGCGGCTGCAGGGTCAGGCCGGGCAGAATTGCATCCTCGGGCAACTCGTCCACCTGGAAGTCCACGGACAAACGCGCACCCAAGCGCTGCTCCTCAATGCGTAAATATTGGCGGCAAACTTCGACCTCGCGTTCCAACGTGACGGGTACACTCGCGTCGCCGAGGCTCGCACGAAAAAGGTCCGCCAGATCTTCGGTCACCTGTTCGGCGAGCTCCGGCGAGGTGCGCGTGAGGCTCGCAATGGTGTTCATGCTGTTGAACAGGAAGTGCGGCCGGATGCGTGATTGCAACGCCTGAATACGCGCCTTGGCCTCGGACTGCACCTGAGAGCGCCACTGGTGTTGCACGTAGAAGTAGCGCAGAGCCACCGCGGCGACGATAGCGGTGATACTCAAATTCTTGGCCAGAAACTCCAGATGCCACGCGGTACCCATGGGCACGGGCCTGGGAATAAGCTCCGACGTGCCGGCCTGGGTGATGAAGTGCTCCACGTCCATCACCGGCCGCGCCACCAACCAGTAGGCGGCCTCGCTGCATACCAGGCAGACCAGCAGAATCAGACTGTATGACGCAATGGCGGCGCCGGTGTTACCGAGGCCGGAAAGCCACCGCCGGCCGCTGCACAGAAGCCCCGCGCTGCTCAGAGCCACCCACTGAATAAACAGGGAATTGAGCGCCAGATCCCGCCACCAATGCGCGGTGCTGACAACCGGCGACAGAACCAGGACAAATGCCAGCAGCGCGCCCACGACGACCACGGTGAACACCGTGCGCATGTCGCAGAAGTCCGGCAGAAAAATGTCGTCGTCGGGGAGTTTAGCCACTCGGTCCTGCATGGATGCTCACGGCGTGCACCGGTCCACCCATTATAGTTATACTGCCAGGCGCGAAATGTGCCGTCGTTCCCAGGCTTTCAGCGTCGCCCACGTGGTGGCCTTCCGCCCCCCAATCAGTTCGAGCCCAACCAAAAACGATGACTGACCATAGCGTCGACTCCAACCCCTGGTCCGGCCGATTTACCCAGTCCATGGATGCCCTGGTGGAAGCCTTCACCGAATCCGTGAGCTTCGACCAACGACTGGCGCGCCACGACATCGCCGGATCCATTGCCCACGCTACCATGCTTGGCAGCGTCGGAGTGCTCAGCGCCGAGGAGCGCGATGCCATCGTCGAGGGGTTGCGCACCATCGGCGCCGACATCGAGGCGGGCCGCTTTCACTGGTCGACCCAGCTCGAAGACGTGCACATGAACATCGAGACAGCGCTCACCGAGCGCATCGGTCAGGCCGGCAAGAAACTGCACACCGGACGTTCACGCAACGATCAGGTGGCGACGGATGTGCGCCTGTTGTTGCGTGAAGAAATCGATGCACTCGCCCAGGTGCTGACGGCACTTCGCCGCGCCATCGTGGATCTCGCCGAGCGCGAAGCCGATACGGTGATGCCGGGCTTCACCCACATGCAAACCGCGCAACCGGTAACGTTCGGTCACCACTTGATGGCCTGGTTCGAAATGCTCGGGCGCGATGCCGAACGTCTCGCCGAAGTCCGGCGCCGGGTTAACCGCTTACCCCTGGGCGCAGCGGCGCTCGCGGGCACCAGCTATCCCATCGACCGGGCCATGTGTGCGGAGTTGCTCGGCTTTGAGGGACTCTGTGAAAATTCCATGGACGCGGTCAGCGACCGGGATTTTTGTATCGAGTTCATCAGTGGCGCCGCGTTAATCATGGTGCACCTGTCGCGCATGAGCGAAGAGTTGATTCTGTGGATGTCGGCGCAGTTCGACTTCATCGATCTGGGTGACGCTTACTGCACGGGCTCTTCGATCATGCCGCAGAAGAAGAATCCGGATGTTGCCGAGCTCGTACGCGGCAAGTGCGCGCGCGTCATCGGTCATTTGAATACCTTGCTGGTTGTAATGAAGGGGCAACCGCTGACATTTAATCGCGACAACCAGGAAGACAAGCAGCCATTGTTCGACAGCATCGACACGGTCAAGGCGAGCCTTGCCGTATTCGCCGGCATGTTGCCGACCCTCCAGGTCAAACGCGACAACATGCGCGAGTCCGCCCGGGGCGGCTACAGTACGGCCACCGACCTGGCGGATTATCTGGTGCGAAAGGGCACGGCCTTTCGCGACGCCCACGAGGCCGTCGGGCACGCGGTGCGCCTGTGCATCGACAGCCAGCGCGAACTCGCCGAGCTTTCCCTGGAGGAATTGAGAAAGTTCTCGCCGATCATCGAAGCAGATGTGTTCGATGTGCTGACGGTGGAGGGATCCGTGGCCGCCAGGGATCATGTGGGCGGCACGGCACCGGCCCAGGTGCGCCTGGCGGTGGAACGCGCGCGCAAACAGTTGCAGGATTAAGTACCGTGGCCCACGCAAAGATTGACGACCTGGAAGCACTGCGCCAGAGAGTCGCCGCCTTCGCCGCGGCCCGGGACTGGGATCAATTCCACGCGCCGAAAAACCTTGCCATGGCATTAATTGCCGAATGCGCGGAGCTGGTGGAGCACTTTCAATGGCTGAGCGAGGAGCAGAGTGCTTCGCTGACCCGGGAGAAGAAGGCAGCGGTGCGTCTCGAGCTCGCCGACATTCTCATCTATCTGGTGCGAATCTCGGACAAGTTGAACATCGACCTGCTGGCGGCCGCCGGGGAAAAGATCGCCATCAACGAGGAACGCTATCCGGCCGAGAAGGTGCGCGGCGATGCCCGCCGGGCCGGCGAGTACGAGATCTGAAGCCGCGACGATTGCGCCAGCCATGAAACGCCGTTTCAAGCTGCTCGCCGTGCTGGTCGGTGTGCCGGCGGTGCTCGTTGCGGCTGCCGCTATCGTGCTTCCCATGCTGGCGGACGCCGCCCACTACAAGCGCGAAGTGATCGCACTCGTAAAGGAGCAAACGGGTCATGAGCTGCATATCGACGGCAAGGTGCGCTTGCGCATCCTTCCGCGTCTACGTTTGACCGTAACGGATATCCGGCTCGCCAACCCACCGGGCTTCAGCGCCTCCAACCTCGTAAGGCTTCCGTGGGTGGCCGTGGATGTGCAATTGCTGCCGCTTCTCGGGGGGCGCATCGAACCGTCCGCCATCGCCGTAACCGGCCTCCAGGTGAATCTCGAGCGTGATCAACAGGGACGCGGTAATTGGGAGTCCGCGACGACCGTGGAGCAGCGCAGCGCCGGGGACCAGGGTGGCGTTAGTGGTGCAGCGCTTGCGGCGCTGGCAGTTGGCGCGTTGACGATCCGCGATGCGACGCTGCACTGGCGCGATCACGCCAGCGGCGAAAGCTTCACGGTGCCGGCGATTGATTTGCACACCGGGGCGCTGCGTGGTGGCGAGGGCGTCGACGACGTGCGCTTGCGGGTGCGACTCCCGGGAAGCGACACGAGCATCGAAACCCGTGGCGACGCCACGCTCAGCACCACGGGTCACATCCTCGTCGTGCCGAAGCTGACGACAACATTCCGTGATGTGGGCGTCGCCGACATTCAGTTCGACGGCGCGCTCGACACGCGGCTGGTGGTGGATTTCGCGCAGCGGCGCCTCGACCTGGATGCCTTGCGCGTAGCCGCGCGCGGCGCGGGAAGCGACGAGCAGCAGGTCTCGGTGGAGATCACCGGTGAACTCGGTTTCGACCTCGCACGCCTGCGGCTCACGGAAAGTACGTTGTCGGCAAAGATACCGGCCTATTCCTCGTCAGGCATCAACGGCGATCTGGATCTGAAAGGCGTCCTTTCCGGCGACTTGCGAGCCGGCACCTACGCATTCGAACGCATGCAGGGCAGCGGGACGCTGGCTGGAGAAGCGATGGCCGATGCCAACGTTGCTTTCGCGTTGGGCGGAGCGCTGGGCGCAGATGTGGAGCGGTGGTCGTTTTCCGCCACGGCACTGGAGATCGCTGGAAGCGTTGATGACGACGGGCTACCTTTTCGACTCATGACGGATATGGACCTGTCGCTGCGCACGCAAACGCTGGCGGCCACGGGAATGCATCTCTCTATTCGCGACTGGCGGGTGGACGGCGCGATGACATTACGTGCCGGCACGTCACCACCAGGGGTGCAGGGCGTGCTGGATGTGCGAGTGCAGGATCAACCGCTTGCCGGAAGCTTTGGCGTGAGCGCGTCCGAGGCGAACACCGACGGCATCCATGTGCGCTTCGATGTGGTTTCCGATCTCGACATCGAAGACGGCGGTTACGCACTGCGCGGGCGCAACGCTGTCGTGTTGCGCGCCGAGGTCAATCCCGGATCTTCCGATGGATCCTGGCACATTGACGATCTGAAAGTGGGCGCCCGCCTGGCCGACACCTCCTTTCCCGATGGCGAACTGACGGTCAAATTGCAGGCGGATCTGGAGGTGGATATAAACGATGAGATCCTGCGCTCGGACAATCTGCGTGTGACTGTCGATGACAGTCGTATTGAGGGATCCGTGAACCTTCAACGCTTCGACAAACCAGCGGTACGGGTCGACCTCCAGGCTGACAGCATCGATGCCGACCGTTATCTGCTGCCGGTCGCCGGGAGCGCCGCTGGCGCCGCCCGTGCCGCACCCATCGGCGCATCCATCGATGCTATCCGCGCCTTGGATTTTACCGGCGAAGTGCGCGTGCAGAACCTGCTCCTCAGGGGCATGCAATTGAAGAATGTTCGCCTGACTGCCGGCGGTGGTGTAAGCGGTGGATAGGGGGGAGCTGTAAACGATGCCGATACCTCCGAGTCTCAGCGAGCGCCTGTTGACATGGTACCGGCTACACGGGCGCAAGGACTTGCCCTGGCAACACCCGGCCGCGCCTTATCCCGTATGGATTTCCGAGATCATGCTGCAACAGACCCAGGTGCAGGCGGCAATCCCCTACTTCGAGAAGTTCATGGCGCGCTTTCCCGACGTGCACGCCCTGGCGGCGGCGCCGGTGGATGAGGTGCTGCACATCTGGAGTGGCCTCGGTTACTACGCACGGGCGCGCAATCTGCACCGCACTGCCGAGCTGGTGGTCGCCGACCATGGTGGTGAACTGCCGCGGAACATCGATGCGCTGATGGCGCTGCCCGGTATCGGGCGCTCCACCGCCGCAGCCATTCTGGCCCTCAGCTTCGGCGATCGGCACGCGATTCTGGACGGCAACGTCAAGCGCGTATTGTGCCGCTACCACTCCATCGAGGGCTGGCCCGGCGGGAGCGGCGTAGCCAAGCGCCTTTGGGCCATCGCCGAGGCGCAAACACCGGACAACGACCTGGCGGCCTATACACAGGCCCTGATGGATCTGGGGGCCACCGTGTGCACCCGCCGTCAACCGCGCTGTGAGGACTGTCCACTGAACGGCGACTGCCTGGCGTTGGCCGAAGGCCGGGAAGCGGAGCTGCCCCAGCGAAAGCCGCGTAAATCGACGCCGCTGCGCCAGACGGTGTTCGTAATCGTGCGGGATCCCCGCGGCCGTGTGCTTTTAGAGCGGCGACCGCCCGCCGGAATCTGGGGCGGCCTGTGGAGTTTCCCCGAGTGTGAGCCAGGCACCGATGTGGGCACCTGGTGCCACGAGCATTTGGGCGTCGCGGTGACGCCGGTCAAAGACCTCGACGTATTGCGCCACACCTTCAGCCATTTTCGCCTGGACATCCAACCCACTTTGCTGAGTATCGATGTCCGCGGAGCGGTTAATGCAGTGAAGGACAGCCCCGACCGGAAGTGGTACGAAGTCGACGGCACCGAACGAATTGGTCTCGCGGCCCCGGTGACGCGCTTACTCGGCAGCTTGCGATCCCTGGTAGATTAAACCCGTTAAAGACAGGAGACCAACAGCAATGCCGCGATCCGTTCATTGCATCAAGCTCGACAAGGACGCCGAGGGGCTGGATTTCACCCCCTATCCCGGCGCGCTCGGGCAGCGCATATTCGAGAATGTCTGCAAGGAAGCCTGGCAACAGTGGCTCGCGCTGCAGACCATGCTCATCAACGAGCAGCACCTGAGCCCCATGAATCCCGAGCACCGAAAGTACCTGGAAGAGCAGATGGAGGCCCACTTTTTCGGCGAGGGCAGCGACCAGCCGGCGGGCTACGTACCCCCCGAAAAGGGCTGAACCCGCAGGCAACTTGACTCCCCAGACTCCGGCCGCTTAAATACCGGCCCTTATCCGCCTACCCAATTAATGGCCAGGTAGCTCAGTCGGTAGAGCAGTGGACTGAAAATCCGCGTGTCGGTGGTTCGATTCCGCCCCTGGCCACCAAGTAAATCAATTGCGCCGTCAACTTCTGGCACCAGCCCCGAGGAAGTGGCCTGCCAGCAATGTCATCCGGCCTGCTTGGGTTCCAGCCGCGTTTAAATGATCGCCCTAGGTGACACGATAGGTAAACCGCTCACAGGTGGGCGTAGCATCGATCAGGCTTTTCATCTGTACCCGCACCTGAGCGTCACTGCCCGGGCTTTCCACGATGAGCACACCCTTTTCGCTGAATGTGCCGGGCGGTGCTGCCAGAGTGGCCACATTCTCGTCAGCGCCGAAAAAAGGCAGGGCCAGCGCCGGCCGCGCCGCACCTGGGTTGCCCTCATCCTCTGCGGCCCGCAGATTAACGCTATCGGCGCGCTTGCCGATAATCTCGACCCCGGCCCGGTAGATACCAGCCTCGTCCACAGTGAACCAGCGCACGAGACCTATTGCCGGGGCACGCTTCTTTGTGGCAATGGAAACGATTTCGCCGACGCACAGGAGCGTCTGCGGTGGATCCTGCCGCATGATGCCGATCCCGCGACGGCTTTTATTGGTCACCTGCCAGGGCTCGGTACCATAGATCGCCATTACACTCGCTTCGTCGGATGCGTCGGCGCCGCCGTCTTCTTTCCGGCCAATGCCACCCTTGCGGGTATCGGCATCCACGCCGATGTCGACGGTGCCCCCGGATCGCGGATCAATCATCTTCAGTACGGCAACTTGTTCATTCTTCGATTCGGCACCTTGGGCGACGACGTCCGTTCCCGCGGTGAAAGTCGCCTGAGCCCCGCCGGCGACGGGGCCGCCAATGAGGCGTTGAGTCGCAGCAATTCCTACGGCCAGCTGCACTGGGGTCGCGATGGGAGTGCGATCGTTGGAGCGCTGCGCAGGTTCTTTCAGGCTGCGTAGGACACGATTCAGTATCGACACGGCCTGTCGCTTCGAGCGGGCAGTGGGAAAAGCACCTCGGCTGCCCTGTTCCGCCTCATCACGCATCTTCTGCAAGAGTGCGGAAGTGGGATTTGTATCGAGATAGTACCTTTTCGCTACTTCACCACTGGCCTCGAACTCCAACGGCCTGGCGCGTTCGACGCCATCCGGGTCGATCACGAAGATGCTTTCAGGGCCGTCGGACGGTGGTTCCGGCCTGAGGTGGGCAGCATCTGCGCACTCGCCCAGGAATTCAAACATTTTCCAGACCTCTCCGGGTCCATGATGGTAGGGATCGGCGAGTCCGGTCAGCAGTGCGAGTTTGTAGAGGTGCGATATGGGCTTATCGAACTCTCGCCTGTGATCACTCCGCGAACCCGATCGGTCGTGGGCGCCGCGCTCGCGAGCCAACCGGTACAACTTCGCAAGCTCAATCCACACCCGAGGCTCGGTGGGCAGGTATTGATCGTAATGATGATTGAGCGAATAGCACAAAAATAAAATGGCGCGCTGTATGGCGGCCTTATCGGAGCGACGGTTCGCGAACAATGAAGGTTTCTTCGACGCTGTGCCATCGACAACAAGCTTGTAGCCATCCGCCACGCGCATGGTGAGTCTACGCGCCGCTTCGGCGAAGGCACGATGCTGCTTCAAGGCAGTCACGCCGCCACTACCTTCTTGCTGGATGAGCGAGTTCAAAAGCCGCACATAGGCGCCAGCGTGGAGTTCCAGTAGCTCGAATCGGACGGAAGGCTTGACGGTGACCGCATTCAGCAGGGACAGCTCTTCGTTCAGACTGCTGAGCACCGCCCCGCGATTGGCGTAGGGTAATGCGCCGATCCAGTGCTTCAAATCTGTCGGGCGAATGGTGGCAACAGTGGCCGATGGGCCGGATGCCTGGTCTGGTACGGGTTTCGTGCTCAATCGATTGGGCTCCTCTGTCGCGCTCCTGGCTCCCAGCCCGCGGCTGAGGTCCGAAGGGAAAATTCCGGAGGCGATCGCCGTCGGCGACACGGATCTCGTAGCAGGTTATCGGCCAGATCCCGGCCAAGGTTGAGCTTTTTTCAGAACGAGCCGGAAGGGACCAGAATACCTGCCCCGAAGACTGAAAATCCGCGTGTCGGTGGTTCGATTCCGCCCCTGGCCACCAAAACGATGCGGTCCGTTCCGGAGACATGGTTAACACTTTCTCCGGGGCGAGCGGGTTAAGGACCGGCTCAGGAAATAGGGGTCAGAGACCTATTTCTCCAGCAACAAGGGAAATCGGTCTCTGACCGGTATTTCTCTAGGCCGACATGGCGAAGCGTTCGTGGATCAGGGCGGTGCAGA
>JAACFO010000150.1 GCA_009937425.1 Gammaproteobacteria bacterium
CCTCATTAACGTGGCCCGGGGCACCGTGTTGGACGAATTGGCGCTGATCGACGCCCTGCAGGCAGAAGAGATTGCCGGTGCGGCACTTGACGTTACCACCATCGAACCACTTCCCGACGACAGCCCCCTGTGGTCGATGCCCGGGGTCATTATCTCACCCCACATGTCCGGTGATTTTATCGGCTACCCGGAGGTGGTGGCATCGGCATTCATCGACAATTTCCAGCGTTTCCACGCGGGACAACCGCTGTTGAATGTCGTGGACAAGGCCTCCGGATTCGTTTTGAGCAGCGAGAAGCAGGAGCCGCCGCCAGGCTAGGTCTTCAGAGAACTCTCCACGTCGCTGACGAGTTTGTCCAGCAGGCGGTTCTCCTCCAGTGCAATCTCGTTGTTGACGCTCATGAGCTCGATCAGCCGATCGAGCCGGCCCTTAATCGCGAACACCGCGAACGGTAAAATAATCCAGAGAATAATTAATACGAGTCCGAGCACGCCTCCGGCGATGGCGACGATGCTCTCGAACTGTTCTCCCCCCATGGTTCCGCTCCTTGGGTTATTTGACCAGCGCCCCTAGGGTACCACGCCGGGACACGAACCATTCCCAGGCTGGCGGCCCGGCTCGTGGAGCCCCCCATCGCGACCGATATACTAAAGGTCAGGGGGAGATCGGAAGAGTTGAATCGCCATGGGCGAATCCCATCCAGTACGGCCGTCGGAAGACCAGAAGCGGCGCGCCCGCGAGCTGGATGTGCATTTTTCCAGCGACATATCCGGCCAGGCTCTGGACTTGCTCATCGCGGCCCGCTGCCGCGAGCTGGACCCGCCGCCGGTGTGGCTGCGTCAGGTTGCCGAGCAGCTGGGACTGGGCGGCAGGCACAGCACCCGGCGCGAGCTTTACCATCTCATCGAAGCGGAACTGATGATCACCGGCCGCGAGGTGGAGTTACTGGTGTGGTTTCTGTACGGAGTGAGCCGGCACGTGGGAGGAGCGGCCTGGGATGGCCCCGATGGCAGCGGGATCTCCGCCGGGACGATGGAGAAACTGGCCAGGCGCCTTGCCCGAGAGCCCTGGGTCATGCAGTCCCTGGGACGCTATCTACCGGGAACGCTGTACCGCTTCGGCGGCATCTATGGCAGTACCGATACGCTTGCCTTCAGGGTTGCCGCCCGGGCCCTGGAAGAGAACAGCGACGATTCTGTAGAGAAAAAGTAAGCGGGTGCCGATTACACCCGCTACCTGGATTGCCTTCCCGTCTCAGTGCACCACATGGGGCTCGGCCATCTCTTCCACCATCTGACTCAGACTGACGGATTTGGCCAACAGGTCCGCAGCCTCGTTGGGTGACACCTGTCCATACAAGCTCCAGTGAACGATACGATTCTCCAGCAGGCCAATTAAGGCCAGGGTCTCGAAGTGCTCGCAGTAGTAGTAGTCCACCTGCTCACTCCTATCGAGCATGGAGTGTATGGCCTTGATACAGCCTGAACAGAGTTCCGGCGGCGATTCGTGATTAGCCATGGTTAAAAGTTCCTGATTAAAAATTTGTGGTGCCATTGTTAACGGCGCAGGGGGCGCTTGTCAGGGGGGCGAGCCGCCCACACCGTCACACTCCGGGGCCGCTCGAGGCCGCGATACGGGGCGACATGTGAAGGCGGTCACAGGCGGTGAGGGTGGGCCTGAAGGTAATCAATCGTTCGCGCCGGGATTTGCGTGCGCGGAAAATGGCAAAAACACGGTTCAGTAATAGGAAGCTAGATCAGGAAGTTAGCGCCGAATGTGATCGAAAAATGTCACTTGGTGCCGGCGTTGGAACCGGCGAGGTCAGAGGTGGTGGTCTTGCCCCAGGCAAAAAAAAAGGCCGAGAAACTCGGCCTAAGTTAGGGGGGGTAGCGGGGGACTCACATGAGGTGAGTTGCAGACAGGTTACCTCGGCTTGCTCCGCGAGGCTGTGAGATAGCGCACACGAATCGCATCTAACTCTGTCCATTCTGGACAGCCCTGAGCGGCGTTTCAGGAGCCTCGTTCCCAGCGTGGCTGGAATCAGCTAAATCCGGGCCAGGGCGTGGGCGTGTTCGACGCCTTCGCGCTCGTTGACCGCCAGCAGCAGGCCGCCGCCGGCCACGAACAAGACGATGATGGCGAGTATGGAGAGTCGCGGATCGCCGGTGGTGACGCTTACCACGCCCATGATGAGGGGGCCGAGGATCGCAGCGAATTTACCCAGCATGTTGTAGAAGCCGAAGAATTCGCCGCTTTTATTGGCTGGTATGAGGCGCGCGTAGAGACCCCGTGAGAGTGCCTGTACACCGCCCTGCACCAACCCGATGACCCCGGCGAGCACATAGAACTCCCAGGATTCGGTCATTGAATAGCCCCAGACGCAGGCAAATATGTAAACGCCGAGGCCAATGAGAATCCCGGCCTTGGCGCCAATGCTCTCGCCGAGACGCCCGAAGAGCAGGGCGCATGGGAAGCCGATGAACTGGGTCATCAGCAGGGCCACGATGAGGTCGTTGGCATTCAGGCCGATGGCGAGCCCGTAATCGATGGCCATGCGGATGACCGTGTGTACCCCATCGATGTACAGCCAGTAAGCGAACAGAAACACCAGCACCACGCGCATGTGGCGCAGCGCGTGGAATGTCCCCGCGATCTGCACGAACCCGGACTTCACGGCGGCCCAGCCGGTGACCCGCTCCGACAGGGGTACCTCTCTGAAGAAAAACAGCAGGGGCAGGGAGAACAGCGCCCACCAGACGGCGACGCTTACGAAGGATAGTTTGACCGCCGCCGTGGCATCCGCGAGCCCGAAAGCGCCGGGCCACAGGGTCATGGCGACATTGGCGCTGAACAGCACGCCGCCACCGAGATAGCCCAGCGCAAAGCCCAGGGCCGACACCCGGTCAATTCTGCCGTGGGGTGCCGCATCCAGAATCAGGGCATCGTAGAACACGTTGGCCCCGGAGAAACCCACCAGGGCGAACATGTAGATTGCGATTGCGAAGGGCCACTGGCCCTCGGCCACCAGCGCCAGGCAGCCGGTCATCACGATACCCATGCCGGCGAACAGGAGCAGGTAGCGCTTGCGTGCGCCGCTGCGATCGGCAATGGCGCCGAGGACCGGCGCCAGCAGCGCCACCGCGAGGCTGGCGGCCGCATTGGCCACGCCCAGCTGGAAGGTGCTTACGGTGACGTCGCTGCCACTGCTCCAGTACTTTTTGAAGAACAGAGGGAAGAATCCTGCCAGCACAGTGGTGGCAAAGGCCGAATTCGCCCAATCATAGAGCGCCCAGGAGATGACCTGGCGGCCCCCGGGCCGGCCATCGGAAGCCGTCATGTGTTCTTCGCCTGTTGCAGTGGGCTGGGATGCCGGCGCTAGATTACCACCGGTTTACAGATGGCGTGCAGCGCTTCACTGGATCCAGGATTCGGGATCGGCGAGCTGAGTGAGGTGCGCATCGATGGTTCGGCCCAGCTCCGTGTCCGGGAATTTCTCCACCGCCAGGAGCGCGGCGGCCACCAAGACGAGGCCGGAGAGCAGGCAAAGTGCCGCGTATCGAGATCGGGTACCGATGCTGCTCGGATCACGAGGGAGGGCATTGTGTGAAGTGCGTCCGGTCATGCTCGCTGCTCCTTCTTGCTACCTGCCGTCTATAGAGCAATCCCCATGCCAGCATTAACTATGCGCTGTATCTTATTGAATAATAGAAACTTAGTGCCTCTTCATAAATCACTTTAACTATCGAGTCGGCGCCTGTTTGTACACGGAAAGCGCGGTGCAATGGTCATGCTTTGTACACATCCAGGCGATTTTCGGCACCATTGGCACCGATCCACGACCCCCGGTGACATGTGCTGATTTCCACAGTTTTGCCTTGCCCGGGTGTTGCATGCTTGACCGCAGCTTGAACAACAGGGCACGAGCAATGGATACCAGACAAGAGGACAACCTCACCAGGGGTACCTATTTTGGTGAGCGGGATGTTGCGAAGCGCATATACGACGCGCTGGTGGGTGACGGTGTCTCGCACCAGCGAGAGATGGAGCTGTGCCGCGAGCTGGCGGAATTAGCCGGCAGCATGTACCGGCGCCAGAGCCTGAGCGACGCAGATATCGACGATATGCTGCATGCTGCGACTCAGGTTTAAGCCTTCCCGCGATGTGGCCGCTGCGTGATTCGCGGCGGCTCAGTTGGCCCGGCGCACCTCCACCACGTTGGCCAGGTGCGCCAGCCGGTCCATCACCCGGCCGAGCTGGGCCAGATCCGTCACTTCCACAGTCAGCCTGACATGGGCCATCTGTTCGCGCTCATCGAACTCGGATGTCAGGGCCGACACATTCACGTCCTCGTTCGCCACCACCGCGGTGATATCGCGCAGTAGACCGGCGCGATCGTAGGCGCCCAGCTGCAGGGCCACCGGGTAGGTATCTTTGCCGGACTCTTCCCAGGCCACATCGATGACCCGGGCGCGATCCTCCACGCTCAGGCGCAGCACGTTGGCGCAATCACTGCGGTGGATACTGACTCCGCGCCCGAGAGTAATAAATCCCAGAATCGGTTCCGGCGGCACCGGTTTGCAGCACCCCGCAATCTGGGTAAGCAAATTGCCGACACCGGCGATGCGCACGTCGCCGTCCCGCGGGCGCCGCGGCTGCGGTCGCGGTTTCGGCAAGGGCGCCGGGGGTTTTTCCGGCAGCTCACTCTGCAGCGCGGTGGCGAGCTGTCCGGAGGTCACGTCGCCGCTGCCGATGCCCGCCAGAAGATCATCGAAGCGCTTGTAGTTGTAACGGGCCGCGAGCTTGGCGCGATTCGGGTCGATTACGCCGAAGCGCTTCACCTCGCGATTGAATACCTCGAGCCCCTGGGCATGGTTCTCGTCGTAGTTCTGCTGGCGAAACCAGTGGCGTACCTTGGCCCGGGCCCGCGCCGTTTTGAGATAGCCGAGATTGGGGTTGAGCCAGTCACGGCTGGGTGCGGCATTGCGGGTGGTGAGAATCTCCACCTGGTCGCCGGATTGCAGCACATGGGTCAACTGCACCATGGCGCCGTTGATTTTCGCGCCCCGGCAACGGTGCCCGATGTCGGTGTGTACCTGGTAGGCAAAATCCAACGGGGTCGCGCCCACGGGTAAATCGTGAATCTGGCCCCGGGGCGTCACCACGTAGACGCGATCGCTCAGAAGCTCCGTGTTGAGCTGATCCAGGAGATCATCGCTGCCGCCGTCGTGCTCCTTCCACTCGAGCACCTGGCGCAGCCAATCCACCTTGGCCTGCAAATCCGCATCCCCGTGCCCCGCGCCGGCCTTGTAGCGCCAGTGGGCGGCAACACCGAACTCGGCGTGGGCGTGCATCTCGTGGGTGCGGATCTGCACCTCCAGGGTTCTTCCCGAGGGACCGATGACCGCCGTGTGCAGCGATTGGTAGCGGTTCGACTTCGGATTGGTGATGTAGTCATCGAACTCCTTGGGAACATGCATCCATAAGCCGTGCACCACGCCCAGGGCCGAGTAACAATCGCCGATGTCGTCCACCAGAATGCGCACGGCACGCAGATCGAAAACCTGCTCGAAGCTCAATTGCTTCGCGTGCATTTTTCGCCAGATGCTGTAGATGTGCTTGGGCCGGCCGCTGACCCGGGCGTCGACGCCTGCATCCGCCAGCTGTTCTGAGAGCTCGGCGACTATCTGCTCGATGAAGTCCTCGCGATCGCTGCGGCGCGCCTGTAACTGTTTGGCAAGTTGCTTGTAGGTCTCCGGCTCGAGCTCGCGCAGGGCCAGATCTTCCAGTTCCCACTTGAAGTGGCGGACGCCGAGGCGGCTCGCGAGCGGCGCGTACACGTCGAGGGTGGCGCGGGCCAGGTCGGACCGTTGCTGCGTGTCCAGGGTGCGCAGGCGGCGCATGCGTACCAGGTGCTCGGAAAGCTTGATGAGCACCACGCGCACGTCCTCGACCATGGCGAGGAGAAGGTTCTTGACCCGCTCCAGCTGTTTGCGGTCTTTGCC
Source organism: Gammaproteobacteria bacterium (assembly GCA_009937425.1). Taxonomy (GTDB): domain Bacteria; phylum Pseudomonadota; class Gammaproteobacteria; order HK1; family HK1; genus JAABYT01. The sequence goes on from JAACFO010000150.1 coordinate 6,004, forward strand.
CGGGGAGGTGGATGCGTGCCGGTACTCGTCGATGGCGTCCATCTTCGCGAGGCCGCTCACCAGGCGCGCAATGGGCGCGCCGAAGTCTTGACGGATAGTCTCCGTGGAAATTTCCGACCATTGCTGCCGCACGTGCAGGATGGCGGCGGCGACGCATTCGTGGTCCAGATTGAGCTCGCGCAGCACAGTTGCGACGGCGCGAGCGTGATCCAGTGCGGCGGGCTCGCAGTCCGCCAGGGCTTGCTCGACGATGGCCGATTGCTCGGAGGCGAGGCCGCGCAGGTGGGGCTGCTCCTCGTCGGTCTGGGGTGTGGGGTTGCCTGTCACCATGGGTCGATCCTACCAGTCTGGGAGGGGTTGATGGTCAGCGGCAGTCGGGGCAGACACCGCTGATTTCGACGCTGTGGGCCTGGACGGCGAAGCCCTGGGAGGCGGCGCTGCGGGTAATGGCGCGTTCCACGGCGCTGTCGTTGAGCTCCGCGGCGTTACCGCAGGAGCGGCAAATGAGGAACTGACCGCAGCCTGCGTGTCCCGGCCGGCTGCAGCCGACCACGGCATTCAGCGACGAGAGCCTGTGGACCAGCCCCTGTTCCAGAAGGAATTCCAGCGCCCGGTAAACCGTCGGCGGTGCGGCGGAGCGGCCTTCCGCGGCCAGTACCGCCAGGATGTCGTAGGCGCCCATGGGCTTGTGATTCTGCCAGACGATCTCCAGCACCCGGGTGCGCAGGGTTGTGAGACGCGCACCGCGGGCGCGGCACAATCGGGCGGCATCGGCCATGGCATCGGTAACACAGCGCAGGTGATCGTGGTCCCGGTGGGGAAAGATCCCTTCCCAGGGCCGAGTATCGTCGCTCATCGCCCGGCCACTCCGGATTGTGCCCCTGTGGACGGATGCGCCGGCCGATGCCTGGCCCGTGGCCACACTTGCATGAGGCCGAAGAACAGAGCCGCGGTGACGACGATCAGCGGACCGGAGGGCAGATCCCAGTACAGCGATGCGTACAGACCGACGATCACCGAGAGCGCGCCGAAGACCGCGGCCAGCAGGGCCATGCGCTCCGGCGTCGAGGCCACACGCCGGGCGGCGGCGGCGGGAATAATGATGAGTGACAGGATCAACAACATGCCGACGATTTTCATGCCGATGGCCACTACGCCTGCCACTATGAGAACGAATCCCAGGCGTACCCGGGCTACCGGCACGCCTTCCACCGCCGCCAGATCCTCGTTGACGGTAATCGACAGGAGGCTGCGCCACATGAGGACCATGCCAATCAGGGTGATCACGGCCAGCGTCACGATAACGCCCAGATCCCAATCGCTTACCGCCAGGATGTCGCCGAACAGATAACCCATCAGGTCCACCCGCAGGTTGGTGAGAAACGCCACCACCACCAGCCCGCCGGCCAGGGCCACGTGGGCGAGAACGCCGAGCAGGGTATCCGTGGGCAGCAGGTGCTGGCGTTCCAGGAGCACGAACAGCACCGCCAGGAACACACACAAGGCCACGATGCCGACGGTCAAATCGATGCCCAGGAGAAAGCCCAGTGCGACGCCGAGCAGGGCGGAGTGGGCCAGGGCGGCGCCGAAGTAGACCATGCGCCGCCAGATAATGAAGCAGCCCACCGGTCCCGCGGCCACGGCGACACCGATGCCGCCAAGCAGCGCGCGCAGGAAGAAGTCGTCCATCAGCCTTCGTCCAGAGGCATCGGCGCACCGGCCACGTCGTGCTGGTGATCGTGGTGGTGGGTGTAGACCGCCAGCTCTTCCGCCACGTGACGGCCGAACAAGGCGACGAACTCCGGGCTGCGGGTAACGGATTCCGGGCGGCCCGTGCAACACACGTGGTGATTGATGCACACGACCCGATCCGTGGCGGCCATGACTACGTGCAGATCGTGGGATACCAGCAGCACCCCGCAGGCATAGCTATCGCGGATATCGGCGATGAGACGGTAGAGCTCCGACTGGCCGGCCACGTCGACCCCCGCCAGGGGCTCGTCGAGCACCAGAAGATCGGGTTTTCGCAGCAAGGCACGGGCCAGCAGCACCCGGTGCAGTTCGCCGCCGGAGATATCGGCGATCTGGCTGTCGAGGACGTCGGCGACGCCGACCTCCGCCAGGGTGTCGCGCAGCCGCGGCACACTGGATCGCGCTCCCAGCGTCAAGAAGCCCGCCACGCTGAGGGGCAGGGTGGCATCCAGGTGCAGGTGCTGGGGCGAGTAGCCAATGCGCAGGCCCGGTTGACGGAGAATTGTGCCGCTGTCCGGGGTGATGAGCCCCAGCAGAGCGCGCACCAGGGTGGATTTGCCGGCCCCGTTGAGGCCGATGACGGTAACGATTTCTCCCCGGGACACCTGCAGGTCCACCCGATCGAGAATTGCACGCTCACGGAAGCGCACGCTGAGGTTGCGGGCTTCGATGAGATAGCCGTTGGCGCCGGAGGGGTTCTCTGTTGTTTCGCTCATGGACATGCCCGGGTGAATTGTTACTTTATAACATTTCACCTGCCCCCGCGCCCGTGTAGACACGGGCTGGCGGCGCTGGATCTCCGTAGGACACGCGTCTAAGGTTCGTGGCATGCCGGTTTACGAATACCATTGTGATGCCAATGGCGAGACCATCGAGGTAGTCCACTCGATGAATACAAACCTGAGCATCTGGGGCGAGGTCTGCTACGTGGCGCGGATCCCCCTGGGGGACACCGATCCGAGTGCGCCGGTGCGCCGGGTCATCACCTCACCACCGGCGGGGCACGTGCCGGTTGGCAACAGTAAATTGAAGGAGAAGGGCTTCACCAAGCTGGTGCGGCGAGACGAGGGTGTCTACGAGAACGTCACGGCCACCGGAGACGAGGCGCGCTACATGAAAGAAGGCGATCCCAGCACCCTGCCGCATCTGAAGAAAAAGATCGGCGATTGATCGCGCGTTTTCCTTTAACATTCCCACAGGCGAAGATAGGGACGAGTAACCGGGTCATTGCCCCACCAGCGATCGGGAGACGGTGTGAGCCCCGAGGTGCAATCCGGCGAATATCCCCCTTGAGCCGCTGACCGAACGAGGGACACCTCCAGTAGACTCAGCCGCCTGGCCAGCGTTACAGGGCCTGACTGATGCGCGCCGACGTGCATCAGTCGTAAAGACCGCCGGTCGCGAGACCGCGGTGAAGCCGGGTGGTACCGCGAGCCCAAACGCCCCGGTTTGAGGAGAAAATGGGGACAGATCTATTTTTCTTGCGGGAAAAATAGATCTGTCCCCATTTTCTCCTCAAACCGGGG
>JAACFO010000151.1 GCA_009937425.1 Gammaproteobacteria bacterium
AACGCGAGCATGAATCCGGGGACGACCGCGGCCGCGAACAGATCCGTCACCGGCACTTCCAGGATCGGCCCCATGACCACCAGCATGATGCTGGGGGGTATGAGGATCCCCAGGGTGCCGCCCGCCGTTATAGTGCCGGCGGCGAGGCGCACGTCGTAGTTGGATCGGTTCATGGTCTTCGCGGCCATGATCCCGAGGATGGTCACCGAGGCACCGACGATGCCCGTGGCGGCGGCAAAAATCGTGGACACGAAAAGGACCGCGATGAACAAGGCGCCGTTCACCCGGGACAACATTAGTTGAACCGCCTGGAACAGGCGTTCCATCAATCCCGCCTGCTCCATGAGGATGCCCATGAATATGAACAGCGGAACCGCCGCCAGAGTTTGCTCCAACATGACCGACGAGAACTGGAAGGTCATCAGATAGAAGACCAGATCGCCGAAGCCGATGTAGCCGAATACGAAGCCGAGGAAAATCAGGGTGAAGGAAATCGGAAAGCCAATAAAAATGGCGAACAGCATGCACCCTATGAGAAGAAGTCCGAGTATTTCGGGGCTCATTGTGTCGGCCACCTTCCTCTGGTCGCCGCGTAAATGCTCTTGAGCGTCTCGGAGACGCCTTGTATCAACAGCAATACAATTCCCACGGGAAGTGCCGTCTTAATGGGGCCCATGTGCGGCATCCAGGCGGTGTCCATGCCGCGCTCGCCCCGCACCCAGGAGAGATAGGCGAAATCCGTGGACGACACGAGGAACGCGATCAACCCTGGGAAATACAAGAAAATATAAAGAAACGCGTCGATCCTGCCCTGGGTCTTCACCGACCAGTTGCGATAGATAAAATCGGCACGTATGTGAACGCCTCTGGACAGGGCGTAGCCGGCACCCAGCATGAACAGGGCCCCGTAGAGCATGCGGCTGATGTCGTAGGCCCACATGGTAGGCGCTGTAAACGCGTAGCGGGCAATGACTTCGTAGACCATGGCGCTGAACAGCGGCACCGTCATCCAGCAGACCGTCATGCCGATCCAGTAACTGAACCAATCGATATACGTGATGGGTACAGCCATCCAGCGTGGCATGTCTTCTGGAAGATCTCCTGGTTTGCTCGATCGGCGATCGGCAACCAGTTCATCCGCAATATCCGGCACATCCCCCCCAAGAAATCTGACGAAAATCAAAGGCGGGTCCCATGACCCGCCTTTCTCGATCAGATATCGATCAATAAATTACGATCGGTTATTTTTTTAAGCTGTTAGCGTGCGCCATACCAAGCTTGGCGTTTGACATCTGTGCACCGGACCAGAAAGGAACGGCGATGTCGGCAAAGGCTTTCTGAGAATCCCAGACTTCCTTGAAAAAAGCGTTGCCGGCGGCGTTTTTCTCGAGCGTCGCCTTGGCCGCTGCCATGTACTCCGTGAAGTAGTCCGGCGGCGTGTCGTGCAGTATTACGCCGTGGTTCTCCGTGAGGTCCTTGAGGGCCTTACCATTCTCATAAATGCGATAGCTGAGCGATCGAATCAGAGATGCGTCGGCGGAGACTTCCATGGCCTTTTGCTGGCCCGGGGTCAACTTCTTCCAGACATCACCGTTGATGTAGACATCCGCGTTCACGACGACCTGGTGCAAACCCTGCAGGTAGTAGTGCTTCAACACCTTCTGGAAACCGAAAACGCTGTCCGGCTTCGGGCAACACCACTCGGCTGCATCGATGGTACCCTTTTCCAGTGCCGGCAAAATGTCTCCACCGCCCATGGCAACTGCCGCGACACCAATGTCCTTATAGGTCTGGCCGGGAATACCCGGGGGGGTACGGAATCGCAGCTTGCGAAAATCCGCCATGTTGTTGATGGGCTCTTTGAACCAGCCGAGGGCCTCGGGGCCAACCGGCTGCAGCATCAAACCCTTTATATTCATGCCCATCTCTGACCAGAGTTGGTCATAGAGTTTCCTGCCGCCACCGTACATGTACCAGGACACGAAAGCGATGTTGTCAATACCGACGCCGGCACCGGCGACGGGTGAGCCGAACAACATGGCCGCAGGATGATAGCCGGACCAATAATGCGTCCAGGCAAAACCGCCTTCGACCAAACCCTTGTCCACCGCCTCCAGGGTTTCCTTCACACCGACGATGGCACCCGCAGGCAGCACCTGAATCTCGACTTCGCCGTTGGTGAGAGCACTCACGTTTGCGGCGAAATCCTTCAGCATCACCACTTCGTCGGCTTTCGCCGGGATGACGGATTGCACGCGGATAACAGTTTTTGCGACAGCTGTGCCGCTGATAAGAAGAGTCATCCCAAGGAAGACTCCGACTAATGCGGTTACTCGATTACGCATCCCAATTCTCCTCCAAATACTGATTGTCGTTGCATTTACCCCGGCGCCACGAGAACGCGGCACCACACCAAGCAGGGTCGAGTCCGACAGACGGATCTGCAGTTCCACGGCCCGGTTCGATCCATGGGCTCTTTTGGAAGCGATGTGGCAATTCGGGTACGGGGCCGTAGTGGGCTGATCGCCCGCAGCAGTTCAAATGGTCGCGGCTCTCGCCACTACCCTCCCGATGGCGCACTCCTTCCCGGAGCGTTATTGTTGCGCTGTAAGCGCTTTCATTTATGCGCCCAAGATTGTAGTAGTGTCCCTGAAAAGTCAATTTTTCGCCGAATGGTGACCGGGCAGAATAGCACCCAGGGCCGATGCACCGTCGCAACCTATTGATAGCTGAGGCAAAGCATAGCGAAATGACCGACCGTGGCGCACATCCGGATAAGGGCCCTGGGCATCGCCGAGAGCCGGGTGGGGATGCCTCCGCAACACAGCCACGCCTCGCAGATGTGGCCAGATTTGCCGGCGTCTCAACCGCCACCGTTTCCAGAGTTCTCAATCACCCGACGGCGGTGACACCGCAACTACGCCAGCGTGTCCACGCCGCCGTCGACGCTCTCGGCTACGTGCCCCACGGCCATGCAAGAGCCTTGGCATCCCGGCGTTCCAATACCATCGGCGCCGTTGTTCCCACTATCGACAACGCGATTTTCGCCCGCAACATTCAATCTTTACAGGCACGGCTGTTCGAGTCTGGTCGCACGCTGTTGCTGGCGAGCTCCGATTACAACTACGAACGCGAGCGGCGCGAAGTACAAAGCCTGGTGGAACGGGGCATCGACGGTCTGTTTCTAGTCGGCGAAGCCCGCGAACCAGCCGTTTATCAATTATTGGAAAGCAAGCGCATCCCGTATGTGAACACATGGATTTATCGTGAAGATAGCCTTCACCCCTGTGTCGGCTTCGATAACCTGCAGGCCGCTTATCAAATCGGTTCTTATCTACTCGATATAGGCCACCGCAGCATCGCCATGGTCGCCGGAATCATGCAGGGAAATGATCGTGCGGCGGAACGCGTAGAAGGGATATCGGCGGCGATGGCAGATCGGGGGGTCCGTTTCGCGCCCGGGCATCTGGTGGAACACGCGTATGAAATTGCCGAAGCGCGCAGAGCCGCAAGCCGGCTACTCGCGTCACCGAATCGACCAACGGCCATCGCCTGCGGAAATGACGTGCTGGCGTTCGGCGTGTTGTTCGAGTGCCGGGCCCGGGGGGTGAACGTGCCGCGAGATATTTCTATCACCGGCTTCGACGATCTGGATCTGGCCGCCAACATGGATCCACCTTTGACCACCATCCGCGTACCGGCAGCCGAGATGGGCCGCCGGGCAGCAGAGTACCTGCTGGCACGTCTGGACAAAACGCCAATACCCGAGAAGACCGAACTGCAGGCAGCATTGGTCGTCAGAGAGACAACCGCACCACCCCCTGAATTGGTGCCGGAGTTGACCTAATTGCCCTGGCCAGGGCAATTAGGTCAACTCCGGCACCAGTCTTCGCCAATCTTCGAGGATCATGTCGGCGGCCTTCTCCGCGATCATGATGGTGGGTGCGTTGGTGTTGCCCGAGGTGATTGTGGGCATGATGGATGCGTCGACCACGCGCAAGCGACGGATTCCCCGCACCCTCAGGCGTTCGTCCACCACTGCGCGCTCGCCCGATCCCATCGCGCAGGTTCCCACGGGATGATAAATGGTTTGGCCGATAGTGCGGGCGCTCTCGAGCAGCGCCTCATCACTTTGCACCTCTGCTCCCGGCAGGAATTCGTCGGCCACGAATGGCGCCATGGCCGGGCTGGTGCAGATCCGGCGCGACAGTTTCATACCCGCCACGGCAACACTCTGATCCGTTACGGTTGACAGGTAGTTCGGATGGATGGCTGGTGAGTCATCCGGATCCGGCGAACGAATTTCCATGTGACCGCGGCTTTCCGGCCGCAGCTGGCAGACCGAAGATGTAAACGCAGAAAAACGATGAAGACCGGCGCCGGGTTTGTCGGCGCTCAATGGTTGGAAATGAAACTGAACGTCCGGGGTTTCGAGTATCGGATCGGTCTTCGCGAAGGCGGCGACCTGACTCGCACCCATACTCATGGGTCCGGTGCGGAAGAGTATGTATTCGAGGCCAATCAGCATTTTCCGCAGCGGATTGTTCACCTCATCGTTGAGGGTGGGCCGCAGACTCTTGTATACGGACCGTATTTGCAGGTGATCCTGTAGGTTTCCGCCAACCCCCGGGAGGGCGTGCACCACAGGGATACCCAGAGACTGCAGCAATTCCCCCGGGCCGACTCCGGAGAGTTGCAACAGCTGTGGCGAGCCGATGGCGCCGGCACTCAGAATGACTTCTCGTTGCGCTGAAATCTCGACGCTGGTTCCGGATCGGCGAAAGACGACACCGCTCGCCGCTCTATTGGTGAATACGACTCGCTCGACTTGCGCCTTGGTGACAATGGTCAAGTTGGATCGCTGGCGAGCGGGTTTCAAATAACCGACGGCGGTACTGCATCGAAAGCCATTACGTGCGGTTAGCTGAAAGTACCCGGCGCCTTCGTTGTCGTCGCGGTTGAAGTCGTCCCGGGCGGGGATGCCGCATTGCGCGGCGCCCTCGATAAACGCATCGCACAGATCCCGGCGCACGCGCATGTTCGAGACGCTCAGTGGCCCGCCAACTCCATGAAACTCATCCGCACCCCGCTCCTGATCCTCGGCGCGCATGAAATAGGGCAACACCTCGTCCCAGGTCCAGCCTGCATTACCGAGCTGACGCCAATGATCGTAGTCCTGGGGTTGCCCGCGAACATAGAGCAATCCGTTAATGGCGCTCGACCCGCCCAGCACTTTGCCCCGTGGCCAGTCGATGACGCGGTTATTCAGTCCAGGGTCGGGTTCGGTCTTAAAGCACCAATCGAGCCGCGGATTGTGCATGGTCTTGAAGTAACCGACTGGAACGTGGATCCATGGGTTCCAGTCCCGTCCGCCTGCTTCGATGAGCAGCACGGTGACGTCGGGATCGGCAGACAAGCGATTGGCGAGTACGCAACCCGCCGAGCCGGCGCCAATGATGACGTAGTGGTATTTTTGCTGGGCGTCAGACATCGGGTTAACCAACTCGATTCTATGGGGCATCGGCCCGCCCTGGCAATGCGGGAATAGTCAGCTGGTGCTGGAAAGCGGCACTCCCTCCTGAGGATCTTCGCCGACGCTCAGCTTCTGGTACAACCAGCCGCCTATATAAAGAGTAACGCCGAGAACCACCAAGGTACCGATGCGCACCGGCGCAGGCGATCCGGCCAGATCGTAGACCAGCACCTTCATACCGGAGAGTGCGAATATCAGCAGCGACGATTGACCGAGGATTTTATCCCGCAGCACCAGTGCGATCAGCAAGCTGCCGATAGCGATCATGCCCCAGAATACGGACACCAGCAGACTCGCATCCAGCACCCGCGACACCGTCAACATCGCGGCAATGTGAGCCGCATACAGCAAAGGCGTGCGGATCCACCCGATGGAGTCCTCATCGGCAATCATTGCGTAGCCCAGATAAAGCGCGGCCGCGAAAAGCAGGCTCAACAACGTGGCAGCCGGCACATCGGCGATTTTATAGCCAACGGTCAGCTGTAAGAAGCTGGCGACGACCATCAGTCCAATAACGGCGGCGAAGGGAATCATGAGCCGCCTGAAAGTGCCGCCCGATACACCGTAAACCCCGAGCGCACCCAACATGCCAAGCGCGAACCACGGCGCCCACCCGAACGGTACCAAGTCGATGTACACGGCATGGAACAGCACAAGCGCCGCGTATGTTGCCACCAGCATGGCGCCGGCATCGGATGGCGAGTCCAGATAAGACCTTGCAACCAAGTAAACGAACACCAGTACAACAACGCTGGCAATAGCGATCCACGGTGCCCACTCTGGTAGATAAGTGCCGAGGATGAAGTACTCCACCGCGTAGAAAATCAACAGGCCCGGCGCATGCGCCCAGGTTTCCTCCCGTGTCATGGGAGCATTACGTCGAATGGAATAGATCGCCGCCGCGAGGGCGAATATCAAAAACTGTATCGCCTGAAAGATCGCAGTGGTCATCCACTGTGACTCCGCTTTCGCGCGCCATATGATGTCGAAGCCAATCAAGGCGAGATACATGGCGAGCAAGTAACTCTGTCTGCCGCCCAACAAGATGGCATAACCGCAGAAGAGCAGACTCCACGCACTGTAGTAAATCAGAAGGTCGAGTAAATTAGCGTGCCATACCGGTAGCAGAAACGGCGTAAGGTAGGCCCCGACGACGGCGAACAACACATATAGCTTGTTGTCGAATACCCGTCCGAGCCACATCGCGACGATGCAAATCACCGCGACGCAACCGGTTGCCATGGGCGCGGCAATAAATTCGTAATATAAGTGTGCGCCAAAGACGGCGGCAAAAAGTATGACGATGCCTGCGGCTGGTAACAAAGAGGCGTAGGTGCGATTGGCCTTGCGCAATACAAGCCCGACACAAATCATGCCCACGCCGCACAGCGCGGCGAGTCCCACCTGGCGTTCCGGTGTCAACCAACCCGCATCAACGGCAAGGCGAATGAAATAGATCGCGGCAAGCACCAGCGCCGCCGCACCGCTCCAACCGAGGATCTGGGTCACGGCCACAGGACTGCGCTCACTGCCACGGCCGGCCGGTGCAGGCGCAACAGATCCAGCCATCCGCAGACCCGCCGGCAGCGCCGCGGAGGGGCTGACTGATTCGGCAGTCGCTGCCGCTCGCGCCGTGGAGTGCGTTGGCGCAACTCGGGCTTTCCCGAGTTGCTGCTCGACGATTTGCTCGAGGCGGCGAACTCTTTTGTCCAAGTTCGCCAGATGCTGTTCTATACCGGCCATGGTGCTATCTCGCTGGATGTTGTGAACAGGAAGAGGAATTAACCGAGGCGTGAACCGCTCCCGGGTGACCCGTGAACTTCGGTCGACTGGGGTATAAGAATAGTTGGAATCGACGGAAAAGCGATGCGTCAGGGACCCAGAAAAGTCTGGTCCGCGGCTTCCACTCCGCGCCGTTGTATTTGAGCGGTCAGATGGTCGATCTCGCCAAACAAGGCCCGGGCTTCTTTCGACATCCCGGCCTTGTTCACATTGATGAAACTCACCAGTCCACCCTCGTCAGCCTGCGAGGTTTGTAGCGCGATCACCCGTTGTTCTTCGACCACCAGATGGGACACCTTGAATCCCATACCCAGGGCGCCTTCGCGAAGGTATAAAACGGTCAGTTCAGGTTCTTCCATGAGACCATTCTTATTGGCATCGTACAGTGGGAATACCACCGACAGCACGTCGTATACGAGACCGGAAATGATGATTCTGCGGAAGGGAAACTGTGTGGGAACCTTTCGGTCTTGCGACTCGAATCCCTTGTACACTTCATCGAAGGCCAGTTCAGAGCCGTCATCCATAACAAAACTGACTTGCTGCAGAGGCGCCAGAGTGAGTGCGCCCTCGTAACAGCATGGCCGCAGGATCGCACTGTATGACGCGCAACCGGTTCCCACCAGGGTAAGAAACCCCAACACTGCAAGCGACAGTATGCGAAAAATCAAGTGGTTCCAGTCCCCTTGATTTTCTTCAGGCGGCGGATGAAAAATCCGCAATCTCGGTGACGGCGGTAATGGTCTGCTCGATGTCCTCGTCGTCGGTGAAGTAGCCCGGCGACAATCGCACGGCGCCGTTCTGTCCGACAGTCTTCTCGTCTTCATGGACCAGGGGTGCGCAGTGCAGACCCGCGCGCACACAGACGTGGTAATCCCCATCCAGCATCTCGCCGGTCTGATTGGCCGGCAAATTGCCGATGTTGATCGACAAGGTGGCCACACGGGGCCGGTTGCCCGCGGGACCATAGACTTTGACACCGTCCACGTCACGGAAGGCCGACACGAGCCGATCCACATGCCGGCGCTCGTGATCGAAGATGTGTTCGAGTGCCGCGTGGCAGGCTTGCGTATGCGACATACTGCCAGCGGTATCACCGGCCTGTTCCCGGCCCAGTGACGCAAACCACTTCTGCGCCGCGTTGAGCCCGGCGATCCCCGGCAATGCCACCGTCCCGGCCTCCAGGTGGTAGGGATAAATTTCCGGTTGATAAACATCGATGGAGTCGACGCCGGTGCCGCCGACGCGGAAAGGGCGAACGTCCAGATCCTCGCGTACGATCATGCCGCCGATCCCCATAGGGCCAAACAGGGACTTGTGCCCGGTAAACGTGATGATGTCGATTCCCCACGCGTCCATGCGTATGGGAAGAACACCGGCGCTTTGACAGGTATCGACAACAAGCAGCGTACCCGCTTCGCGGGAAATGCGGCCGATCGCTTCCAGATCCTGCACCGATCCGAGCACGTTGGAAGCATGGTTGACCACGATCATCCGGGTCTTCGGCGTGATCGCGTTGCGGATATCGTCCGGATCCACGTAGCCCTGCCCGTCACGTTCCACGTGGGTGACATCCACGCCGTGATCGCGCTTCAGGTGCGCCAGAGGACGCAGCACGGAATTGTGCTCCAGCCGGGTGGTCACGGCATGATCACCGCTGTTGAGCACGCCGAACAAGGCAGTATTCAGCGAATCCGTGGCGTTTTGCGTGAACACCACGCGGTGCGGATCGCCGCCGTATTCGAAGAACGCAGCCAGCAGCCGGCGCGTCTCCTCGATCATCTTTTCCGCCTCCACGGCGAGCTCGTGACCGGCACGACCGGGGTTGACCCCGAAGTTGCGAAAGAACTGGTCCATGGTGGTGTAGACCACCTCCGGCTTGGGCCAGCTGGTCGCCGCATTGTCGAA
>JAACFO010000316.1 GCA_009937425.1 Gammaproteobacteria bacterium
ATATATCGGGTGCGCGATCTGGTGAATACGCCCGCCGAGGACATGATGCCCGAGAATCTGTCCGACGCTGTCAAAAGCATGGCAAAGGAATTCAGCGCCAACCTGCGGGAAATCGTTGGCGATGCGCTGCTGACAAAAAATTTCCCCGCCATTCACGCCGTCGGGCGCGCCGCAAGCCATGCCCCGCGCCTCATCGACATGCGCTGGGGAAAGAAGAATCATCCGAAGCTGACCTTGGTGGGCAAAGGTGTTTGCTTCGACAGCGGCGGACTCGACTTGAAACCCGCCAGCGGCATGCGGCTGATGAAGAAAGATATGGGCGGTGCGGCCCACGCCGTCGGCCTCGCGCACATGATAATGAGCGCCGGCCTGCCCGTGCGCCTGCGCATGCTGGTGCCGGCGGTGGAGAACGCCGTGGCCGGCAATGCCTATCGCCCCGGCGACGTGTTGACCTCGCGCAAGGGCCTCAGCATCGAAATCGACAACACCGATGCCGAAGGCCGGGTTATCTTGTGCGATGCACTTACGGAAGCCGCCGCCGAGTCGCCGGATCTGATCATCGACTTCGCGACCCTCACGGGGGCCGCGCGGGTGGCGCTGGGTACGGATATGCCCGCCATGTTTTGTAATCACGACCGGGTCGCCCGGGAACTCGCCGAGTCGGCGGAGCGCGTGCACGATCCCCTTTGGCGTCTGCCCCTGCATCGTCCCTACCGGGAACTCATCGACAGCCGTATTGCCGATATCGTCAATTCCGGTGGTCCCTACGGCGGCGCCATCACCGCCGCCTTGTTCTTGCAGGACTTCGTGCCCGACACTACCCCCTGGGTGCACTTCGATCTGATGGCGTGGAATCTACGTTCACGCCCGGGACGCCCGGAGGGCGGCGAGGCCATGGGACTGCGGGCAATACTCGACTATTTGAGAGACCAATATGAACACGCGACCTGAACCCCAGCGGTTTTTATCGGCGGCCTGCTTGGCCCTGGCGTTGCTCACGCCGGGCTGCAGCGTGTTGCAGGTCGGTGACGTGGCGCCGGACTACGTGGACGCATCCACCCACCGGGGCGTCGACGTACTGGCCTTCGACGCCGAATCCACAACACTGGCCAGCGGCGGCTGGGACGGCAAGGTCGCCCTGTGGTCCCTGGGCGGCGAAAAACCCGATCTCGCATGGCAGGCCCACGAGGGTTCCGCCCAGGGCCTGTCATTCAATGGCGATCAGCTGATCTCCGGTGGCCAGGACGGACGCCTGATCATGTGGAACCGCCGCGGACAGGAGCGCCGCTCGGTGGACACCGGCAGCGGCATCACCCACGTGAAAATTTTGAACGAGCTGGTCGTCACCGGTCATTACGACGGCAGCGTGCGCGCCTGGACGCTGTCCGACTTCCACAAGGTCATGCATCTGGATCTCCACGGCGACATACTGGTGGCGGCCCTGGCCGTCGATGCGCAAAGCGCGCGCATCGCTTCCAGCGGCTACGATGGCCGGATTTTTCTCATGGACGTGAGCGGCCACTACGAGGAGCTGGAGAGCCCGCCCATGGATGCCGTCAGTCTCAGTTTCGTGCCGGGGGGCAAAGTGCTGTTTGGCGGTGGCTGGGTGCGGCTGTACCGTTGGGATTTGACCGCAAGCAGCTTCGGCACCATTTCCACGCCACACTGGGGGGCCATCGCGGGGCTCCAGTACCTGCCCGGTGAGGATGTCCTGGCGAGCATCAGCCGCATCAACGACAGCTCGGTATTTTTTCTGGATCCGGTAAGTGGTGAAAGTGTGCGTCACTTCCAACGCCAGTCCATATGCGGCAGCGCCATTCAGGTGTCGCCGGACGAGCACTACCTGGCGGCCACCGGTGACGACGGTATTGTTCGTATCTGGGATCTGACCAAAACGACCGCCGAGTAGACAGCCAATCAGCGATTGGCCGTCCCGGGCCGGTGGGGATCAGCGAAACTTAGAATCCAGCGGTTTCTATTTCGCGCAGCCGCTGACGGGCCAACCGCACCCGTTGCTCCGCGAGTGCGATGCGTTCCGGTGTCGCGCTCTTCTTGCTCTGCTGTGCCGTTGTCAGACCACGCTGGGCATCGGTAACTTCCTGGCGGGCCTCGGCGACGCGCTTGTCGTACTTCCTCCTCGCCTCGGCTGCATCCGCGCGCTGCTTTTCCAGGCGCTTGGTGGCCGCGTCCATTTCCTGCATGCGCTGCTTGCCCTGCTCCTCGGTGGCGGCGCTTTCCTGGTAAACGTTGACCTCCGTAACGGATTGTGGACCGATTTATAGGCGTGGATCGACTCCGCCAGACAACCGGCGGCGGACAACCACAGCAACAGAGCGAAAAACACACGCATGGAGAAATCCTGACAATTCCCGGCTATTGGCAAATAGTGTAGCCAATCACCGCAGCAGCGGTGAAAGGAAGGAAAATATTTGGATCAGCGCTACTGCTGCCCCTGGGCCGCATGGGCCCATTGGCCGACGAACTCGTCGATGGCCTGTCGGGCAGGCTTGGCCATGTCGCCAAGCGCCGCCGCCCGCAGATCGATGATTACCAACGTATAGGCCGTCAGCCCGACCTGGTCCATGCGTCGCCTGGCTTCGCCGTGGAGTTGCTTGAAGCGATAGAGGATTTGATCGCGACTGCGGGTGTGCTCCTCCAGGTGGGTGCGCGCCTCGCCCAGATTTTCCAATGTCATCAGGGCGATTTCGCGCACCCGATCCACCGGGAAAGACTTGGTCGCGGAATCGATAATCGCCGGCGCATCGCGATTGAGCCGCTTTGCGTCGCGTTGCGGGCTGTTGAACAGGGATTTGAGCGTCTCGAGCACGATTCGTCTACTTGAACAAACCTTTTAACAGTCCTTTCACGGCATCGTCGCCGACCTTTTCGTCAATCAGATCCTGAACCTTGGATTTGGCCAGGGCTTGCGCGAGAGCCTCGGTGTCGAGGGCGTAATGCGGCTCGGCAAAACTGCCCGTCACATGGATGGGTATGGGAATGCCCACCAGATCTTTCAACTCATCACCGCCCTGCCCCTCGAGGGTCTTCACCACCGTCGCTTGAACCCGGTAGTCGATGGTTTCTGCCGGCAAGTTTGCCGTACCCTTGCCGTTGATCCTGAGCAGCGGCGTCATGGCCGTGAAGTCGTTATTGGTGGCGACCCCGTTGATGACGTGCATGCTCCCGCGAATCTCGCTGAAATCCGTCTTCTGTTCTACTTCCTCGGGAGGTAGCTTGGTGCCCTTTATGCTCGCGTATGCCTCACGGATCATGCGCGCAATGTTCACGCCGTTGATGGCGCCCTCGGTGAACGCGAACGAGGCGCTGCCGTTGAGGGATTTTTTCACCGCCTCGGGTGTTGCACCCATCGTCCGCAAGGCAGCATTAACGTTCGCGGTACCGGTGATGCGGTCGTGCCCCTGCAGATCCTCGAGCAATGGA
>JAACFO010000050.1 GCA_009937425.1 Gammaproteobacteria bacterium
GCGACTGCAGGGCCAGAAGCGCACCCTGGAGACACTGACGGTGCCGGTGACGCGCTTCGGCGATGTTCAGGTCGACGACGCCGCCGTCCGGGCCCACTACGAGGCCAATCAGGTGGACTACGTATTCCCTGAGCAAGTGAAGATCAAGTACATCGAGGTGTCTCGTGACGCCATCGCCGCCGGTATCAACGTGGACGACGAGGAGTTGCGCGCGGCTTATGAGCAACGCAAGGCGGACTTCCGGACGGCGGAGCAGCGCGAAGCCAGCCATATTTTACTTACCCTCGACGATGCCGCGGATGATGCGGCGGTGGCCGCGGCCCGCGAGCGCCTGCAAGAATTCAAAAGTCAGCTCGACAGCGGCGTCTCCTTCGACGAGCTCGCCCGGGAGTATTCCGAGGATCCCGGCTCCGCCAGACAGGGGGGAAGCCTGGGTGCCATCAGCCGTGGCGTCATGGATCCGGCGTTCGAGGACGCTGTCTTCGAGTTAGCAGTGGGCGAAGTGAGCGGCCCGGTACGCTCGGCATTTGGATTGCATCTGATTAAGGTTGACGCGATCAACGCGTCGAAGCTGCCGAGCTTTGACGAGGTCAGCGGCAAGATGCGTGCTGAGTATCAGAAAGATAAAGCTGAGCAAGAGTTTGTCGATCGCGTAGATATCATGGCCACGTTGGCATTCGAGAACCCCGATTCTCTGGATGCGGTCGCTGATGCCCTTGGCCTGATACCCAGCCTGAGCGACTGGATATCGCCCATGGCAGCGGCGAACAGCGGCATCGGCGGCAATCCGGCGGTGCTCGCGGTAGCCTTCAATGCCGATGTCTTGCAGGACGGTTATAACAGCGAGCCCATCGAGCTCGACTCGTCCCGGGTGATCGTGCTGCGGGTGGCGGAGCATCGCCCGAGCAGGCAGCAGCCCCTGGAGGAAGCGCGCGAGCGCATCGAGCGCGTTCTGGCGGCGAAGGAAGCGAGAAAACTGGCCGGGGATACTGGCCGCGCGCTGCTCGAGCAATTGCAAAATGGTGAGGACAAGCAAAGCGTCGCCGCCCGGGCGGAGCTCGATTGGTCCGGCGAGGCGGAGTTCGCGCGCAATTCCCCGAATGCCGATCCAGGCTTGCTGAGCACGGTCTTTCGCATGCCACGTCCGCTGCCCGGACAGATGGTCTTCAGCGGTACGCAAACCGCCGGCGGTGACTTCGTGGTCGTGGCTCTGCGCAAGGTCGTCGACGGCTCCATCAGCGGCGACGATAAGGAGCAGCAAACCGCGGCCAGGCGCAATCTCGAAGCAGATGCGGGACGCGCCTCCTACGATGCGGTAGTGCAGACCCTGCGCGACAACGCCGACGTGGAAATATTCCGGGAAAACTTGTAGGGATTAAATCCCCGATTAAATCCCCAGGCGGCTGCCGTTGCGGAAGCGCTTTTTCAGGAACTGCATCTGGTCGGCGAGGATGCGCCGGTTGGACAGGAACAGGTACTCGGCACGGTTTGGTTCGAAGGGTACCGCCAGAAGTGTCATGTTCGCTTGCTCGGGGCTGCGCGCGCCCTTGGCGTGATTGCAGGGCTTACACGCCGTCACCACGTTTCGCCAACTATCCTTGCCACCCTCGGACAGGGGCCGGATATGATCCCGGGTCAACATGTGTTCCGGTAGTTGCTTTCCGCAGTAGAGGCAAAGTTGTCCATCGCGTAGAAACAGCTCGCGGTTCGACAGAGGCGGTACCAGAGCCCCTGAAGCCCCATGGCGCGACCGGCCTTTGACCGCGATGATCGAGCTGACCGTGATGCTGGAGCGCTTTCCACTGACGCGGTTGTGGCCGCCGCGGAAAGTGAAAGAGTGATCGCCGGCGTTCCACGCGATCATGGATTTGAAGTCGAGCAACACCGCTTCGCGCCAGGGGATCCAGCGAAGTGGCTGACCGGTTATGTCGAGACGGAGGATTAAAGGTGCCATTCGTCGCTCTCTTCGGCCGATTTTCGCCAAACCCTGTTCTTTAACGGGATTCCGCGTACCGGTTCGCGCTGTATTTTGCATGATTGGGCCGGGAAAGCAAAAATCGGGCCGGATGCCCGACTAGCCCGGGTGCAATCTGAACACGGGGCGGTAGCTGCCAACCTCCAGACCCCGGTAGTTTTGTTCCGAGGGACGGGCGATTTCCTCCAAGGCATTCCACAGATCCGTGTCCTCGCGCTTCGCCACCCCCAGTTGCCGCAACACTTCGACGATCACCGACGCACGAATGCGCGACTTCGGATCGCCGTCCTCGATTTTGACGGCGATTCCCAGCCCCCTGGGCACCCGTGGTCCGGCGGGCAGGGCGACGGCGTAGAGTCCCGCGGCACCGGTCTTGGCGAAAATGCGGCCGTCCAGGGCCTGCATCAACAAGGTGTCCAAGCGCCCACTGCCGGCGATCATTTCCGGATGCTGCATGCCGACGGTGCGCAGGGTGGTGAGCTCGGCCGCGATACTGCGCCCCTCCACCGGCGGCGCCGCGCCCGGTTCGGCGATGTACGCGAACAACCTCGCCAGAGTCTCCAGGGACAACCAGTAGGTGGGCAGGGAGCAACCATCGATGGATCGGGGAAGAGCCGTGCCCGGCAACCCGGTCAGGGTTGCGAGGATGTCGCGGATACGGACTTGCAATGGATGATCCGGGTCCAGATAGCTCTCCAGCGGCCAGCCATGACGATGGCATACGGCGAGCATATTGGTGTGCTTGCCACTGCAATTACAGTGCAGGGAGGTTGCTTTGCGATTGCTTCGCAGCAGCTCTTCCCTGTCCGCCCTGAGGGCGGGCGGTTCGACGCCGCACTGAAGTGCCGTCTGCGCCAGGCCGAAGTGCGAGAGCAGGGCGGCAATGCGCTCAGTGTGCATGCGCTCGCCGTTGTGAGAAGACATCATCACCGCCAGGTCTGCCGGGGTGAGCGGGGCGGCGTCGCCGCTGCCCAGGTGCAATCCGTCCAGTAACAGGGGTAGCAGCTGAAAGGGCTTTGCAGTCGAGCGCAGGGCGTAGGCCTGGCCGGGATCGCCGGCGTGCCAGAGCAATTGACCGCCGCAGTCAACCACGGCAACGGCGCCGCGATGACGGGTTTCTACCCGATCGGCGCCACCGCGCTGGAACTCCACCAGTACCGGTGCTTGCCGGGGCTCGTCACTCACTTATCGTCCGGTGAGTAGTCGGGAGCCATGGCGGTGGTACTGATACCGGCATCCACGTAGATTATCTCGCCGGTGATCCCCGATGCCAGGTCGGAGCACATGAAGGCGGCTGCATTGCCCACGTCTTCGAGGGTAACGTTGCGGCGCAACGGCGAGCGGCTCTCCGCGTGCTCCAGGAGCAGGCGAAAGTCCTGTATGCCGGCAGCGGCCAGGGTCTTGATGGGGCCCGCGGAAATGCCGTTGACGCGGATTCCCTCGGCGCCGAGGCTGACTGCCATGTAGCGCACGTTGGCTTCGAGGCTCGCCTTCGCCAGTCCCATGACGTTGTAGTTCGGCATGGTGCGCTGGGATCCCAGGTAGCTCAAGGTGAGCAGAGCCCCGCTGCGGCCTTGCATCATGGGACGGGCCGCCTTGGCCAGGGCGGCGAAGCTGTAAGAGCTGATGTCGTGGGCGATGCGAAATGCCTCACGATTGACCGCATCCAGGTAGTCTCCCTGCAGCGCTTCCCTGGGTGCGAAAGCGACGGCGTGCACGAGGATGTCGAGGGAGTCCCAACGCTTGCCGAGATCGCGAAAGGTGGCGTCGATTTGTTCATCGAATTCGACATCGCAGGGTAGCGTGATATCGGAGTCGAGTTCCGCCGCCAACTTCTCGACGCGGGCTTTCAGGCGATCGTTCTGGTACGTAAGAGCCACCTCGGCGCCTTGCTGGTGCATGGCGCGCGCAATGCCCCAGGCGATGGATCGGTTACCCGCCACCCCGATGACGAGAGCCCTTTTGCCTTTGAGAAAACTCATCGCGAATATCCGCTCCTGGTGATTGCCTGCCAGGGCCGGAGTTTACCGGAGAGCGCCCGATGGCGTCATATCCAGAGCGCACCGGCTTGCTGAAATAGCCGCTATCGACCATCCTTTTTCAGATCTGCCACCGAGCACGCAATGAATGGCCCGGTTATCGAATATCTTTCTGGCGTGGCTGCTGCTGTCCGCAGCCGCCTGGCCGGCCAGTCACGGATCGCCGTGGAACGATCCCTACCCGGGGGAGCGGAGCCTGGCCAATACGCTTTATGGTTCGTTCTCCGAGCGTCCCAAGCATCTGGATCCGGCACGCTCCTACAGTGCCGACGAGTACAGGTTCATCGGCCAGATCTACGAGCCCCCACTCCAGTACCACTTTCTCAAGCGGCCTTATGAGCTGGTGCCCTTGTCCCTGGAGCGCATGCCCCGTGTCAGCTGGGTGGACGAAGGCGGAAGGCCCCTGGCCCCGGATTCGGACCCCTCGCGCGTCGCTTTCACCGACTACGAGTTCCACATCAAACCCGGGATGCACTATCAACCCCATCCGGCACTGGCCAGGGATGGAAGCGGCGCATACGCCTATCATGCCATGAGCAGGGAAACCATCGCCGGGCTCAACCGCCTGAGCGACCTGGCGCTGTCGGGCAGCCGCGAGGTGCTTGCGGAGGACTACGTCAACGGTATCAAGCGGATCGCCGATCCGGCGGTGCATTCACCCATCGCCGGTGTCATGAAGCAGTACATCGTGGGTCTGGACGCGCTGTCCGCAGAGATTGCCCGATTGCGCGCCGGTGAATCCGAAAAATCCTACCTGGATCTGCGCTCGCTGCCCCTGGCAGGAGTGACGGCACTGGGGCCGTACCGGTATCGAATCCGCATCAAGGGGGTATATCCCCAGTTTCTTTTCTGGCAGGCGATGCCTTTTTTCGCGCCACTTCCCTGGGAAGCCGATCGCTTCTACGGGCAGCCGGGGTTGGAAGCCAAGAACATCAGCCTGGACTGGTACCCCATCGGCGCTGGTCCCTTCTACCTGGCAGAGAACAATCCGAATCTGCGCATGGTGTTGCAGCGCAATCCGCATTTCCATGGTGAGACTTATCCCGACGCCGGCGAACCCGATGACGCCCGCCGAGGCCTTCTGGACGATGCCGGCGCTTCGTTGCCCTTCGTTGACGGCGCCCAGTACAGTCTGGAAAAGGAATCCATCCCGCGCTGGAACAAATTCCTGCAGGGCTACTACGACAGCTCCGGCATCGGTTCCGACAGCTTCGACCAAGCGGTGCAGTTCGGCGCCGGAGGCGATGCGGCACTTACCGACAGTATGACTGAGCGCGGCATCACCCTCTCCACTGCCGTTGCCACCAGCATATTTTATATGGGTTTTAACATGCGTGACCCCATCGTCGGTGGTGACAGCCAGAGGGCGCGGTGGCTTCGCCGGGCAATATCCATCGCCGTCGATTTCGAGGAGTTCGTTTCCATTTTTCTAAACGGCCGGGGGGTGGCGGCCCAGGGCCCCGTGCCGCCGGGTATTTTCGGGCACCAGACGGGCAGGGCCGGCATGAATTCCTACGTCTACGACTGGGTCGAGGGCGGCGTCAGGCGCAAACCCATCGCGGATGCCCGGGCACTGATGGCAAAAGCGGGTTATGTGGGTGGCCGGGACACCGCAACCGGTACGCCCCTGGTGCTCTACTTCGAAGCGCTCTCACGGGGGCCTGACGACAAGGCACGGCTCACCTGGATGCGCAAGCAGTTCGAGAAGCTGGGAATTCAGCTGGTAGTTCGGCCCACGGACTACAATCGTTTTCGCGAAAAAATGCTCAAGGGCACGGGGCAGATATACATGTGGGGCTGGAACGCCGACTATCCGGATCCCGAGAATTTTCTGTTTCTGCTCTATGGACCGAACTCCAAGGTAGAGGCCCAGGGGGAAAATGCCAGCAATTACCGCAGCGAGGCATTCGACGCATTGTTTCTGCGCATGAAAGACATGCAGAACAGCGATGCGCGTCTCGCCATCATCGATGACATGCTCGCCATTGCCCGGCGCGACGCGCCCTGGGCATGGGGTTTCCACCCGAAAAACTTCGAGCTCCAGCACGCCTGGCTGCACAACGTCAAGCCGAATCTCATGGCCAACAACACACTGAAGTACCAACGCATCGACCCGCTGCTGCGCGAGCAGCGCAGAGTGCTGTGGAATCCACCTGTGATATGGCCGGTAGGATTGCTGCTCGTCGCGCTCATTGCGCTCGTTGCGTTGGGGATCGCCGTCTACCGCCGGCGTGAGCGGGGCGCCGCGTTGTGATCGCCTACATCATCCGCCGCACCCTCTATGCCGTGCCGATCCTGATAGGCGTCAACCTGCTGACCTTTGCTCTGTTCTTCTTGATCAACACGCCTGACGACATTGCGCGATCCCAGCTCGGGGATCGGCGTGTCACCGAAGACGCCGTCGATGCCTGGAAGCGCTCTCACGGTTATCACAAGCCAATGTTGTACAACGCAGACGTGGAGGGTGCGGCCAGACTGACCGAGACAATCTTTTTCGACAAGTCACTTCGGCTGTTCCTGTTCGAGTTCGGGCGTTCCGACAGCGGCCGGGATATCGGCCACGACATAAGCCAGCGGATGTGGCCAAGCCTCGCCATTGCCGTGCCAACGCTTGCCGTCGGGCTGCTTATTAACATCAGCTTTGCCCTGGCCATCGCTCTTTTCCACGGCACGCGCTTCGACTTCTGGGCGGTCGTCGTGTGCGTGGGATTGCTGTCGGTGTCGTCGCTTTTCTACATCATCGGCGGGCAATACATGGTGAGTAAGCTGCTGCACCTGGTTCCCATTTCAGGCTACGACACGGGTGTGGCCGCGCTGAAGTTCCTCATTCTGCCGGTGCTGATCGGGGTGGTCGGGGGTGTGGGCAGCGGCACCCGTTGGTATCGCACCATTTTTCTGGAGGAAATGGAGAAGGACTACGTGCGCACCGCACGGGCCAAGGGTCTTGGTGAGGCATCTGTCATGTTCCGCCACGTACTCAGAAATGCCCTGGTGCCCATTCTGACCGGGGTGGTGGTAATTCTGCCGCTGCTGTTCATGGGCAGCCTGCTGGTGGAATCCTTTTTCGGGATCCCCGGCCTGGGCAGCTACACCATCGATGGTATTCAACGGCAGGATTTCGCCATCGTGCGCTCCATGGTGTTTCTGGGTTCCGTGCTCTACGTCGTGGGGCTGTTGCTCACTGACATCTCGTACACCTTCGTCGACCCGCGCGTGCGCTTGAGCGCCTGAGGAGAAGCGAGCCCATGCCGGTACTGTTGCACACGGACATACTGATCTTTCTTCTGTTGGCAGCGGTTGTTGCGTTTGCCCTGTTCGCGCGCCGCCGTGAGCATCTGCGCGCCCCCTGGCGCCAGGTGGGGCGAAGCAGTATCGCCATGGCGTCGCTGGTGGTCCTCGGCGTGTACCTGAGCGTCGGGCTTCTGGATTCCATGCATTACCGGCCAAGCCTGCCCGCGTCTGAGCAGGGCGAAGCAGGCGGGTATTCCACGGAAGTCCTGAGTGTCTTCGACCTGCTGGTCACGCATCTGCGCGAAATGGAGGAGAAGACCTACTCCGCCCCCTTCGCCGCCCGCTTGTTCGTCAAAGAGACCGTCGAAGCTGCAGACGGCGCGGCCGAGCGGATCTATCCACGGCTGGTCCACGGCGCCAGTCATCTGGAGAATCCCGAGCGCGATCGCAGCGCGGATATCCTCGCAACGGGCACGCGCGCCGCCTTCGGGGGGCTGGTGTTGTGGTTGGGTCTTTCGACGCTGATCATCGGGCTGCTGGCGCGCCGTCGACGCTGCCGTCTGGCCGACGCCGCGGCAGAGATCCTGCGCAACGACACCGAATTTCGCTGGCGGCCGGCGCTCCTGATGATGGGCGCGTGCGTGATGGTGATCTGCATCGTCATGGCACTCAGCTTCGACTACCACGTTCTAGGCACCGACAAGGTGGGGGAGGACGTCCTTTACCAAACGCTCAAGAGCGTGCGCACAGGACTGGTCATCGGCACCCTCACGACGCTGGTCATGCTGCCCTTCGCCATACTGTTGGGCATCATGGCCGGTTATTTCCGCGGTTGGATCGACGATGTCATCCAGTATCTCTATACGACCCTGAACTCCATCCCCAGCGTGCTTCTCATCGCCGCGGCTATCCTGATTCTGCAGGTGTACCTGGACGATCACGCGGAGAATTTCACCAGCGTGGTGGAGCGCGCCGATCTGCGCCTGCTGTTCCTGTGCCTGATCCTCGGCTTCACCAGTTGGACGGGTCTATGCCGTTACCTGAGGGCCGAGTCCCTGAAGCTGCGTGAGGTGGATTACGTGCAGGCGGCGACAGCCCTCGGTTCGACACATTTCGCTATTCTCGGCAGGCACATCCTTCCCAACGTCATGCACATCGTGCTGATAACCGTGGTTCTGGATTTCAGCGGGCTCGTGCTCGCCGAGGCGGTGCTTTCCTACGTGCAAATAGGCGTCGACCCCACCATGCACAGCTGGGGCAACATGATTAACAGTGCGCGTCTGGAGATGGCCCGCGAACCGGTGGTGTGGTGGTCGCTGAGCGCGGCATTCTTGTTCATGTTCACCCTGGTGCTGGCGGCCAACCTGTTTTCGGATACGGTGCGCGACGCGTTGGATCCCCGGCTACGATGAGTAGTATGAAATTGATGGGCCAGATCCGATGACACAGGCACTGCTGAGTGTGCGCGCGCTGACCACCCATCTCGGCGACCATCGGGATCCGGTGCGCGCCGTGGACGGTGTCAGCTTCGATATCCGGCCAGGTGAAACTTTCGCGCTGCTGGGTGAATCCGGCTGCGGGAAATCCATGACCGCTTTGTCCCTGATGAGGCTGTTGCCGAGCAGTGGGCGCATCGTTGGCGGCGAAGTGTTGTTTCAGGGCCGCGATTTGCTGCGTTTGCCCGAGTCCTCCATGCGCGAGGTGCGCGGCGCCGGCATCGCCATGGTATTTCAGGAGCCCATGACGTCGTTGAATCCGGTCATGAGCATCGGCGATCAGATTGCCGAGGCGGTGCAGCGCCACGCAAAAACCACGGGTGCCGGCACCCGCGAGCGGGTCAAGGAGCTGCTCGACGCGGTGCGCATACCCGAACCCGAACGGCGTCTACAGGAGTATCCCCATCAGCTGTCCGGGGGCATGAAGCAGCGCGTCGTAATCGCCATTGCGCTGGCGGGCGATCCCGCATTGCTGGTGGCCGATGAGCCGACCACCGCGTTGGACGTCACCATTCAGGCGCAAGTGCTGGAGCTGCTGCGCACACTGCAACGGCAACGGGAAATGTCGGTCCTGCTGATCACCCACGATCTTGGTGTGGTCGCCGAGAACGCTGACCGGGTGGCCGTCATGTATGCCGGTCAGATCGTCGAGCAGGCAACCCGGGAAGCGTTCTTCGGCGTGCCCCGGCATCCTTACAGCCGCAAGCTGTTCGATTCTCTGCCCAGCATGGAAAAGCGCCGCGGCAATCTGCAGGTCATTACAGGTTTTGTTCCGTCTCTGCAGACGGAATTCTCGGGTTGCCGATTCGCACCGCGTTGCGATCAGGTCATGGACCGGTGTCACGATCTTATTCCACGGTGGCACGAATCGAACGGTCACGGCGCGCTTTGCCATCTTTACGACAGCTCGGCCGGGGGCGGCAAAGACGCCCCCGGGAGCAGGCACGATCCTGGCTCCGCCAGGCAACATGTGGAGACCGCCGCGCCGGTTGCGGGCGAAGCGTTGTTGGACACGCGTGGATTGCAGATCTACTTCCCTATTCAAAAAGGCCTGTTCAAGCGCACTGTGGGCCACGTGCGCGCCGTGGACGGCGTGGGGCTCTCCATTCCCAAGGGACAAACCCTGGCCCTTGTGGGCGAATCAGGCTGCGGCAAGACCACTGTTGGTAAAGGCATCCTGCAGCTGATTCGAGTGACCGGTGGGCAGGTTCTCTTCGAAGGGCAGGAACTCACGAGCCTCACTGGTGAGCAGTTACGCCGCCGGCGCTCGGAGATGCAGATAATCTTTCAGGATCCGGCATCGTCGATGAACCCACGCATGTTGGTGGGCGACATCATCGCTGAAGGTCTGGTCGCTCAGGGGATCGGCGGCGGGCGAGGGGAGCACGAGCGCCGGGTTGCGACCCTGCTCGAGCAGGTCGGCATGCCGGCGGAGAGCGCCAGACGCTATCCCCACGAATTCTCCGGAGGTCAACGTCAGCGTATTTGCATTGCCAGGGCCCTGGCGGTGGAGCCCAAGCTCATCATCTGTGATGAGCCCACCAGCGCCCTCGACGTATCGGTACAGGCTCAAATATTGAACTTGTTGAAGCGCCTGCAGGAGGAGTTGCAGCTGTCGTATTTGTTCATTACCCACGATGTGTCGGTGGTTTCTTACATCGCCAACGAAGTCGCCGTCATGTATCTGGGGCGGATCGTCGAGTACGGTGACGTGGAGACGATTCTGCGGTCGCCGTCGCATCCCTACACCCAGGCACTGATGTCGGCGGTACCGCGCATCGACGAGCGTGCCGGGAACGGCGGTGGACGCAAAGTGATCCGCGTGCAGGGCGACTTGCCCTCGGCGGCCAGTCCGCCGGCGGGTTGCCACTTTCATCCGAGGTGCTCGAAGGTTATGCCGGTGTGCCTGGAGAGCTATCCGGCGCGCACGGAACTATCTATTGGTCATTCGACCCGTTGTCATCTCTACGGCGAATGACGGCGCGTGGAAGTCTACCCCTGCTTGATCCACTGGCCGAAGGTGCACTCGTATTCGGTGCCATCGCTCTCAACCAGCTGGCCTTCCGTGAACTCCTGATCGTTCCAGTAGCAAACCTTGCTGGCCTGATCGAGCATCACGGTGGACTCTTCTTCGATGGGTCCTGCCACCGGAGAGTTCTTTTTGCTGTGGTCCATGGTCTCAACAGGAATCTTTTCTGACATGCTCACACTCCGTCTCTAACGTGATCACCGGAAGTCATTGAATGCGTGGCGGGTTTAACCAAGGTGTCGGTAGGCTGTGGGGAGGGGACGTTCCCGACCTTTTGATCAGTAATGCCTCAGGTGCAGTTTAGCACACGCTCAATCAGGCGACGTAGCGAGCGAGTTCTTCACTGGTGGTCGCCAGGCGCTCGATGAGGGTGCGCAGGAATATCTGATTGAAGCGAAGCTGCGTCGCGGTGGAAGCCTGCTCCATGAGGGCGGCGTCGACGCGCAGCAGCTCCACGTCACCGGTGGCGATAATCGAGGCGCTGCGCTGGGCTTTCAACACGTAGCTCATCTCACCAAAGCAATCACCCTTGGTCAGCGTGCTGATCTGCTTGGCGGCTTTCACCACGGCGACGTCACCGGAAATAATGATAAAAAAGGAATGCTCCAGGGTGCCTTCGTCGACGATGCTGTCCATTGCGTTGAACTGCTTCCAGTCGGCCGCGGCCATGACCTCGGAGACCTCGTCATCGCTGAACTCATTGAAGAACGGGAGCTCGCGCACGGTGCTGAACTTGTCCTCCTGAGGCGGCGGATCCGCGGGCACCTCCAGATGCGAGAATACGCTGGCCAGGTCGGAAGCCATCTCCTGTCCTGACTGGTAGCGCGCATCCACGCTCTTGGCCATTGCCTTGGCAACGATCTGCGCCAGCTGTTTCGGCACATCCGGGCGAAAATCGCTGATGGGCGCCGGATCCTCGTGCAGAATCTGCTTGATCAACTTCGACAGGCCGTTGGCGGCAAAGGGCGCTTTCCCGGTGAGCAGCTCGTAAGCGACGACACCGAGGGAGTAGATATCGGTATGCGCCGTAACATCCTCTTCCCGGGCCTGCTCCGGCGACATGTAGCGCGGCGAGCCCAACAAACCCAGGACTTGAGTCTGATCGCCGGAAGAAAACTGGGCGATGCCGAAGTCGCATATTTTTACCCGCCCGTCGGCGGTCAGCATGATGTTGGTTGCCTTGATGTCCCTGTGAATGACTCCCCGGCGATGGGCATAGTCCAGGGCCTTGGCACACTGAAACAGAATCTCGACGGTACGATCGATGGACAACAGATTGTCTTTTTCGATGTAGCGCTTGAGGGTGTCGCCGCCGTCGAGGAACTCCAGCACGATGTAGGGACAATCGTCATCTTCACCGGCATCGAGCACGCTGAGAATACTCGGATGGTCCAGGGCCCCGGTGGTGTGTGCTTCGTTGAAAAAGAGTTTCTTCGCCAGGCGGCTCGAGTGGGATTCGTTCTCATCGGAGATCGAGCAGACCTTGATGGCCACTTTACGGTCGGCAAAGGGGTCGTGGGCGGAGAACACGACGCCCATGCTGCCGCGTCCGACGCAGGCGATGACCTCGTATTTGCCAATCTTCTCAGGAACTTTCATCGTGTGACGTCACCAGGGAGGAATGGGAAGTATGGTCGCGAAGCGCGCGTGTTTCTGTGACCCCGGACCCAACGTCATGGGCTTCGGGACACCGGCGGTGGGCGGTGCTCCCAGGCCGGGAATCGGTTCGGGTTTAAGAAAACGTTGTAACGATATGAATTAACTGGAAATAACGCGGAATCCTGAGAAATCCGTTCAAATACTGCCAGGATCCGCTTCAGGGTTGGTTGCCGGCTTGGGCGCCACCGTGGCGGGGGTCAGGTTGAGTGTTTGGCCGGGCTGCAGGATCGCGTCCGACGCGATGCGGTTCCACTCGGCCAGCTTTCTCGACGACAGCTGGTAGCGGCGGGCGATGGTCCAGAGGCTGTCACCGCGCCGCACAACGTGTACCGACGCACCCGGCGAAATGCCGGCGGCCTCGACGCTGGCGACCTTGGTGACCGTGGCTTTGGCCACGGTGGGTGCGGTGCCGCGCCAGATGACCAGGCGCTTTCCGGGGCGCAACACGCTGCGTTTGGACAAACCGTTCCAGCGTGCCAGTTTGTTGACCGACACGCCGAAGCGCCGCCCGATGAGCCAGAGGCTGTCGCCCCGGCGCACCTTGTAGATGATCTTGTTGCCGCTTCCGGGGATGCCCCGGCGCATGGCGCGGCGCATGTCTGCGCTCAACCGGTAGTCGGCAAGAGATCGGGACGCCATGGGGACGATGAGGCTGCGGCCCGCGCGAATGGTGGTTCCGCGAAGATTGTTGGCCTGTTTGAGCGCCGAGACACTGGTGCGGTACTTGTGGGCGATGGTGCCGAGGGTGTCGCCATTCCGGATCACGTGCCGATGCCACCGAACACGCTGATCCGCCGGCAACTCGGCGAGTCGCAGCTCGAAATCCGAGATCGCATGCACCGGCAGCAACAGCCGGTGAGGACCGTTGGGATCCGTCGCCCAGCGGCTGAAGCCCGGATTCAATAAATACATTTCCTCCAGGGAAACCTTGGCCATTTCCGCGGCCAGCGCCAGGTCGATCTGACCGTCGAGCTGGGTGCTCGCAAAGTAGGGCTCGTCGGGGATCGGCTTCAGGGTCAGACCGTAGTCATCGGGATTGGCCACGATTGCAGCGATGGCCAGCAGGCGCGGTACGTAGCTGCGGGTTTCCCGGGGAAGCTTCAGAGACCAGAAGTCGATGGGCTTGCCGTTGCGGAGGTTTCGCCGGATCGCCTTACGTACGTTGCCTTCACCGGAATTGTAGGCGGCAAGGGCGAGAAGCCAGTCACCGGAGAACTCGGCGTGCAGCTTTTCCAGGTAATCGAGGGCCGCGCGGGTGGATTCCACCACATCACGACGACCGTCGTACCACCAGCTGTAGCGCAGGCCGTAGTGGCGCCCGGTGGACGGTATGAACTGCCAGATCCCCGATGCCCGTGCAGGCGAATAGGCGAAGGGCTGATAGGCGCTCTCCACCACCGGCAACATGGCCAGTTCTCCCGGCAGGTTACGGCGCTCCACTTCGCTGACAATATGATGAAGATAAAGACGCGCGCGATCAGAAACCCGGTCCATGTATTTCTGGTTGCGTTGAAACCACGCTTTCTCGCGCTCCAGACGCGGGCGGTCTTCCAACTCCAGTACGAATCTGGCCCGTGAGCGCTGCCACAGATCGGGTTTCTCGGGGGATGCAACGTCGAGGGTCGTGACGATGGGTGCCAATGGATCGTCGCTGCCGACGACGACGGAGGCATCTACGACGCCATCCCCGGGATCGGCGATCTGCGCGTCGTAGTCACTACCCGCTACCAGGGGCGTTTCCGCGTTCTGATGCACACCGGCGTCCGGGGGAGACGACCCGGTGGAGGTGCAGGCGACCAGGGCCAGCGCGCAACCGGTCAGAAACGCGGCGCGGACCAGGAAGGCCACGGGGTGCCCGCCATGCACTACGCTGAGTGCTGGGGAATAGATCTCGGTGGTGGAGCAGGATGCCGCCCCGGGGGCCCGTGTTGCTGTCATTATTTCTCGGGAATCGAAATGTTGGTGGCCGCGTCGACCGGCGTAATCCTAGAAGTGAGGGAGGTGCCGGTCAAGAACAGAGTTGCCGATCCGAGACCCGGTTCCGCCATAGCGGGTGTCAGGATGGTTCGCGCGCCGGCAAAGCTTGTCTATTCAGTCCGGATTGGGAAATACTAGTGCCGATGGAGAGCAGTGAAATTTCCGAAAGCATCGATCGCCGGGCTTTACACGCTTGGTTCTCCTGCCTTCCGGGCCGCGAGATCGCGCAGGATCAGCAGGCGCATCTGGATCGGGTGCTGCCAAACCTGTTCGGCTACCACCTGTTGCAGGTGGGACGCCTCGCCGACCTGGATCTGCTTTCCAAAAGCCGCATCCTGCATCGCAACATCGTCGACCTGGATGACTACGGGCAATGCAGCAACTATCCCGTGGTCCGCGGCAGCGCCACGGCCCTGCCCGTAGAGTCCGACAGCGTCGATGTGGTAGTACTGCCGCACATCCTGGAGTTCGAAGCGCAACCCCACGAAGCGCTGCGCGAGTCGGCGCGGGTTATCGTGCCCGACGGTCACCTCCTTATTTGTGGATTCAATCCCTGGAGCTTGCTCGGTTGCTGGCGGTATTTGAAACGGCACCGGCAGGCGCTGCCATGGCGCGCGCAATTTCTTGCCCTCGGGCGCCTGCGCGACTGGCTTGCGTTACTGGGTTTCGATGTGTTGAGTCAGGACGCCTGCTTTTTTAAACCGCCTTTCAGCAACGAAGCGTTATTGCAGCGGTTGGATTTTCTCGAGAAGATTGGCAGCCGCATGCCGGCCAACTTCTCCGGTGCCTATCTCCTGGTGGCGCGCAAACGCGTCACGACGCTGACACCGGTGCGCCCCCGTTGGCGGCCCCGGCGGCGACTCGTGTCCGTGGGACTGGTAGGACCGTCGGCGCGCATTGCCGATGGACTCCCGGAGCGTGACTGACATCGTCGAGATCCACACCGACGGAGCCTGTCGTGGCAACCCGGGTCCGGGTGGCTGGGGCGCCATTCTCAACTACAACGGCAATGAGAAATGTCTCAGCGGTGCCGAAGCCGATACCACCAATAATCGCATGGAACTGCTGGCGGCGATTCACGGCCTGGAAGCGCTGAAACGCGGTTGCAAAGTGCGCCTGGTGACCGACTCCCAGTACGTGCGCAACGGCATTACCCAATGGATGGGGAACTGGAAACGCAACAACTGGCGCACCGCCGGCCGTGCGCCGGTGAAGAATGTCGATCTCTGGAAGCGTCTGGACGCAGCCGCATCACGACACGACATTGACTGGGTGTGGGTGAAGGGCCACAGCGGTCATCCGGAGAACGAGCGCGCCGATGCGCTGGCACGCGATGCCATCGACGCCATGCTTGGTTAGGCAAGCAACTCCATGCGGCAGATCGTACTCGATACTGAGACCACCGGACTCGAGCCCGAGCAGGGACATCGCATCATCGAAATCGGTTGTGTCGAGTTGCTCGATCGGCGCCTTACCGGCCGGCACTTTCACCAGTATGTGCAGCCTGACCGGCAAATCGATGCGGCGGCATTTGCGGTGCACGGCATCAGCGACGAGGCGTTGCAGGACAAGCCGGCGTTTTCGGAAATAGCCGAGGAGTTTCTGGATTTCATCGGCGCCGCCGAGCTCATTATTCACAACGCCCCCTTCGACGTGGGTTTTCTCAATCACGAGGTGGCGAGACTCGCCGGCGATTGGCCCCGGATCGAGTCCCACTGCGCTGTGCTCGACACCCTGGCGCTGGCCAGAGAACTCCACCCCGGGCAACGCAACAGCCTGGATGCTCTGTGCAAACGCTATGCGGTGGACAATTCTGCCCGCGAGCTGCACGGCGCGCTGCTCGATGCCGAGATTCTCGCCGAAGTCTATCTCGCCATGACCGGCGGTCAGGCAACCCTGGATCTGGCGGCGACGGCTCCCTCGAAGGCGGGAAGGGCGCATGACGCCAGCGGTGAGCCCACTTCCCGGGGCCCGTTGCGTGTCATCCGCGCCGCCGGGGATGAACTCGATGCCCACCGCGAGCGCCTGCGTGCCATCGACGAAGTCAGCGATGGCGCCTGCATCTGGCGCAAGCTGGAGATCGAGTAAGTCTCACGGCGGGCACGGCCGGGGACAGATTTAAATCTGTCCCCCTGTCCTTTGCGCATAAACCGAGTAAAATACTGCGACTTTCATCGGCAAGGAGAGGGGAACATGAATCCGTTGGATAGTATCTGGGGCACCATCATCAGCGGTTTCGTCGTAGCGGTGGTCCTGGCACTGATTTTCTAGAGCACCGGCCTGTCAGGTGGCGCTCTCGGCATTACGCGCCGCAGGCCGCCCGGAGTCGGCAATCACCGCCGGTATTCGCACTATCGATTGGGGGTAACGATGGAATTTATTTTGGGTATCGAACGCTGGATTCACTTTCTAGCAGGCATTACATGGATCGGACTGCTCTACTACTTCAACTTCGTGCAGGTGCCGGCGATGGCGGCAGCGGCGGCCGACAAGGACGGCCCTGGACCCGCGGCAATCGGCAAGTACGTGGCGCCGCGGGCGCTGCTGTGGTTTCGCTGGTCGGCGCTGGTAACCTGGCTTTCCGGGGCCTCGTATCTGGAGGCCGCACCGCACCTGAGTTTCGTCGATGCGTTCCTGCTTCGCGGGGGCAGCCAGACGATTGGGGTCGGCGCGTGGTTGGGCACCATCATGCTGTTCAATGTATGGGTGCTCATCTGGCCCAACCAGAAGAAGATCCTCGGCATGGTGCAGGCCAGCGACGAGGAAAAGAACAAGGCACGGCGCGTGGCGTTGCTCGCATCGCGCACCAATACCGCGCTGTCGATTCCCATGTTGTTGTTCATGGGTGCATCGGCGCACGGTTTGCCGTTTTAGGCACGACTCAGTCGCGCCAACGGTTCGTGGAAGCCCGGCCCCGAGGCCGGGTTTTCGCGTTTTATCAGTAGACTTCGTTTAACGGCGATGTAGAGTCGCTTCATGCAGATCCGGCAGACATTATGACCACGCCAATCATGCCAACCTATGCGCGCTTACCCGTGCACTTCAGCCACGGCGACGGCGCGTGGTTATTCGACGATGGAGGCGAGCGCTACCTGGACGCATTGTCGGGGATCGCCGTGTGCGGTCTCGGACATGCTCACCCGGCTGTTACCAGGGCCGTTGCGGAGCAGGCGGGCCGTCTGGTGCACACATCGAACCTTTACGGTGTCGCGAACCAGGAACGTCTGGCGGAGATGCTGGTGGAACTCACCGGCATGGACAGCGTGTTTTTCGGCAACTCCGGCGCCGAGGCGAATGAGGCGGCGATCAAAATTGCCCGTGCCACCGGTCACGCCCGGGGCATCGGCATGCCCAGGATCGCGGTCGCCAACGGAAGCTTCCACGGCCGCACCCTGGCGACCCTGAGCGCTACAGGTAATCCCAAGGTACACGCAGGCTTCGCGCCGTTGGTGCAAGGCTTCGTGCGTTTCCCCTACGACGATGTGGACGCTCTGGAGGAAATCGCCGGGGGCGATTCCGATGTGGTAGCAGTGCTGGTCGAGCCGGTTCTAGGTGAAGGTGGCGTGGTAGTGCCGCGGGACGATTATCTTGCCAGGATGCGCGCGCTCTGCGATCGCCACCAGTGGCTGCTGATGCTCGACGAGATCCAAACCGGCATGGGTCGCACGGGGCGCTGGTTCGCTTACCAGCACACGGCAGTGCTTCCAGATGTGGTGACCCTTGCCAAGGCGCTCGGCAACGGCGTACCCATCGGGGCGTGTCTGGCCCGGGGCCAGGCGGCCGAGGCGCTCAAGCCCGGCTCCCATGGCTCGACCTTCGGCGGTAACCCGCTGGCCTGCGCCGCTGCACTGGCGGTGCTGGAGACCATGCGCGACGAGGAGCTGGTGGAACGCGCGCGGGAAAAGGGCGAGCGTCTTCGCGGGCAGCTCGAGCAAGCGCTGCGTGGGCTTAATTGTGTTCGCGAAGTGCGCGGTCACGGCCTCATGATCGGCATCGAGCTGGATCGCGCCTGCACCGAGCTCGTCGCCAGGGCGCTGGACAAGCGCCTGCTCATCAATGTGACCACCGATCGGGTCATCCGGCTGTTGCCGCCGCTGGTCATCGACGATGAGCAAATCGACATCATCGTGAATACCCTGCGCGACCTGATTTCCGAGTGGAACGCCGGGGCTTAGACAGGTGACGGCGGAACAACCACGGCACTATCTGGCGGTCTCGGATTTGAGCGGCGCGGAGTTGCAGAATCTGCTCAGCCGCGCGGCCGAGATAAAGCGCCAGTTGCATGCCGGCAATCCGCCGGCCCTGTTCCATGGTCGGGTACTCGCGATGGTGTTCGAGAAGTCGTCGACGCGCACGCGGGTGTCTTTCGAGTCGGGAATGGCGAAGCTCGGCGGCCATGCGATTTTTCTATCGCCCAGAGATACCCACCTGGGCCGTGGCGAACCGGTGGAGGACACGGCGCGCATCATTTCACGCATGGCCGACGCCATCGTGGTGCGCACCTTCGCCCACGAGCGCATAGAGAAATTTGCGGCGCACTCCCTGGTCCCGGTCATCAATGCGCTCACCGACCACCAGCATCCTTGCCAGCTTCTCGCCGACATTCAGACATACGTGGAGCATCGGGGGGACATCGCCGGGCGTACAGTGGTTTGGGTGGGCGATGGCAACAATATGTGCAATTCCTTCATCGAGGCGGCGGAGCGATTCGACTTTACGTTGCGCGTTGCCGGACCGCCGGGCTACGAGCCTGACGGGCAGTTGATTGCCTCCAGCGGGGCGCGGGTGGAATTGTTTCACGACGCGCTCGAGGCTGTGCGCGATGCCGATTTAATCGTCACCGACGTGTGGGCGAGCATGGGTCAGGAAGAGGAACAGGCGCGGCGGTTGGCGGATTTCGCCGGATTCCAGGTGAACGCGCAGCTGCTGAGCGCCGCGCGTCCGGATGCCCTGGTGATGCACTGCCTGCCCGCGCATCGCGGCGAGGAAATTTCCACCGAGGTGCTGGAAGGACCGAACAGCGTCGTATGGGACGAGGCGGAGAATCGCTTGCACGCGCAAATGGCCTTACTGGAGTTTCTTCTCGCGTCCTGAACGGAATCTGCCCATTCGACCGCAGTCGCGGCTGCCGGTCGTTTGTCCAAGAGGCCAAAACACCTATACTCGGGGCCGTCATGGGGCCAACCACTGCCGAATGAGCGGATTGCTCGAAGTCAAAGATCTCTCGGCGGGCTACCGTGGCAAGCCGGTGCTGGAGGAGATTTCCTTTCACGTAAGACCCGGCGGTATTGCCTGTCTACTCGGTCCCAGTGGTTGCGGGAAGACGACGCTGCTGCGTACGGTCGCCGGTTTCGAGGCAGTCCTGGCCGGGGAAATACGCGTCGCTGGGCAATGTATGTCCGGCGTTGGCTTCACGCTTGCCCCGGAACAGCGCGGCATCGGAATGGTCTTTCAAGACAATGCGCTTTTCCCGCATCTTTCCGTGGAAGGTAACATCGCCTTCGGCCTGCGTGGCAAAACCAGCGACGAGCGGCGCGCCGTGGTCGCCGAGCTTCTGGAGGTTGTCGGCCTCGACGATGTGGGTGCACGCTTTGTCCACGAACTCTCCGGCGGCCAGCAGCAACGGGTCGCGCTGGCAAGAGCCCTGGCACCAAGCCCTCAAGTGGTATTGCTCGACGAACCGTTCTCCAGCCTCGACGCGGGTTTGCGCGAGCGCATCGGCCTGGAGGTGTGCAGGATTCTTGCCGAACGCGAGGTGACCACTCTGCTCGTGACCCACGATCAGGATCAAGCTTTCGCCCTGGCCGATCAAATTGGCGTCATCAATAACGGCCGGTTGCTGCAGTGGGATACACCCTACAACTTGTACCATGAACCGGCGGATCGATTTATCGCCGATTTCATCGGCCAGGGCATATTCCTGCGCGGCACACTGCGCACGGCCGACTCCGTGGATACGGAGTTGGGAGTCATCCGCGGTAACCGCGCCTACGGTTGGCCCATAGGATCGAGGGTCGAGGTGTTGCTGCGTCCGGACGATATACTCCCGGACCCCGACAGCAGCATGCACGCCACCGTCGTCGCAAGAGCGTTCAAAGGCGCGGAGATTCTGTATTCACTGCAGCTGGAAACCGGTGCTACGGTGCTGTCGCTGTTTCCGAGTCATCTGGATCACCAGCAAGGCGAACGCGTCGGGATTCGCGTGGCCGCGGATCATCTGGTGGCCTTCGCCGCGCAATAACCGAATGAAGATCTTGATCAGCAACGACGACGGCTACCAGGCTCGCGGTATTCAGTGTCTGGCAGTGGCACTTGCGGAGCACGGAACAATCGACGTGGTTGCTCCTGAGCGCGACCGTAGCGGCGCGAGCAATTCGTTGACCCTGAACCAGCCCCTGCGCCCGAGAGTCGCTGACAATGGATTTATATATGTCGACGGCACACCGACGGACTGCGTGCACCTGGCAATTACCGGATTGTTGCAAGAGGAACCGGATATTGTCGTTTCCGGAATCAATGCGGGAGCCAATCTTGGCGATGACGTCATATACTCGGGAACCGTTGCGGCGGCGATGGAAGGCCGCTTTCTCGGTTTGCCCGCCATCGCCGTATCACTGGTGTGTGACGGCTCTAATCACTACGAGACCGCCGCAGGGGTGGTGACGGCATTGCTCGAGCAAATGGAATCGAGTCCGATGTCTGCCGATACGATACTCAATATAAATGTGCCCGACGTTCCCTTGACCCGTCTGAAGGGACTGGAGGTCACCCGCCTCGGGCACCGCCACAAGGCTGAGCCTGTGATACGCAGCGTCGATCCCCGCGGTGAGTCCATCTACTGGGTCGGGCCGCCGGGGGGCGAGCAGGATGCCGGGCGGGGTACCGATTTCCATGCGGTGCGCTCGGGCTATGCATCGGTCACGCCCATGCAGGTGGATCTCACCCGGCACCGCTCACTTGCCGACACCGCGCAGTGGATTCAGGGGATCAAACTCTGATGCGGAAACACTACGCGGGTATCGGTATGACTTCGGTGCGTACCCGCGACCGGCTCATCGAGCGTTTGCGCACCGAGGGCATACGTGACGAGCACGTGCTTGCCGCCATGGCCGCTGTTCCACGGCACATCTTCGTGGACGAGGCCCTCGCCAGCCGGGCATACGAGGACACTGCGTTGCCTATCGGCGCCGGCCAAACGATCTCGCAACCCTATATCGTCGCCCGAATGACCGAGGCGCTGGTCCACGGGAAGCGTCTCTCGAATGTGCTGGAGGTGGGATCGGGCTGCGGATACCAGTCGGCGGTTCTCGCGCAGCTGGTGGAACGCGTGTACGCCGTCGAGCGCATCGACGCGTTGATCGCACCTGCCCGGGAGCGTTTGCATGCCCTGGGCGTGAGTAATGTGCGCATGCGCAACGCCGATGGATTCGACGGTTGGCCCGCCCATGCGCCCTATGACGGCATTCTGGTGGCGGCGGCGCCGGGTTACGTGCCCCAGGCACTGGTGGAGCAGTTGGCTGTGGGTGGGCGCCTGGTAATTCCTGTCGGCGCTCAGGGGGACCAGTACTTGCAGATGCTGGTACGCACCGAGAGTGGCGTCGAAGAGGAAACCCTCGCGCGAGTCAGCTTTGTGCCCCTGGTTCCGGGGATCGGGTAGCCCGGGTGCACTGGATTCGGCGAATTGCCTGCAGCCTGGTGCTCGGCGCTTGCGCTGCCATTCTGACGAGCTGCAGCTACGGCAACATTGCTCCGGTGGAAAGCGCCACGCGGGCAGCGACGCCCAAACCCGGCCCGAGACCCAATGCCCACGTCGTGCACCGTGGCGACACGCTTTATTCTATCGCCTGGCGCTACGGCCTGGACTATCGGCGATTGGCCGGGTGGAACGCGATCCGCGAGCCGTACACCATCTTCCCTGGTCAGAAGTTGCGGCTCACGCAACCGCCGAGAACGGCTTCCACGCGCTCGGAAAGCATAAAGAAAAAGCGTTTGCCGCCGCCCTCCAGCAGCCAGAGCAAGAGTGCTCGGGCGCCTGGAACGTCGTCGAAATCCCCTTCGAGCGCGCCGGCGAACAAATCCGGCAGCAAGAAAGCCACCTCCAGCGGCAGCCGCAAAAAAAGCGCCAGCAGGACCGCAAAAGCAGGCAACGCGCCTGTGAAACGCTGGCGCTGGCCGGCGAAAGGCAAAGTCGTCACGTCGTTTTCCCGTTCCGGCGGAAAGGGGATCGACATTGCAGGCAAGTTCGGTCAGGTGATCGTGGCCGCTTCCGACGGAAGCGTGGTGTACAGCGGAAGTGGACTAATCGGGTACGGCCAGCTTATTATCGTCAAACATAACAAACGTTACCTAAGTGCGTATGCTCACAACAATAAAATTCTCGTCAAGGAAGGTGACACCGTAAAAGGTGGTCAGCGCATCGCGGAGATGGGGCGTAGCGGATCAAATAGGGCCATGTTGCACTTCGAAATCAGAAGAGACGGCAAGCCAATTGACCCGATGCGCTATCTACCAAAGTAGATCGTCAAAGGAGATTGTATGGGCAGCAATCGTGAGGTGGTTGAAGATCCGCCCGAGGCGGATTCCGCAAGTGAAATCGGTCTGCAGGTGGATGAGCAGGCCGACGACAGCGACACCGACGAGGTGCAATTAGGCGATGACCGCGAAGCCGCGCAAGGGCCGAGCGACGACGAAGCGCGACTGGAAATAGAAAAGGAAAAGGCCAGAGGGCGGGCGCGTGGACGCGCTGGAAGCCGGGCCAGCGGGCGCGAGGCAGGCGACCGTGACATGGATGCCACCCGATTGTATTTGAGTGAAATCGGGTTCTCTCCTCTGCTGACCGCCGAGGAAGAGGTCTACTTCGCCCGTTTATCCCAGAAGGGCGAGGAGAAAGCGCGCCAGCGCATGATCGAGAGCAATTTGCGCCTGGTGGTGAAAATTGCGCGCCGCTACATGAACCGGGGGCTGGCGCTTCTGGATCTGATCGAAGAGGGCAACCTCGGCCTCATCCGGGCAGTAGAGAAATTCGATCCGGAGCGGGGCTTTCGCTTCTCCACTTACGCCACATGGTGGATCCGGCAGACCATCGAGCGGGCGCTGATGAATCAGACACGCACCATTCGCCTGCCGATTCACGTGGTCAAGGAGATCAACGTGTATTTGCGGGCGGCTCGTCGTCTGGCTCAGTCTCTGGATCGCGAGCCGAGTCCGGAAGATGTCGCCGAGATGCTGGATAAGCCCATCAACGAGGTGAAGCGCATGCTCGGCCTCAACGAGCGCGTCACCTCGGTGGATGTGCCGCGCACTCCCGACACGGAAAAATCCCTGCTCGATTCCATTCCCGACGAGCAGAACACCGACCCATCGGTATTGCTGCAGGACAAGGATGTGCAGGCGCACATCGACCTGTGGTTGTCCAAACTCAACGAGAAGCAGCGGGCTGTGGTGGAACGCCGATTCGGGTTGCACGGCCGCGAAATCGCGACCTTGGAAGAGGTGGGCAACGAGCTGGGCGTAACCCGGGAGCGCGTGCGTCAGATTCAGATTGAGGCATTGCGGCGGTTGCGGGAGATTCTCGAGCGGGAAGGATTCTCGGTGGATACTGTATTCGAGTAAGGGTAATGGCGCGCCGCCCGCGAGGGCCGGCAGCGCACGCCTTACTCAGCTTACGAACAGGGCGGCCGCCACCGGGCGGTCCTCGGTGGCGAGTATGTTGTAAGTGCGACAGGCTGCTGCTGTCGTCATTACTTCGATCCCGATGCCCATTGCGAGCATCGGTGCGAGCAGTGACGACGGCGGAAAGCGTTGCTCGACGCCGGTACCCAGTAACACGATAGTGGGTGAGAGCCGGGCGACGGCCTGCAGTGCCGCCTCGTCCAGGTCAGCGATGCTCTGTGGGCCCCAGTCGCTGATAAGCGTTCCGGGGGTGAGGATGAAGCTGCGGGTCAGGGGCTCCTCGTTGACCGACACGTAGCCCGCACCATAGCCGGTTATGCGGTGCGCTCCCGCCGTTCTGTCCAGCTGGATCTTCATGGCGGCGAACGAATCTCGACGTCAATCACGCTGGATTCCATCCTAATCTATTCGCAATCCTGTTGCCGGTGGCATAATGAGCCCGCGAGTACCGTGCCGCGGAGGCAGCGATGCGTTTAATTCTACTGGGCGGGCCCGGTGCCGGGAAGGGAACGCAGGCTGCATTCATCAGCGAGCATTTCTCCATCCCGCAGATCTCGACGGGCGATATGTTGCGAGCCGCCGCCAACAGCGGCACGGCTCTTGGCCGCGAGGCCAAGTCCATCATGGATGCCGGAAATCTCGTCTCGGATGCCTTGATTCTCGACCTCGTGAAGCAACGCATTGCCGAGGCCGATTGCGCCGGCGGCTTCCTGTTTGACGGTTTTCCGAGGACGATTGCTCAGGCCGAGGCCCTGAAAGACCAGGGTGTCGGCATTGACTACGTGGTCGAAATCGCCGTCGATGACAGCGAGATCGTAAGACGAATGAGCGGTCGACGAGTCCATCTCGCCTCCGGGCGCACCTACCATATCGAGTTCAATCCCCCCAATGCTGCGGGCAAAGACGATGCTACGGGTGAGGATCTGATCCAGCGCGAGGACGACCGGGAAGAGGTCGTCACGAAGCGTCTGGATGTCTATCACGAACAGACTGAACCACTCATCGCATACTTTCGTGCCTGGGTGGAGGCTGGTGATGAGGCAGCGCCGAAATTTGTTCGCATCGACGGAATTGGTGATGTGGAACGCGTACGCGACGACATCATCGCTGCGCTTACGACCTGAATATAGTGGTGTGAACGCACACATTTGGCGATTGTTGTAACGATAAAAAATGTGACCTGTGCAACTCGCGCTACAAAGTTAGCCCGCACATCTATTTTTTCGCTCTAACTTTCTTTTGCAAAACCCTTGACAGCTTAGAAAAATGGTCTACGTTTGCAATAGCACGTAACCAGGTCATGGTTACGACGTTTTTTTTGTGACGTTGTGTTAAGACACACGGGGAAGCGGAAGTATGGCAACTGCGAGAAAGGTAACAGCGCGACGTAAGTCGACGAAACGTAAGGCGGGGTCCTCGAAACGCAGGACCACGTCGAGAAAGACAACTGCAAAACGGGCGGCCGCCAGGAAGACGTCCTCCCGTAAGAAGGCTACGCGTAAGAAAGCCGCGAAGAGGCGGCCAGCGAAAAAGCGCGCAGCAACCAAGAAGAAGGCCAAGCGCAAGGTGAAGAAGAAGGCCACTAAGCGCAAAGCCAAGAAAAAGGCCACTAAGAAGAAGGCCAAGCGCAAGGTCAAAAAGAAGGCCAAGCGTAAGACTAAGAAGAAGGCTGCCAAGAAAAAGGCCAAGCGCAAGGTCAAAAAGAAGGCCAAGCGCAAGACCAAGAAGAAGGCTGGCAAGAAGAAGGCCAAGCGTAAGGTCAAAAAGAAGGCCAAGCGCAAGACCAAGAAGAAGGCTGCCAAGAAAAAGGCCAAGCGTAAGGTCAAGAAGAAGGCCAAGCGTAAGGTCAAGAAGAAGTCTACTAAGCGTAAGGCTGCCAAGCGGCGGCCCGCGAGGAAGAAGAAGGCTGCCACGCGGCGGTCGGGCAAGCGCAAGGTCGCTCGCCGGCGCACCCGCAAGTAGCGGTACCTGCGCCTTCGCGGTAGCCCCCCGGGGTCGAAGACGGTGTCTTCGGCTCCGTGGCTGCGCGCTGAATGATGTAGTGAATATGGCCCCCGTCTGTCCAGGCGGGGGTTTTCTTTTTTCTGTCAGCGAAGACTCATGAGCGGCCAGCCGTGCAGGTTTGCGTGGGCGCGCAACTTGTCGTCCGGATCCACTGCAACGGGATGCTCGACCAGCGACAGTAGCGGTAGATCCTGATAGGAGTCGCTGTAGAACCAGCTGTCGGCCAGGCTCAAGCCGTTGCGGCTCGCCCATTCATTCACCCACTGCACTTTGCCGGCGCCCGAGCAGGGCTCGCCCAGGTATTTGCCGGTGTAGCGTTGGCCGTCGAATTCCGGTTCCGTGGCGAGCAAATGCTCGATGCCGAGCAAATCGGCGATTGGGCGCGTTATGAACGCGTTGGTGGAAGTTACGATGGCGAGGCAATGATTCCGGCGCCGATGGTCCTCGACGAGCTCGCGCCCGCGGCTGAGAACAATTGGTGCGATCAGCTCGCGCACGAAGCGATCGCGCCAGCCGTGCAGGGTGGCCGCGTCGTTGGCGGCGAGGGGTTTGAGCTGGAACGCGAGAAACTCATGAACATCCAGCACGCCCGCCTGGTACTGGGCCAGGAAACGCTGGTTCTCCCGCCGGTGGGTTTGCGCGGCCACCGCGCCGATTCTGACCAGAAATTCCCCCCACAGATAATCGCTGTCGCCACCCAACAGGGTGTTGTCGAGATCGAACAGGGCCATGTCCACGTCGCTTCTCCGGGGTGCCGGGTTGGGGGGCCAAGAGCATAGACGGCGTCGCGCCGACTGCAAAGTGGCTCCGCGGCCATCAGGGAAATTTGCGCTGGCCGCGGGAACTGTGGAAAACTAAAACCACTTCACGAGCTGTCCGCGGGCCGCCAGATGATCGATTCCGATGGATTTCGACCGAATATCGGCATCATCCTGTCCAATGATCATGGCCAGGTGCTGTGGGCACGGCGCGTCGGGCAGAACGCCTGGCAATTCCCCCAGGGCGGTATCAAGGCCCACGAAAGTCCGGAGCAGGCACTTTACCGAGAGCTTTGCGAGGAGCTGGGTTTGCGGCCCGAGCATGTGGAGATCATGGGCTCGACCCGGGGCTGGCTCCGCTACACCTTACCCAAGCGCTATATTCGCAAGCATTGCTCACCCACCTGCATCGGCCAGAAACAAGTTTGGTTCCTGCTGCGCCTGATAGGTTTGGAAAGCGCCGTCAAACTGGACGCCTGCAGGCAGCCGGAATTCGACAGTTGGCGATGGGTTAATTACTGGCACCCATCCCGGGAAGTGATCTTCTTCAAAAGAGACGTTTACCGCCGGGCCCTGAAAGAGCTGGCGCCCATGCTCTACGCCGACGGCAACCAACCCTGCCACGTCCACTCCTAGACGGCGATACTCGGACACTCTTATATAGAGTGCACCAGGGGTAGGGTGCAAATCCGCCTACTTTTCAGCATTATCAGAGACTTAGAGCCGGATCCCAGGTGTTTTTGTCGGATGTGGCGCGGGGAATGACCCTGAGACGCTCTGAGATCCTCGTGGGGCGGTGAATTCGAGAGATTAAGCCCCCAGTCGAGTCAGGAATCCGGGTCCTACAACGGGCTCTGGTTGCCCGGTGCGGCCAATCTGGCGAAGCCGCCGTTTTCAGACGGCCCGCAGATTGAAAGTTGGTGGAGGCGGCGGGAATCGAACCCGCGTCCGCAAGCACTCCGCCTTCGGCTCTACATGCTTATCCGGTCTATTAGTTTAGTTGAGGGCTACCCGACAGGCAGGGAAAGCCAGCAACGAGCCTGGATAAGTTTTAACGAATCCACACCAGGCGTGCTTCATCGCGATCCCATATAGGGTGACTCCCGTGATCCGGTCGTATGGGCACGAAACCGGGCGGAAGGCACTAAACAGGTGTTTAAGCTGCTAGTGCGTAGTTGTCGTCGTTGGCAACTAAAAGTTTGCAATCAGTTTTACGAGTTGTCTGCAGCTCGGCATGCACCT
>JAACFO010000152.1 GCA_009937425.1 Gammaproteobacteria bacterium
CGCTGGCGGGCCATGGACAAGAATGTCCGTACGATTCGCGAACAACGGTCGGCCGCATTCCCTATCTTGGTCGCCCTTTCGATCAGCCTGGGATCAGAGGCGGTGTCCTGCAGGAGAACTGCCTGCGCGGATACGACGGAAAGCGGGTTGTTCAGCTCGTGGGCGACCCCGGCGAGTAGCGATCCGAGGGCGGCCAGCTTTTCACTCTGATGCAGCGATTCGCTCTGACGTGCGATTCGCTGCTCGGCGTTCTTGTATCTGCTGATATCGACGATATTGAATATGCTCAGCGCATCGCTCCGATACTCGATGATGCTGGCTGAGACCGACGCCCAGAACGTCGTGCCGTCCATTCTGGATAGCTCGACCTCGACCTCGGTTACCTCTGATTCGACGCTGAGTCGCCCCATGATCGTCGAGTAGT
This sequence comes from Gammaproteobacteria bacterium, assembly GCA_009937425.1. Taxonomy (GTDB): domain Bacteria; phylum Pseudomonadota; class Gammaproteobacteria; order HK1; family HK1; genus JAABYT01. The sequence continues at coordinate 425 of JAACFO010000152.1, forward strand.
CCGCGGGACTCGAGAAATGGCACTGCATCCGGCGGTGTGGCTCGATCTGCGGGTCGACGCCGAGGAGCGATTTCGCCGCGGCGCTTTCGTGTACGACTACGCCTGTCCGGGCGTGTACCGCGACCACGGGACCCGGATACGAAAGCACCAGCCTGCGCAGCCCACCGTCAGTCTCGACGGCGGCATCGCCGGAGTCGTCGCCGATGCCGCCATCGAGGAGCCCCGTAGTAGATATCACGCTGACGTTAGACATGTTTGCGGCCCTTCCTGTGTCGCTCCGCTCGCATTAGATCGTTGACGTAAATGGCCCGCGATGAAGGCCTTCGACCCAGTCGGAAAACGCATTTCCGGTATCCCGGACGAATCTGCGGGCAGGGTCCACCAGGCGACGGCTCATCAGTGCCTTCAGACGGGTGTTTCTGAGTTCCCGTGCCCGGTACATGCCCCGGCACAGCTCGTCGCAGGGCAGCCCCACGGCCATGGTGGCGGCAGGACGGCTGTCGTAGACGGGTGACATCGCTTTCGTGTCAAAACATTCCATAAATCTGTTCATCTCGACGTACCTCCAAGTTCACTGTCTGGTTCGATTCATGACGCCAGCGGTCTCGGTTCACTGGTCAACCGGACATGGCAATTGAGGCAGGATGCTACCGGGGGGATGTATCAGTGTGACTTCTCGCCCGGGGACACTGTGTATCAGTTGTATGCGCTCTCCGCCCGGCCCGGGGACCGGGGGTTAGAGGTCCGGATACAACTGTTACAAAGTCGCGCGGGTCGGGAAGTACGCCTGATACATGGTCTCCCTAGACTGTCACCCACAGCATCCGAGAAGCATGAGTTCATGCCCGGTTGCTCGAGGTGAAGCATTCATTAACGACACACTCAGGAGTCAGAAAGATGACCTACAGGAATAACCACTTTGAACACGCCCATGCGGGTGCAGGCTATGCCAATACTCCCGCGCGAGTGCCCTTCGTCGAGCTGGTCGAGCCCTTCATGTACATCGGGGAAGAAGTCGTCCGATTCGGATCGGCCGCGGTTTCCGCGACGTCACGAGTGACCAGAGCCATCATGCGCTGGCACAACGAGAGAGCCACCATCAAGGCACTTCGGGCACTCGAGGACTACCGTCTCGACGACATCGGCGTTCGCCGTGAAGAGATCGCCGCGATGGCGCGAAACCTCGCGAATGGTTGAGTCGACGCAGCTGAAGATCATCGGCGGAACGGACTTACGCCGGCCCACCACGACCATCGAGCCGGGGAGTCCAGGGCGTCTGTCGCACGGGAACGAACGACAGAACCCTGACTCCCCGGCGGCATGAAGACACTAGATTCCCCTTGATTGCCGGCCTCAAGTGCCTTCTACTACGAAACTGAACAAGCACATTCAATCCCGCGATCCCAGCGACATCACATGGGAGGCGCCCATGCCCGATACCCCGCAGGCTGCAACCTTATCCGACGATGGCATGGAGCAGGTCGTATCAGCGCTTGCTTGTCACCATTCGTCGGTCATTTATTATCTCGCCGACCGTGAGGGCACCCGCCCCTTCAACTGGATCAGTTCGAACTTCGAGAACATCACGGGACACGACCCGCAAGCTATCGTAGATGACGGTGACTTCTTCCTGCGCCATATCCATCCGGACGACGCGTTCGAAGTCGACCGTCGATCGGACAGACTGCACGATACCGGAAAGGACAGTCGTGAATTTCGCGTCCGCACGGCCGACGGCGGCTACGTCTGGTTGAGAGACGAGCTTCGAGCCACCCCCGACGACGGACCGGCCGGCGGTCAACTGTTCGGCTGCATGTCGGACATATCCGCAGAAAAGCACGCCGAGCAGAAACTGACCGAATCGAATCGGGAGTGCGAGCGGCTCTCCAGGTTGCTGCGGGATGCCGTGGAGGGCTCGCCCCACGGACTGACGGTGCGCGACGCTGATGGGAGCCTCCTCATCTGCAACCGCGCATACTCGCAAATTTATGGTCTCGAGCCGGATGACCTCTTGGGAAAGACCCGGTCGGAAGTCGGTCTGATGATCATGCGGCGAATTCGCCAGTATGACGGCATTCCCGTCACCGATCCTGAGGCGGAGTTCGAGGGATGGCTGGAGCGCCTGGAAACCATTGCCGACAATCCCGTGGAGATCGAGCTGGACGACGGCAGGTGGTTACTGGCGTCCGGTCATCACACTCCGGATGGTGGCATCGCGCTCACGAGGACGGACATAACCAAGCAGAAGCGGGTCGAGCTGGCGCTGCGTGAGAGCGAACAACGATTCAGATACCTGCTCGAGAGTCACCCGCTACCTGTCTATATCGTAGAGCTGGAGAGCGGAAAGATTCTCTACGAAAGTCCCGCGTCGGCGAAGATGTTTCGTCACGAGTGGCCGTCTGAGAAAGAGCGTTACGTGACCGACTATTACGTCGACCCCACCGATCGCGCTCCCTATATCGAAGAACTGCGTGCGACGGGAGAAATCAGAGGGTTCGATATCCTTCTGAAACGGGAGGATGGAACGGAGTTCTGGGTTTCCGCTACATCCAAGGTTCTCACTTTGGACAAGCGTCAGTGCGTCATCTCGGGATTGATCGATCTGACCGAGAGAAGACAGCGAGAGGAAGAGCTTCGGCGCATCCGGGAAACACTCGAGGATGCCATCGAATCGCTGTCGGAGGGCTTCGCACTATTCGATAGCGAGAACAAGTTGCTCCTCTGCAATACTCGATACCGAGATTTTCACCAGGTCAGCGCGGACATCATCGAGCCTGGAATGGATTGGGTGGATTTGATCGAATCGGATCTCGAAAAGGGGCTGTATGTCGAGGCCCTGGGCCGAGAAGCTGACTGGCTGCGCGATCGAAAGAAAATGCGCCGGGAGCTGCAGACGAACCTCGAATACGAACAATCGGATGGTCGCTGGGTGTCGGGAGCCAACCGACCGACGCGACAGGGCGGCATCGTCGTTACTTTAACCGACATTACCGACCGGAAAGCGCAGGAGACCGAATCGAGGCAGTCACGCGAAATGCTCGAGGACGCGATCGAGGCTCTGGGAGAAGGATTCGTCATATGGGACGATTCGGACAGGCTGATGATGTGCAATCAACAGTATCTGGAGATCAACCGAATTTGTGCAGACGTCCTCGAGCCGGGCGTCCATTTCGAGGAATTCATGCGCGCCGGGGCGGAGCGCGGACAGTACGTGGACGCGGTCGGCCGCGTCGACGAGTGGGTCGAAGAGCGGCTTCAGGCCCGCCGGCAGCCCGGCACATCCGCCGAATACCAGCTCTCCAACGGCCGCTGGATATTCACGACAACCCACACTACCCGACAGGGCGCGAAGGTCGCCATCCGCCTCGACATAACCGACCGGAAGGAAATGGAGCAGGCGCTGCAGGAGAGCGAAGGCCTCGTCCGCCGGGTCTTGGAGTCCTGTCCCGTGCCGCTGGCCATGAACCGGCTGGACAACGGGGAATACATCTATATCAGCCCGTCGAACGCCGATCTCCTGGGGATCGATGTGGTGGACGGGCCGTTCTTCTCGCCGGATTCTTACGTGGATCCCAAAATCCGTGAGAGTTACGTCAACAGGTTGCGCAAAGAGAAACGGATTAACGACCTGGAGGTACAACGCATTCGCGCCGATGGCACGTCCTTCTGGGTGTCCATGTCGTCGCAGCTCATCGACTACAAGGGCGAGGAGATGATCGTTTCCTCCATCTTCGATCTGACAGAGCGGAATGCGGTCGCGGAAGAGATGGCGCGCCAGCGCCAGGCGCTTTATCAGAGCGAGAAATTGAGTGCCCTGGGCTCGCTGCTCGCGAGCGTCGCCCACGAGTTGAACAACCCACTCTCCATCGTGGTCGCCCAGTCCATGCTCCTCGAAGAGCTCGCTTCGGATCCCGACATCTCGAAGCGCGCTACCAAAATCAGCACCGCAGCCGATCGCTGCGCGCGAATCGTGAAGACATTCCTCGCCATGGCACGCCAGGAGCCGGCCGAGTATCGCGCCGTCAAACTGAACGAGGTCGTCAAATCCGCACTGGATGTAACGGGCCATGCGCTGCGCTCCTCGGGAATCGAAGTATCATCCCGGCTCGCCTCGGATCTCCCTTCCCTTCAGGGCGATGCCGACCAACTGACCCAGGTTGTCACGAATCTGATCCTCAACGCCCAGCAAGCCATGGAGGGGATGGAGGGCGATGGGTGGCTCAAGATCACGACGTCCCATCGGCCGAGGACAAGGGAACTGGTCGTCAAGATCAAGGACAATGGCCCCGGGATCGGCACTGACGTTCGCTCCCGAATCTTCGAGCCCTTTTTCACCACCAAGAAGATGGAGGCTGGCACCGGCATCGGGCTCGCCATCTGCCATCGAATCATCGAGTCCCACGGCGGTACGATTTCCGTCGAGGATACTCGAGATTCTGGTGCGTCCTTTGCGATTCGATTCCCCGAGTCGACCCGATCCAGCGAAGAGACACCGTCGACCGAGAGACCGGAGGCTTCCCGGGCCACTTTCTCAATTCTCGTGGTCGACGACGAGGCCGACGTGCTGGATGTTCTCGCCGATATTCTGCGCGGCGACGGTCATGACGTGGATACTGCAGACTCCGGCGACGCCGCGTTGGAACGGCTGCGCGATCGCGACTTCGCTGTCGTCGTCAGCGATCTCCGTATGCCGGGCCTCGACGGCCCGGGACTCTACGAGAAGCTCAGACAGGAACTGCCTGCGGTCATTCCGAAGCTGATGTTCCTGACCGGTGACACCATGAGCGCCGGCGCCAAGAACTTCCTGGATGAAAGTGGCCGGCCGTATCTCGAGAAGCCCATCAATCCCCGCGAACTCCGGAGCCTGGTAAGACAGGTGGCGGGAAACGGTGCGCGATGAGCGACAAGATCCACATTCTCGTCGTCGATGACGAACCCGACATCCGGGAGAGCTTCCAGGAGTACCTGGAGATCAACGGATACCGGGCCAGCAGCGCGGATGGCGCCGCCGAGGCGCGCCGGCTGGTCGACGAGCACGACATCGATCTTGCCCTGCTCGACATCTCGATGCCGGGGGAAGACGGACTGTCTCTGGCCCGCTACCTGCGGGAACACACGGATCTCGCCATCATCATGGTGGCATCGGCCGGCGATGTGATGGACAGGGTCATCGGCATCGAGGTGGGTGCGGACGACTACCTGGCGAAACCCGTAGACCTTCGCGAGCTGGTGGCGCGGGTCGCCGCCGTGCTGCGCTGGAAACACGCCGCCCCAACGACCACATCCGCACCGATCGATGCGCACGACGGGGCGACGATTCCCTTCGGCCAGTGCCGCCTGGACATCGAATCCCACCGGCTGCTGGACGGCAACGGCGAGAGCATTTCCATCACTGAGATGGACTTTCAGGTCCTCAAGCTGTTCGCGGAGAACCCGGGACGCACGCTGTCCCGGGACCAGATTCTCCAGGCGACCCGAGGCCGGGACTGGGATCCGGCCGACCGCAGCGTCGACATCCAGATGGGACGGATCCGGCGCAAGATCGAGCCGGACCCCAAGAAGCCTACCATCATCAAGACCGTCCACAGCCGCGGGTACGTCTACTCGCCAACCGACGACCAGGAGTGACAACCTCGACCCCGGATACAATCGTTACACTTTTGCGTATCCGCTGACATCAGAGCGATACACGCACCCACTATCTTGCTACCCAGAGATTAACGGCAGGACGCGAGTCCTCAAAGGTAGTTGGACGGTAACATGCGTAAGAATGCTCGAAATATGATCATGTACAACGGCTCCATCGGCATCGTGGTCGGTGGAATGCTGCTGTCCATGACCGGTGCCGGTGAATCGATCGTCAACATCACCAGCGGGTTTCTCGACACGATCGGCGCGGCGCACTTCGACGCCGCCGCGTTCTGGCTGTTCTTTGCATCGCTGTTCGCGATCATGAATCCGCTCGTTGCGGTACCGTTCTTCGTCGGCATGACCGAAGGTTACACTGAGAAGCGGCGTCGGCGTCTTGCGCTGATCGCGACTATGTCCGTGTGTCTTGCGCTGGTGGCTGCGGCATTATTCGGCCGCGAGATACTCGGCTTCTTCGCCATCAGTATCTCGTCATTCCGGATCGCTGGCGGCATCATCGTACTGCTGATGGGTCTGTCGCTTATGCAGTCGAAGCCGGCGACTAACGCAACTGATGCATCTGATACACCGCGGACTGAAAGCAGAGATTCGGAAGCTATTTGCCCGCTGGCGATTCCCCTGTTGGCAGGCCCGGGTGCTATCGCGACGATCATCATTCGTTGCGAGACCGCGGAGCGTGCCTGCGACTTCGTTACCATCGGCGCCGTGATCGCTGCCATGGTCGTCATCACCTACGCCATCCTGCGGGTCGCCGTGCCGGTGGCCCGCATCCTGGGTCCCTCGGGTCTCACGGTCATGACGCGCCTGATCGGAATGATCGTGGCGGCCATCGCCATCGACATGATGGTCATCGGTATCCGCGCGACGTTTCCGGGAATGTCGGGATAAAGATCCGCGATCAGAAGAGTAACGTGCCCCTGGTCTACAACCGTTGGTTAGGTGTCCGCGTGGTCATTTGCGTTGCAGTTCCGTGAACGACGCAAGTACTATAGATACTCCTCCATATTCCGTTACGATTTGTACCAGATCTTGATCTTCCCTAACCAACGTTAGATTGTCGCGCGGGGAAAGCTGTCCTTACAGCCGATAAATGTTGGCGGCAGTGTCGTGGAACAGTTGTCGTTTCTCAGCATCTGAAAAATCCGCAACGATTTTCTTCATGCCGTTAAACAGGACTGCATAAGATAGTGATTGCCGGTCGACCGGAAAGTTGCTTTCCATCATGCAGCGGTCTGGTCCAAAGCATTCGATAGTGTAAAGGTAATAATCCCTCTGAGCGGCTGCAAATTCGTCTGAGGTCGGTGGCGTCGAATTCTTTTCCCACCCGAATCCACTGTCCGGCATTGCGTGTCCGCCCAATTTGGCGACCACGTTTTCACATTTTGCCATTTCGTGCAGGTCTTTCTTCAATTGCTCTAGGATCTCTTTACGCTGACCCGCGTACGGCCCCACTCCCAGCGGCGTCCCGAAGTGATCCAGAACCAAGATAGTTCCCGGGACCGCGCGCGCCATGGCCGTGAAAGCACGATTCTGATAGTGGTAGTGCCAGGCATCATAGGTAAGGCCCTCGCGGCCCAGCATCTTCAGACCACTGCGAAATTCCGCATCCTCATACAAGCCTTCAGGCGCACTCCCGGCGATGCTTAAGGCTTCGGGATGCTCTGCCCGCGCCGCGTTGTGACGAACGCCTTTGAACCGGCCTTCGCTTAGCTCCATATGCTGGTTCAGAACATCTTCCAGACCGTCGCCCAGCTGCAAATCAACCCTCCCCACGATGCCGGCGATCACTGCGCCTCCGAGCTCCTCGCTTTGCTTGGCCTGCTGTACGACAAACTCCGTTTCACCCAGTGGTTTGAGGTGCTCGGGTCCATCCTTTCGATACTCGACACCGCACTGGACATAAACCGTTTTCTCAACTCGGTGACCCGAGCTGGTATCGTGATACAACTGTTCAGCCAGGTAATCGGCGCCGGGATAGCGCCACAGATGGTGATGTGGGTCGATTATTGGCAGGTCCGGTTCGACGATTTCCTCGACAACCTGATCCAGCCATGCCTGATCGCCTATCGTCAGATCCATATCGTGTTCTCCAACATTGGCCTGGCGGTCGCTGCAGGACACAGCTCGAATAAGGGCGGCCGTCAGCCCTTGGAGTGGTAGGAGCGCGTTTCTTGATGGCGCTTGGCAAGATTCTTACGCTTGATCAAGATAACTTGCGTTGACCGTGGTCAATGATTAGTCCGATCAATGTGATCAGAAGTGAACAGGGTCGTTGCGCTGTCGTCGGAGTGTCCTATGAGGAGGCTTGGCAGTGAAAGAGAGAAAGTATTGCCCGAGCGCGGAGCATCGGCTGGAGGTGCCAGGCGAGACCTGAGCGTAATTAGCGAATGTCCGAACGTGGCCGATTCCCCCCTCATGCACTGCAGCATCACGGCGATCTCAGGTAAGGCAGCACTGAACGGCGGGACCCGACCCGTTGTAGTCTTTCGATTTAAACGCCTGAATGGCTGGAAAGCGGCGGGAAGCGGTCATTCGCACACTAGACCGGCGCACCGTATCACTCGATACTACGTAACCAACCTAACATCCTGTTATGCAGGAGAAAAAATATGCTCAAAACCGGCATTCGAGTTATTAAGAAGAAGGGTCTTTACTATGTTTCCGAGAATGAAAACAGCGTCAAGCTATTCAAGCCTTGGCTTGGGGACTCTTTTTCATTTCTATATGACTTCATCATGAAAGGCTCTATCTTTCCCCAAAAATTTGGCGCAGATATGAGAAAACATTATGAAATCCTTAGTCAAGAGTTGAAGGGCATTTATGGAAAGCGTGTTCTTGAATTGGCGACAGGTAGCGGTAGCGCCATCAATTTCCTGGAACAGGATAACCAATATACAGGCATAGACATCAGTCCAGGTCTGCTTAGAAAGGCCGTGAAGAATTTTGAGACCGCTGGCTTCAAAGAAGCCAAGTTCTATATT
>JAACFO010000153.1 GCA_009937425.1 Gammaproteobacteria bacterium
TCGTCTGGAGCCGCATCAGGATGGCCACATTGCAGTCAATGGTGTGAATCTCGACGGCAGTGTCAAGAACATCGATGCCATCCGCAGCGACGTCGGCATGGTGTTTCAAAGTTTTAATCTGTTCCCGCATCTCACTGTCATCGAGAATTGCACGCTGGCGCCCATGTGGGTCAAGAAGATGCCCAAGGCGGACGCAGACGAGATCGCCATGAAGTATCTCGCGCGGGTGAAGATCCCCGAGCAGGCACAGAAATACCCGGGCCAGCTCTCCGGCGGCCAGCAGCAACGTGTCGCCATTGCTCGTTCACTATGTATGAATCCGTCGATCATGCTTTTCGACGAGCCGACCTCCGCACTCGACCCGGAGATGATTTCCGAGGTTCTGGACGTTATGGTGGAGTTGGCGGCGACCGGCATGACAATGTTGTGTGTGACCCACGAGATGGCGTTCGCCAAGAAAGTCGCCGATCGCGTTATCTTCATGGATTTCGGTGAAATCGTCGAGGAGAATGCTCCCGGAGAGTTCTTCGATAACGCAAAGGTCGATCGTACCCAGATTTTCTTGAGCCAGATTCTGGCCCACTGACCATCGTCCGCGTCCGGGCGCGGCGGCGATCACGTGCAATACCATGTATTACTTTGCTTACGGTTCGAATCTCTCGAGCAATTTCATCCGCGACTACACTCCCAGTGCCACTTTCGTCATGAAGGCGGACTTGCCCAACTACAAGGTGGAGTTCCGTCACTATTCGAAGAATCTGGGCGGCGGTATCAGCAGCATCATCGAGACACCTGGCATGCTGGTCAAGGGCGTGATTTATGAGGTGAGGGAGTCGGAGCTCGAAGAATTGGATATTCTCGAGAGCGTCCCCCAAGGACTTTATCGCCGCGACACTTACTGCGTGATGGGCGAGGATGGTCGATGGCATCGCGCTGATCTTTACCGGGTTTCGACACCGACCGGCCCGTACACACCGTCCAAAAGCTATGTGGATTTCATGATCGAGGGCGCCCGGGAGCACGGGCTGGATGCCGATTACGTGGAGAACCTGGTCGCCATTCGAAAGACGCTGGATTAGGCATGGCGGTTCGGGTGCGTGCGCCGATCTTTCTTTCATGCCTGCTCATGCTGCCCATCCAGGCAATTGCCCAGGATGAGCCACCTCGGGTTCAGCGAATGGGCGCTTATCAGTGCCTGGAGTGTCTGGACGGCGGCTTTCTCACCGGCATCCGGCAGGGGGGTTACGGCCGTGTGCTGCAAAAGTTTCCCGCTGGCCGTCAATTGTGCGTGGCGAGCTATCAGGTTATCGACGGCGAACAGTATGTGTTCTTCCAACTGGTGCCCATGACATCGAAATTTGACGGCGCCTGGACCATTCGGCGGGAAACAAGTCCCTCGGGAGTGAGTCCCAGTGGTGAGCGTTATGGGCGCGTCACACTCGACGACGGTGGTTGGCCCGACGCGGGGGATTGGGGCGTGAAATCCAATTCCTGGAATGCCGAATGTCACACCGCGAAAACCCAGTGACCTCGTCGCTCGGGGACTTCCCATGGAATATCGAACAGCCGGCGAAAAGGATCTGGCGTTACTCGCCGAGCTCAATCAGCAACTGATCCACGACGAGGGTCACGTCAGTCCCATGTCCGTTGGCGAGCTCGAGGACCGTATGCGCGCGTGGCTGGTGCGGGCCTACACGGCGGTGCTGTTTGTGAGCGAGGCGACAGTTGTTGGATATGCGCTCTACCGAAGCGATAATGCTGGAATCTTCCTGCGTCAATTCTTTATCTGCCGGGATGAGCGGCGTAAGGGGTTTGGGCGTGCCGCGATGGACCTGCTGTTCCAGCGCGTCTGGCCCGCGGGTGCAATTGTTACTCTGGAGGCATTGTGCACGAATCAGGCCGCCATCGACTTCTGGCGTGCCGTGGGGTTCGAGGATTACGCGCTCACCCTTCGCCGACACACCTCTGAATAACCTGACCGGGTCTACGGTCGCCTGCAAGAGTACGCTACAAGATGAAATACGCTTCCATCGCCAATCGCCTCGATACCGCCGCCGCCTACGCCTGGGCGATTCACGACAAGGCCAGGAAACGGCAGCTCAATGGCGAGGACATCATCCTGTTGAGTGTCGGGGATCCGGATTTCGAAACGCCACAGGCAATCACGCAGGCGGCGATTGACAGCCTCAAGGCCGGACGCACGCACTACGGCTTCTTTGCCGGGGAGCCTGCGTTGCGCCAAGCGATCGCCGACAGGCACGCCGAGTTCACCGGGCAGATTGTGTCGGTGGATCAAGTCGTGATCTGTCCCGGTGCACAGAATGCACTGTATGCGGTGGCACTTTGCCTGGTGGAGCCGGGTGACGAAGTGCTCGTTCCGGAGCCCCGTTACGTTACCTATGAGAGTGTCGTCGACGCTGCCGGCGCAACCCGCATAGACGTGCCTTTGGATGTGGACCGGGGATTTCACCTGGATCCGGCAAAGCTGGAGGCAGCGGTGACGGATCGTACGCGGATGATCCTTCTGAACACCCCCCACAACCCTACCGGCATGGTCATGACCCGGGAAGAGCTCGATGGCGTTGCCCAGGTGGCTCTGCGACATGATCTGTGGGTGGTTTGCGACGAGGTCTACGCGGATCTCACCTTCGATGTGCCGCACACCAGCGTCTGCAGCCTGCCGCAGATCGCGGATCGCAGTGTCTCTCTCGGTTCGCTGTCGAAATCCCATGCGATGCAGGGATGGCGAATCGGTTGGGTGATCGCACCGCCGGATCTGGCGCAGCATCTGGTTAATCTGGTCAAGCCGATGCACTACGGGTTATCGCCATTTCTTCAGGATGCCGCCGTGGTTGCCCTCACGGAACAACACCCCGAAACTGAAGCGATGCACAGGGAGTATCGTGAGCGTCGGGATCTGGTATGCAGCCGTATCAACGCCATGCCGGGGCTTGCCTGTAGTTGGCCCGAGGGCTCCATGTTCTTGCTCGTGGACGTGCGCGGCACCGGGCTCGATGGGGAAAATTTCGCCTGGGGTCTTCTCGATCACGGTGGGGTCAGTCTTCTTCCCGGAACAGGGTTCGGCGCCAGCGTCACCGGTCACGTGCGTTTCAGCCTGACCATGCCCATCGCGGTCCTCGCGGATGCTTGCGATCGCATCGAGCGCTACGCCCGCTCCCTTGAATCGCTGTCTGCGTCGGCTTGAATATTGCCTCAATACCGCTGATCGGCAGGATCCTCAGCGGTCCGGCGTTCCGGCACCGAGAATTTCGTCTGTTGCTGACGGCCGCGACCAGCAACTACATAGGCTACGGCGGCGAGCAGGTCATCATCGGTCTGCTGGTATTTCAACTCACCGGCACTTCCGCCTGGGTTGGCGTGGCTCTGGCGCTTTATTTTTTGCCCCTGCTCATCTTCGGTATGGCCGCCGGCGCCATCGCCGACTGGATCGACCGTCAGAAACTGCTGCGCATTATCGAAGCAGTCATCGGCACTAACCTCGCGGTGTTCGGTGTGCTGGCTGCGCTCGGCGCCATCGAGCTCTGGCAGGTGCTGTTCATGACCTTTATCGCCGGCAGCGCCCGTGCCATGTATTTGCCGGTGCGCCAGAGCTACGCCTACGACATCGTCGGCGCCGAGAATGTGGTGGCCGGTCTCGGCTTGCTGACCATCGGCATGCGCGCCGGTCAGTTGATTGGTGCACTCGTTGCCGGCAGCGTCATGCAGCGGCTGGGAACGGACGTTGCGCTGTTCGTTCTCGCAAGCCTCCATGGCATCACTTTTCTCATCGTCAGCAGACTTCGCTCCATTCCCACGGAGACGCAGGTAAATCCAGTACCCATTCTCGAGAACTTGCGCGAATACGTGCAGGAGATGCGGCACAATCGCACGCTGCTGATGTTAATCGTGGTCACCGCCGCCGTGGAGGTGCTCGGTTTTTCCTTCGCGACGATACTGCCCGAGCTCGCCACCGAGCGGTTGGGAGTCGGAGCCGAGGGACTTGGCGTTATCCATGCCATCAGGGCCGCCGGTGGATTCGCGGCGGGTGTTGCATTGGCGGGAACCCGTAATTTCCGGCGCCGCGGACTGACTTATTTATTCGTTATCTACGCATTCGGTCTCGGCCTGATCGCCGTAGGGGCCGCACCGAACTTCGTAACCATCCTGGCGGCGGTGTTGGCAGTCGCCGCGCTCGCCTCGGCATCGGACGTGCTCACACAGAGCATGATGCAGCTGAGCGTTCCGGACCGCTTGCGCGGACGCGCCATGGGCGCCTGGGTGTTCGCCATCGGTGCCGCGCCCCTGGGTCACCTGGAAATGGGTGCCCTGGCCGCCAGTGTTGGCGTCGGTCCCGCCCTGGGTATCAACGGTGTAGCATTGGTCCTGATAGGAGTCCTGACCACCATCGTCGCGCCGGGATTACGAAAGCTGTAGCAGCGAGCCCCCTACGGGGTAGACGTGCTCGCAAAGAGGTACGAACATGCCCGCTAAACCAACCATCGGCTTCATTGGCCTCGGCCTGATGGGCCAGGCGTTCACCAAGCGGTTAACCGCGTCCGGCTATACCGTCACCGGCTTCGACATCGCCACCGAGAAAATCCAGCAGGCCACGAAGCACGGCGTCATTCCGGCGTCGTCATCCGCCGAAGTCACCAGCAAGAGCGACATCATCCTGATGTGCGTCGTATCCACGGATGCCGTACACGAGGCGGTGTTCGGCCCCGGCGGCGTGGTGGAATCAGCAAGTGCCGACAAGCTGCTGGTGGATCATTCAACGACCATCGTCGAAAGCACCAAAGCCATGGCGGACGAACTTCGCGAGCGAACCGGCATGGGCTGGGTGGATGCACCCGTCTCCGGTGGGCCGCCCGCCGCCGAGGCCGGCACTCTCGCCATCATGGCTGGCGGCAGCGAAGCGGATATCGCCAGAGTCACCCCTCTGATGGAAGTACTCGCCAGCACATTCACCCATCTCGGATCCGTGGGCGCCGGTCAGGTGACCAAAATGGTCAATCAGATTCTAGTGCTTAACAATTACTGCGTTCTCGCCGAAGCGCTGGCCCTGGCGGAGGCGGCAGGCATCGATGCATCGAAGATCCCCGAGGCTCTTGCGCCGGGACACGCCGGCAGCAATTTGCTGAAAGCGGCATTCCCGCGCATGATTGCCAGAGATTTCGAGCCCGCCGGCTATGCGCGGCAGATATTGAAGGATCTGGACATGGTGCACGACATAGCCAAATCGCTGAAGGTCCCGACCCCCATGTCCAGTCAGGCCGCCTCGCTGTTTCGTATTCTGGTGAGCAAGGGGCATGCCGAGAAGGACGGTATTGCTGTGCTCAAGCTGTATGACCAGAAAGATACCGTGTAAAGCCGAAAGCGGTTGCGATGGGAGACGAGCATGGCCGAAGAGAATGTCACACATCAACTTGCAGCCATCCTTTATGCCGACGTCTCCGAATACAGTCGACTGACAGAAGCGGATGAGGTCGGGACTCATCGGCAACTTTCCGCCAGTCTCGACCTGATCGCCGACAGAATCAGAAACTCCGGCGGCGAAGTCGTGCACTACGCCGGCGACGCGGTCCTGGCCCGCTTCCAAAGTGTCGTAGCGGCCACCAATTGCGCCATCGGCATTCAGAATGCCGTCGGCACGCTGTGCGCCGAACTCGCCGAGGACAAGCGCCTGCTCTTTCGCATCGGCATCAATCTGGGTGAAGTAATCGTCGACCGAAACGATATTTATGGTGACGGCGTAAATGTGGCGGCCAGGTTGGAGTCCCTGGCCAGCCCGGGCGGCATTTGCATCAGCGAATCCGTCTTCCATCAGGTGCAGGACAAGATAGACATTCAGTTTGACGGTATAGGCGAGCAGAAGCTGAAGAATATCGAGCGCCCGGTTCAAGCCTACCGGCTTGTCCCCAAGTTAGGTGTTTCGAACGGAGATGATGACCCGTCCGGCAATGTTTTACGCATTTCCCGATTTTCCAGAATCGCGGGCCCGGAAACAGAAGAAGAGATGTCGGAGTCCTTCGTACGCGCAGAGGCTCCGTCAATAATGATTCTTCCGTTCAGGAATTTGGGCGGCAACGCCGAACAGGGCGCCTTCGTGGACGGCTTTCGGCTCTCGATTCAGTCTTCGCTGGTGAAGCTTTCCGGACTGTTTCTCATCAATGCGCCGGCATCGGAACACTATCGAAATAGCGATGTGTCCGCAATCGAGGCGGGAAACGAGCTTGGCGTCCGTTACGTTCTCGATGGCGCCGTACAAATGGCCGGCGATCGGGTTCGAATTACCATTAATCTAACTGATGCACCTGCCGCCCAGATCATCTGGGCGGAGACCTACGATCGGGTCATCGATGATATTTTTGAAGTGCAGGACGAAATCACCACCGAAGTCGTCGTGGCGCTGGACATCAAGCTCCTGGCCGGTGAGGGGAGTTTGATTTGGTGGAGTAATCTGCCGAACAGAACGTCTCGAGAGCTCGTGCTGCGCGGCATGAGCCATCTGTACATGGGTAGCGAGAATGGCAATGCAATTGCACGAAGTATTTTCCAGGAGCTGAACCAGCTTGTGCCTGACGCACCGCAAGGCTGCGCTCTAATAGGCTTTACACACTGGCTGGACGTACTGCGGGGCTGGAGCAGCGATCCCGAAGAATCCATTAGACTGGCGGTCGTGCAGGCCGAGAAAGCCATTGAGCTCGGCGATATCGACGGATTCGGACATGTCGTACTGGCTTCCGCGCGTTTGTTTGAACGGCGCCACGAAGAGGCATTGGCATTGTCGAAGAAAGCTGTATCAGTGCGGATAAGCTGTCCTCTGGCTAGAGGTGTTCACTCCAATGTGCTGCATTTCAACGGTCAGCATGTTGAAGCCATCAAGAATGTGAGATCGGCGGTAAAGCATGCACGGATTTACCCACCCTGGATGGCGAATGTATTGTCTGCAGCTTACCGTGACAGCGGCCAGATAGCCTCATCGATCTCTGTTGCGAATGAGTGTCTGCGCATCTCCCCGGAGGATCTGGATGGGCACGTCCTACTGTGCACGGACTACAGTCTGTCTGATTCAGTCGATGACGCTCGCGAGGTGGCGCAGAAAATTCTACGTATTGACCCATTCTTTTCGATTTCTACTTACGTTGAATCACAGCCCTACAAGGACAGCGAGACCTTGGATGGCATAGTCGCAGCGCTGCGTGATGCGGGGCTTCCGGACTAGGTCCAGTGTCAACTGACGCGACAAAGAAATCCGCACGGCAGGATTGGGTCGGCAGTTCTCGGTCCTATATGATCGCCTGGGGCATACCCACCGCAGCGCTTGTTGTCGGTATACTTCTGCCTTCATCAGCGAGGACGATTATCTGGTCGACGACGCTGGTCTGGATGGGCGCTGCGTGCGTTCTGAACGCCCTGCGATGCGGCCGGATACACTGCTACCTTACGGGCCCGTTTTTCCTGTTGATGGCGGTCGCCACATTTCTGCACGGCTTCGAGTTCCTGTGGCTGGGCCCGAACGGATGGATTTGGCTGGGAATTACCTTGGTCGTTGTCGGTGGTGGTCTCCTGTGGTACTTGCCCGAGCGTATATGGGGCAGGTACGCGCGCTGATGATTTTCTTCTCAATCGAAACGCCTTTTACTCGAGGGCACCAACGTGAATGATGTGGACAAGACCTTTGCCGGTTCGATTCCGAAACTGTACGACGAATACCTGGTTCCTCTGATATTCGAATCCTACGCCTCCGACCTCGCTGGACGCGTCGCGGCACTGTTCCCGAAGGCAGTATTGGAGATAGCCGCGGGCACCGGAGTCGTAACGCGGGCTCTCGCTCGCAATCTTGCGGGCGATTTCCGCTATGTGGTCACGGACCTGAACCAACCGATGCTGGATCATGCCGCCGAGAGACAGGGCCCGGACGACCGTATCGTGTGGCAGCAGGCCAATGCGCTGGAACTTCCATTCGATGCGGGGACATTCGATGTCGTGCTCTGCCAGTTCGGAGTCATGTTTTTCCCCGATCGCATGGCAGGCTACCGGGAGGCCCGGCGGGCCCTCAAAGATGGCGGTAGCCTATTGTTCAACGTCTGGGACCGCATCGAAGAAAACGAATTCGCCGATGTGGCAACGAAGGCGGCAGCAGAAGTGTTTCCCGACGACCCGCCGAGGTTTCTCGCCCGTACACCTCACGGATACAACGATGTCGATGTTATCCGCGAGGAAGTGGAGGCAGCCGGCTTTTCAGATGTATCGATTGAGACCGTCGAGGCGACGAGCACCGCGCCGTCGCCCCGTCATCCCGCGGTTGCCTATTGTCAGGGCACGCCCTTGCGAAACGAAATCGAAGAAAGGGATGCAAGTCTCCTGGAGGAAGTAACCGATAAGGCAGCCGCGGCGATCGCCCATCGTCATGGGCACGGATCCGTCTCCGGGAAAATTCAGGGGCACGTGGTGGTCGGGAAAGCCTGAGGGTGGTCGAGACCACCACACTTGGTGAGGGTAATCTGCCGCCCGGTATACGCTCGCGGGTCGTGGAAGGCGTCAACGGTCTCACCATGCACTTGTTGGAGGCGGGTTTCGAAAGCCGAAATCGCCCCTGTGTCCTGCTTCTGCACGGTTTTCCGGAGCTCGCGTACAGCTGGCGAAAGGTGATGCTGCCCATCGCTTCGGCGGGCTTTCACGTCATCGCTCCGGACCAGAGAGGCTATGGGCGCACCACCGGCTGGGACGACGACTATGACGGTGACGTCAGCTCCTTCCGTATTTTTAATGTGCTGAAGGATGCCCTGGGACTCGTGTTTGCTCTCGGTTACCGCTCCGTCGCGGCCGTCGTCGGGCACGACTTCGGCTCGCCCGTTGCGGCATATTGTTCACTCGTACGGCCCGACGTATTTCGCTCCGTGGTGCTGATGAGCGCCCCGTTCCCGGGCCCGCCGTCGTTGCCCTTCAATACTGTCCATGATAGTCCCCACAGTCACAGCGCAGCTGCCAACATCCACGAGGACCTGGCGGCACTGGATCGCCCGCGGAAACACTACCAGTGG
>JAACFO010000154.1 GCA_009937425.1 Gammaproteobacteria bacterium
TTTCACAGTGTCCTCCGCGGGCGGACGGCGTGGCGCGCAGATGGCGACCTTCGATATCGGCCATCCGGACGTCATGGATTTCATCCGCAGTAAGCGCGAGGACGGCCGCTTGCGGCAGTTCAATTTATCGTTACTGATCACCGGCGCATTCATGGATGCGGTGCGCAACGATGAAGACTGGCCCCTTGCCTTTCCCGTTACACAACGGGAAGTCGACGACGACGGCCTCGATGTAAAAGACACGTCCCAGGTCATCTGGCGCGAGTGGCCGGAGCGCGACGCATATCTGGTTGACGATGCCGGGCTCGTGGCCTGCAGAATTTACCGCAGCATACGCGCAAGACGCATGTGGGATCTGATCATGGCGTCCACCTACGACTTCGCCGAGCCGGGATTCATTCTCGTCGACGAGATCAACGAGATGAATAACAATTGGTTTTGCGAAAACGTACGCGCCACCAACCCCTGCGGTGAGCAACCACTGCCCCCCTACGGCGCATGCCTTCTGGGCTCGATCAACCTCACGAAGTTCGTGCTCGACCCGTTCACCGATCGCGCACGCTTCGACTGGGACAGCTTTCGGGAAACCGTCACCACCTTCACGCGCATGCTCGACAACGTGGTCGACGTGAACGGACTGCCATTGGAACGGCAACGACAGGAGATCGAGCGCAAGCGCCGCCACGGCATGGGTTATCTCGGGCTCGGGTCGACGTTGACCATGCTGGGCTTGAAATACGGCGCGCAGACCTCGCTGGAATTTACCGAGCGCGTCACTCGGGAGATGGCCGTCGAGGGCTGGAAGACAGGGCTCGCACTATCGCGCGAGAAAGGGCCCGCTCCGATTATGACCGAGCGCTTTACGGTGACCGAGGAAATGCTTCGCCGGCGACCAGAGATGAAGGTCGATGGCCTGTGTGTCGGCGACGAAGTCGAAGGCCGCGTGCTGCATGCCCGCTACAGCCGTTACATGCAGCGGATTGCGGAAATCGAACCGGAGCTCGTAGAGGCACTTGCTGAAGAGGGTGCACGCTTCACGCACCACACATCCATCGCGCCTACCGGCACGATCTCGCTCGCGCTGGCGAACAATGCCAGCAACGGCATCGAACCAAGCTTTGCCCATCACTATTCGCGTAACGTCATCCGCGAAGGCAAGAAATCCAAAGAAAAGGTCGACGTGTACTCCTTTGAGATGCTCGCCTACCGGGAACTCATGAACGCCGATTCAACGCCCGATGGCGACGGCGCCGACGCACTCCCCGATTATTTTATTACGGCGGAAGACATCACGCCGAGTGAACACGTGGATGTTCAGTCCGCGGCTCAAAAGTGGGTGGATTCATCCATCTCGAAAACTGCGAACGTGCCCACGGACTATGCCTACGAGGAGTTCAAGGACATTTACCAATACGCCTATACGAAGAAGTTGAAGGGTTGCACGACATTCCGCTTCAACCCTCAAGCCTTCCAGGGCGTGCTGGTCAAAGACAAGGACCTGGAAAATACCTTGTACAGCTTTACCCTCGAGGACGGCAGTGTCATCGAAGTCAAGGGTAACGAGGAAATCGAGTACGACGGCGAAATACACAGCGCCGCGAATCTCTACGATGCCATCAAGGAAGGCTATTACGGAAAATTTTGAGAGAGCAAAATGCCATGGCAATCAAGATAGACAAACAAATCGTCGACTACGACGTAAATGCGCCGGTAAAAGCGGACTCCACTGACAAAATCAAGTCACCGGACGCCAGCGCGTCGACGGCGAGCGCGAGTGCGCCGCCCAAAAGCGCTGAAATTATTCAGATGCACGAGCGGGTGGAACGGCCAGAGATGCTGGTGGGCTCGACCTACAAAATCAAGACGCCACTGTCCGATCACGCCCTCTACGTGACCATCAACGACATTGTATTGAACCAGGGCACCGTGCACGAGCAGCGACGACCGTTCGAGGTGTTCATCAACTCCAAGAACATGGAGCATTTCCAGTGGATCGTAGCCCTGACGCGAATTATCTCCGCGGTATTCAGAAAGGGCGGTGACGTAACCTTCCTCGTCGAGGAGTTACGATCGGTCTTCGACCCGAAAGGCGGCTATTTCAAAAAAGGCGGCAAGTACATGCCTTCCCTGGTCGCGGAGCTGGGAGACGCCATCGAATCCCATCTGCGCAGCATCGGTCTCATTATTGGAGAGCCGCTGGATCCACAGCAGCAGGAATATATGGATGAGACCCGCGCGCGCCTGGACATGAGCCGTGGGGAGGACAGCACACTCGAGGATCCCGCATTCCCGGAGTACGCGGCATTCTGCCAGCACTGCCACGCGAAAGCAGTAATCCAGACCGACGGCTGCCTTACCTGCTTGAATTGCGGCGACTCGAAATGCGGTTGACGAGCACCGGTTTCCGTGCACAGACGTATCAGACCACGTCCCCTCCCCCTCGTCTCGAGGGGGAGGGACAGGGTGGGGGTGTAGACAAGGAGTGCGCAAGCGAAGCCACTTGTTCATCAGACATCTTAGAGTAACTTGCTACCACACTTTTTTTGTGGAGGCCGTGACGGGCGCCGAGAGGGAAGTCGGCACTGGCTCGTCGCACGCTGATACTGCCCAGCAGAATCCGCGTGCGGCGAGCTTTTTTTGTTCATGCACGAAAAACCGATATTCATCGACAACGATCGGCAGCTGAAAAGCGCCTGTGAGCGCTGGATTGGCGTCGATGCAATCGGCCTCGACACGGAGTTCGAGCGCACGCGTACTTATTACTCCCGCCCGGCTCTGGTACAGATTTTCGACGGTGAGCAGGTTGCCCTCATCGATCCACTCGCGATTGAAGATTTCGCACCGCTGGCCAAGCTGCTGCAGTACTCCGATGTTACCAAGGTCATGCATGCAAGCGAGGGCGACAACGAAGTTCTCGAGCAGCTGACCGGCGTCTGCCCGCAACCCATTTTCGATACTCAGATTGCAGCGGCGTTTGCCGGTCACGGTTTCTCACTTGGGTATCGCCGGCTCACGCAAGTGTTACTTGGCGAGGAGCTCGCCAAGGACGAGACGCGTTCCGATTGGCTGAAGCGGCCCCTGAGTGATGCTCAAATCGCTTACGCGGCACTCGATGTCGTGCATTTGCTGCCCATGTACCGGCAGCTTCAACACCAGCTTACGGAACTCGGTCGAGATTCGTGGCTGCGCGAAGAGATTTGCCGTGTGCAGAAACGGCGCATGGCGGATCGGGATCCCCGTCGCGCATACCTGCGTATTCGCCAGACGCGGCGCTTGGCCACTTCCGCGCTTGCAACACTGCGCGAGCTGGCCGCGTGGCGTGAAGTCGAGGCACGCAGTCGCGATCTGCCGCGCCAGATGATTGCCAAAGACAGTTCCTTAGTCGCGATTGCCGCGACCTCGCCGGCGACTGCCGAGGAGCTTGCCGAGATCCCGGAGTTGTCGGCAAATGCAATCGAGCGGTACGCGCAATCACTGCTGAGTGCCATCGAACAGGACTATGGCGACGATCCCCCCCCGGTGCCGGCACCGACAGTGGAGCGTGGCTATAGCCCGTGGCTCAAGAGCTTGAAGGAACTGGTGAAGCAACAAGCCGACGCCCTGAACATACCGGCCCCGTTGCTCGCGCAAGCACGTACGCTCGAGTCCCTGGTCGTGGCCGGCGCCGCCGGTAATCACGAGATCCCCGAAGCGTTGCGTGGCTGGCGCGAGGCGGTCATCGGAACCCGGCTGATGTCCGAGCTTCGCCGCCTGGCGGACGCGTAAACGGCGCTCACGAACCGCCGTTAATTTCCGTGCCCTCCGTCATCTTCAACAACCCGAGGAACGATAGAACCAAGTCGTTCCTCAGCCAGATTCTCACCCACTGAGGTTATCGATGACTTCCAATTCTGTTAATGCCGATGAGCTGGTTGCCTTCGCAGAGTTCTTGGCTGACCAAGCGCGCAGCATACTGCGCGAAGCCGGTGCCGCGCCGACGGAGATTCAGTACAAGGCCGACGCGAGCCCGGTCACGGATCTGGATCGCCGGATCGAGGCGCACATGGTCAGCTTTATCGATGACCGCTACCCGGATCACGGCATCCTCGGCGAGGAACACGGCAGCCGGGACCTGGACGCTGAACTGGTCTGGGTACTCGACCCCATAGACGGCACGGCACCCTTTATTGCCGGCATCCCGGTCTACGGCACACTTATCGGCCTCGCCCGCCGGGGGCGGCCCTATATCGGTGTCATCGATCACCCGGCAACCGACGATCGATGGGTTGGCATGGCAGGAAAGTTCGCGCGCCACAACGGTGAGGCCGTTCGCACGCGGCATTGCGAGAGCATGGCGGACGCTTTCATGACCAACAGCAACCCGGATTATCTCGACGCGAAGGAGATGTCCGCCTTCACGGCGCTCAAATCCCGTGTTCGCTATGTGCAATACGGTGGTAGCTGTTATGCCTACGCAATGCTCGCGTCGGGGCGTACGGACATCGGCTTGGACGCAAAATTCGATCCCTTCGATGTGTTCGCTCCTGCGGCCGTCATCGAAGGTGCGGGTGGTATCGTAACGGACTGGTCCGGCAATGCCATCGATCTCCAATGGCACGGACAGATTCTTGCCGCAGGGTGCTTAGAGATGCACGAACAAGCCATGTCGATCCTCGCCAACCCTGAGAACGCATAAGCGGCTGCGACTAATCCAAACGCCGGCGGATTTCCGGCTTTATACGTCTTTCAAAACGCGTCTGCCGAGCAGCTGATCACCATGAAGCGAGACAATGTGTACATCCTCGACGCCACTTTCGGCCTCACCTTCCCCCAGTTCCACGCGCAAATAGTTGTCGGTCCAACCGGCCAGATGTGAACCATCGTCCCTTCGTGAAGTTTCCAGTAGCACGGGCAGGGTACTACCCACGTGGCGTTCGCGGAATGCCTGCTGTTTATCCCGGGTGAGCCGCTTCAGCGATCGGGTACGGCGCTTTTTCACCTCGCCGGGGATCTGATCCCCGTAGCCCTGCGCCTCCGAGCCCGGGCGCACAGAATAGGTAAACGGGTGCACATAAGTGATCGGAAGCTGCGCGAGACAGTCGAAGGTTTCCTGGAAGTGCTCATCAGTCTCACCGGGAAAACCGCAGATTACGTCGGTGCCAATTCCGCAGTCCGGAATAGCTGCGGAAATTCTTCCAATCAATTGCGAAAATTGCTCAGCCGTGTAGCGTCTTTTCATGCGGGAAAGGACGGCATTGCTTGCGCTCTGCAGCGGAATGTGGAAATGCCGTGCGAATTTGTCGTGTCCCGCCATGAGTTCGATGAGCTCATCGGTGATTGATGCGGGCTCGATGGAACTCAGGCGGAAACGCTGCAACTGGGGTATCGCGAGAATATCGCGTACCAGTTCCGCCAGCATGTGCCGATTTCCCGGCAGATCGAGACCGTAATCGCCAAGATGCACGCCCGTCAATACGATCTCCACATAACCGGATGCCAACAGCTCGTGCACCTGCGCGAGCACGCTGTCACGCTTGCGGCTGCGAGATACGCCACGGGTCTGCGGCACGATACAAAAGCTGCAGGACTCGTTGCAGCCCTCCTGCACTTTCACGAATGCCCTGCTGTGCTCCATCATTTCAGTGATGGCGACGTCCACGAACTCACTGGCCTCGGCAATCGGTGATACCGCGATTTCGAGATCACCCTGGGGCATGTGGCTCATCTTCGCTGCGATGTGGCCGCGATCGGCGGCCCCCACGATCAAGCGCACCCCGGGCAGCTCGGCGAGCTCCTGCGGTGCACGCTGGGCGTAACAGCCGGTGACGACGATGGCGGAGTCGGGTTGCTCGGTGTGGATGCGCCGGATGGCCTTTCGGCAGGTAGCGTCGGCCCGCGCCGTGACACTGCAGGTGTTGACTACGTAGACGTCTGCAGCCTCGCGAAAGGGCACGCTGCGCCATCCCCCGTATTCGTCGAGGAGGGTGCGGATGGTTTCGGTGTCGTACTGATTGAGACGACAACCGAAGGTACAGAAGGCAACGCTTTTCAAGGAACCCCCGGGATCCCGGCGACGGCCGGGAGCAGCGGGCAAATTCTATACAGGCGCCTCGAAATGTGCCAGAAGCTCGGGATTACGTATCGCCGGGCTTTGGGCTAACATGGCCGCGGGGGATTCATCCGGCGCCGTCAGCGGGTCAGAGCGTTCTATGCTTGCGGAAAAGATCGGTAAGTACGAGCTCGTCGAGCGTCTTGCCAGCGGCAGCATGGGCACGGTGTACTCGGCCCACGATCCTTTTTCCAATCGGCTGGTGGCGGTCAAGCTCGCGCATCCTCAGTACACGGAGGATTCCCCCAACGCACGCAAGTTTCGCAAGCTTTTTTTCAACGAAGCACACGCCGCCGGCCTGCTCGATCATCCCAATATCCTGCGGGTATTCGACGCCGATATGGACGGCAGCGCGTGCTATCTGGTGATGGACCTGATCGAAGATGCCGGCACGCTGGAACCCTATTGCAGCCCGGACAATCTGCTGCCGCTGCGGGAGGTCATCGGCATCGTCTACAAGATCGCCAAGGCCCTGGACTATGCTCACCGTCAGGGAGTCATCCATCGCGACATCAAACCCAGCAACATCCTGCTTACCCGGGATCGCGACATCAAGCTCGCCGACTTCAGCGTCGCCATGGTCACCCGCGCCGACACCATGCAAACCCAGTTCACCGGTGTGCTCGGATCTCCGCTGTACATGTCACCGGAGCAATTCAACGATGAGGCGATTACCGGGCGCAGCGACATTTTCTCCCTGGGCACCCTCATGTATCAGCTGCTGACGGGAACCCACCCCTTCAATGCCCAAAGCCTGGTCGCCATCAATCAGAAAATCAGCAACGAG
Organism: Gammaproteobacteria bacterium; assembly: GCA_009937425.1. GTDB lineage: Bacteria > Pseudomonadota > Gammaproteobacteria > HK1 > HK1 > JAABYT01. The sequence continues at coordinate 6,876 of JAACFO010000154.1, forward strand.
GAGCCACCACCCCTGAGCGAGTATCGCAAGGATCTTCCGGAAGAGCTCAACTACACAATGGGGCGCATGATCAAGAAGAACCCTGACGAGCGCTACGGTACGGGTCTGGATCTGGCGGCGGATCTGGCGCTCATTTTCGAGGACCTGGACGCCGTCGCCGACGAGGACGGCCTGCGGGAAAAATTCGGCGCAATAAAAAGCCTGGGATTCTTCAAAGGTTTCTCCGACGCTGACATCTGGGAATTGATCCGGGCCTGCACCTGGCAGACATTTTCACCGGGGAATTCCATCATTCGAGAGGGTGATATGGACAACTCCTTTTATATCGTCCTGTCGGGGGTGGTGATCATCGAAAAAGATGGCAGCGTGGTGAATATTCTCCAGGAAGGCGATTGTTTCGGCGAGATGGGTTTTCTGACCCGTGCCCGGCGCATCGCCAGCGCTATCGCGCGCACCGATGTGTCACTCATGAAGGTCAACGATTCCACCATCGACCGGGCGGCCGACGGCACCCAGTTGCGCTTTCACAAAGCCTTCGTGCGCACCCTGATCGAACGGCTCACCGACGCCACCGCACTTCTTTCTCAACTGCGCCGCGCGTGAGGCGAACACCTTGACCCAGGCGACGACCCAGGCGACGGCCCAGGCCCGCCAGCTCGATGTCGTCGGGCTGCGCGTGGATGGCGTGGGGCCCATCGACTTGTGCTTATCCCAGGGCGAGTGTCTGGTGCTCGCTGGTCCTTCCGGCGCGGGCAAAAGTCGCCTGCTGCGCGCTATCGCGGATCTCGATGTGCACACGGGTAAGGTCAGCTGCCAGGGCATCGCAGCCCGGGACCTGAAGCCGTCGGATTGGCGCCGCAGAGTCGGCATGCTGGCGGCGGATAGCCAATGGTGGCGGGATCGGGTGGAGGAGCATTTCGACGCGCCTCCGCCCATGGAGCAGATGCAGGCTCTGGATCTGGCACCAGGGCTGCTGGGGGAGCTGGTGGCGAGGCTTTCCAGCGGCGAGAGGCAGCGCTTCGCCCTGCTGCGGTTGCTTGCCAATCGACCGCGGGTGCTGCTGCTCGATGAACCCACCGCCAATCTGGATCCGGACAACGTCACCCGGGTCGAGAAGCTGGTGGCGGATTACATGGCGACCGAGGGCGCAGCTGTTGTGTGGGTCAGCCATGACCCACAGCAGACGACCCGGGTTGCCCGCCGGCGGCTGCGCCTGGAGGGGGGGCGCCTGGATCAGGGCCCGGTACCGGACTCGGCCGCGGACACCTTGGCGTGATCCTGCTGGGACCGGTTGACCTGGCGCTGGCCGCCCTCCTGGTGGTGGCCTCCGCGGCGCTCGCATGGGCACTTCGGCTTGGCATATCCCGCAGCCTGCTGATTGCCACGACCCGCATGGTTATCCAACTGCTGCTGGTGGGCCTGGTCCTCAAGGCCGTGTTTGCTCAGGCGCAGCTCGTCTGGATCGCACTCATCGCGGTGGTCATGCTGCTGGTGGCAGGCTACGAATCCACAGCCCGGCAGAAACGGCCCATGGCCGGCCTCTGGAGTATCAGTATTGGTGTCGGCGCCATGTTCCTGTCCACTTTCACCGTCACCGTGTTAACCCTCACCGTGATTCTGGGCCCCTCACCCTGGTACACGCCCCAGTACGCCATTCCCCTGCTGGGGATGCTTCTCGGCAATACCATGACAGGGGTGGCCTTGAGCCTCGACCGCCTCACTCAGACCCTGTGGGAGCGACGAGGGATGGTGGAAGCACGGCTGATGCTCGGCCACCCCTGGAACACGGCGTTAGCCGACATCCGCAGGGATTGCATGCGCGCGGGCATGATCCCCACTCTGAATGCCATGGCCGCGGCAGGCGTCGTCAGCTTGCCCGGGATGATGACCGGGCAGATTCTGGCCGGGACGCCGCCGGTGGAGGCGGTCAAATACCAGATTCTGATCATGTGCCTGATCATGGGCTCCACCACCGCCGGCACGGCGCTGGCGGTCCAGGTCGCCTGCCGGCGGCTCTTCGACGCCAGGGAACGCCTGCGCCTGGACCGCCTCAGGAGTCCCTGAGGAGCCTGTAACGACATTGGAACAGGCTTCTAAGCCACGGAAATTTCAGGAATATCCCGTGTATTTTCCGGCATCGCGGGGCAGAATCCCGGGG
>JAACFO010000155.1 GCA_009937425.1 Gammaproteobacteria bacterium
GGCAAAACCGCCCGCGTCGGCATACGCATCAGCTTTCGCTACGGATCGGCCGCTTGGACCAAATTCGGCTTCAGCGACGACAACGGTGATGGAAAAAGAGCCCTCGAGTTCATTGCCCGCAGCGGCAATCTCGATCTGCAGCTATTGCATCATCACGGCGGAACCTTCGTACTGGTCCACGACCTTTATGCGCAGGCAGCGGATCGCTTGATAGCGCTCGCGGGTCATGCACGTGAGCTCGGACTTGCGCCCACCATGGTGGACTTCGGCGGCGGCTTTCCGTCTCGAAACACTCTCAAGCCGGAGTTCGATTTGCCCGGTGGCAGCGTGCGCAGGGACAACTTCTGGTTTCCCTACGCAGACGCGATTCTCAGCCGTCTCGAAGATGCCAAAGAGCTCTTTGGCGGTCGGCCGCTGCTGGTGCTCGAGCCGGGGCGCGCCATTGTCGACAGCTGCACCCAGCTCCTGTGCACCGTGGTTGCCAAGAAGCGCATTCCGGGTCAGGGCGAGGCGGTCATCGTCGATGCCGGTGTCAACCTGGTGCCCACAGTCTGCTACTACGACCACGACCTGCATCTGACACCGGACGCGGCCGACGGCCGTGAAGGGCGTTTATCGCCGGTGGACATCTACGGACCCCTTTGCATGCAGACGGACAAGCTGCGCAGCCAGGCTTTGCTCCCGGAGCTGAAGGTGGGGGACCCGCTGGCTATCGGCAACGTCGGCGCCTACTGTCACACCCAATCCATGCAGTTCATTCACACCCGTCCGGCAACGGTGCTTGCCGGCGCCAACGGCACCGAGCTGATTCGGCGCCGCGAAAGCTGGCGCGACGTATTTGCTCTGGATCGGATCCCCGACCGGCTGCGGTCCGAGGGATGCACGTTTTGATGCTCCGGAGATACCTTCGCGGCACCTCTTCCGCGCTTCTCGACGACGGCGCAGCGGCTCGTCCCCGCGATGCCGACGAAGGCCCACGCTTACGGAGAGCTGATACTGCCGGTATTCGGGCACTGGATGCGATCCAGGTGCCGCTTCGTGGCTTGGCTCAACTGGTGTTCGCCGAGCGCAGCGAAGCTGGTTTGCTGGTGCTCACCGCCATCGGGCTGACCGCGCCATGGTCTGCGCTGGGCGCGCTGATCGGAGTCACCTTCGGCTCCGCCGCCGGCTATCTGCTGCCCACCTACACCCGCGCGGAATGGAAGCTCGGCATGGCCGGTTTCAATGGCGCCATCATCGGCATTTTGTGGGGAGGGTTTATCGCCAGCGGTGATGCGCAGCCGTTGCTCTTGGTCGCGGTGTTGTGCCTTTGTGTGATCGTCGAAGCCGCATTGAAGGGCCTTCTACGGCCCCTCTCGTTGCCACCTCTGTCCATGCCCGCGGTGGCCACGGCGATACTCGTTTCATTGATCCTGGCGCCGGCGGGAACCTGGTTTTGGATCTCCGCCGGACAGCCGCCGCTGGGCACCACGGGAATTTACCTGGCGATCATCTGCGTGCTGTTGGCGGCGGCCACCAAGCATCAGGCCGCCACGCTTCAGGCGTCAATGCTCGCCGTTGCCGCCATCTGGCTGGCCTCTACCCTGGGTTTCGCCCCCCTGCACTCGCCCGGGCTGTGGGCGTTTGCGGTGGCGCCGGCAAGCTTTGCGGCACAGGCGTTGCTCGTGCCCGGGGCGCTGGCCGGGCGTGTCGCGGGACTCCTCGCTGCCGGTCTCGCCGCCGCCATCTGGTTTTTGTGGTACCTGACGGGCCTGATGGGCGTGGCCCAACCGCTGTTGGCACCGTTCATCTTCGCCGCATGGTTAGTACTGTGGGTGTTTCGGCGTCACGGCCACAGCGTGTGGCTGGAGCCGGCGTTCTGGCGCGCCTGCCTGGCGTTGGCCCGGGCTCGTCTCGCGGGTCGCAGCGTCCTCGCCTTGACCGGCGGTAAGTTCGGCGAGCAGCTCGGTATTCCCGACTATCCCTCGGGAAGTTGGCGCGACCCCGAGCTACCCGCCAGCGCGTATTCGCAGCAACGATTCGCGGCCTCCCTGCGCTGCCGGCGGATTTGCTGGCAGGCATGCGAGGCACTTCGCGAGCGGGTGCAGGCGGTGCGAGCGTCTCTTGCACACCGCAAGCTTGCGGCCATGGGCCGGCCGGGTTTGGTCCATGCCACGGTGACGACCTCGGTGGACGGACTGCAGGCCGGCGACGCCGAAACAGAGACCGTGGAACTTTTTGGACGCCTGGACACCGTGACCTGCCTCGACTGCGGAGTCGTACAAAATTGGCCTCCCGCGCGGGTTTGGCAATGCTGGGATCTGCATTGCTCTGCGTGTGGCGGCCTGCTCAAGCCCGGCGTGACATTTCCCGGAGACCCGTTGCCCGAGGCCCCGTGGAAGCGCGCCAGGACCCTCGCCATGGGTTGCAGCGTTCTCCTGGTCGTCGGCCATCCGCGCCGAACACCGGCCGATGAAGAGCTCATCGACGCGGCCCGGCGATGGGGTGCGCAAGTCGTATTCATTAATCAAGGCCCTGTTGCCCACGCTCTGCGGACCGATGACCTGGTCATCGCGGCGCCGATTGCATCGGTGCTGCGTGCCTTTACCTGGACGCTCGCGGTTTTCAGGGCGCTGGACCGGCACCGCAAAGGGATATCTCCCGAGACACGTACACCATAGAGAGGAACGCGACGAAGCCATCGAGCCGCGCCCCTGGAAATTCGTGAAGACCGTAAAGACAAACATCGCACTGACCTGCCTCCTTGCATTGATCGCGTTGCTGGCGGTAAACGGCGAGCTGGTCGGGTTGCCGAAGAAAAATGACACCGCCATCGTGAGCAGTCTCGAGGACGGCCGCATTGGAGAAATGCGTTTCAGGAGCTATCACCCCACACGACAGGAGCTCGCTCGAGGGAACCACCGGCAAAGACCCCTCGCCGTCCCGGCAACGCTGCGCCTGCCCGATGGCATCCAGGGGCGCGTTCCCGCCGCTGTCTTGATGCACGGCAGCGACGGCGTCACCAAACATCAGCAACGCTACGCGCGCGGGTTGCGCGCGCGGGGTATGGCGACATTCGTGCTCGACAGCTTCGCCCCCCGGGACGTGGACGACACCGTAGGCCGGCAAAGCGCGGTGCCCGCACATGTGATGGTCGTGGATCTGTTCGCGGCCCTTACTTTGCTCGCCGGACATCCGCGCATCGATGCGGATCGGATCGCCGTTATCGGCTGGTCCAAGGGCGGCGTCGCCGCCGACTGGTCGTCACGGGAGTGGTATCGCAGTCGGCTGACCAAAGGAAATCGCCAGTTTGCCGCCCACGTCGCGTTCTATGCCTGGTGCGGAGAACAGGAGGCGCGCATCGAGCTCACCGGCGCCCCGATACTGTATTTGAGCGGAGAGCTGGATGACTGGGCGGGAACCCGGGCGTGTGTTCGCTATGGTCAACGCGCCAGGCAGGCGGACTACGATGTGCGCGTGGTGGTTTATCCCGGGGCCCATCACGGCTTCGACTACGACGGCAGCTTCCACACCTACCTGCCACGGGCGATCAACTGGAGCGGCTGCGAGTACCTGACACGGGAGACCGGGTTCGTCGAGCACCCCGGTGGCAACTTCGGAGCGTGGCCGGACTTGCCCGGCTACCTTTCCCGCTGCAGCCGGCCCGGCGCCCATGTCGCTACCAACGCAGGCGCCCGTGATAGCGCCTGGCTTGCCTTGAATGGCTTTCTCTCCGAGTCGCTCCGGGAAAGGGTGCCGGAGGCCGCGCTTCTGCCTGGTCATAATGGACACCTGGCCGGAGCGGTTATTGACTTGGATCAATGACGGCCTGGCCCGACGGCCTAGTCTAAGACGGTCACAATTGGCCCGGCGGCGGATAAACCGCAAGGGCGCCACTGGAGGCGGGAGAAGATTGCGATGGCGAACCGAAGCGCCGGAGAGCTGATTCTCACCGGCCTGCGCTGGTGGAGAAGCGAGCTGGCCGGCATGCTGCCGTTCAGGCAGGCCCGCGCCGGCAAGCAGCGGCGGGACGTCCTGCTGCTGGAGGTCGGCGACGCGCGGGTAACGGCGCTTCGCTGTGTCGACGGCAAGTGCCACGAGCTGGCAAGCGTGGCGAGCGCGGGGGGCACGACGCCAACGGCTGCGCGGCCCGCCGGGGAGCACGATCTCCGCGGCCTCGCCGGCGTCATAGACCCGGAAATCACGCCCGTAATCATTCGAGTCTGTCCCCGCCAGGTTCTGAACCGGACGGTGTCCTTGCCGCTGGCGGCGGCCGAGAACCTGCGCGAGGTTCTGGCCTTCGAAATGCACCGGCGCACCCCGTTTGCCGCCGACGACGTCTACTTCGACTTTCGGCCCCTGCCCAAGCGGCCCGGCGACCAGCATCTGCGCGTCGAGCTGTTCCTGGTGCGGCGCGAGCTTATCGATGCGGCCCTGGCACTGCTTCCGTCCTGGGATCTGAGGGTGGCGGGCATGACCGAGATCCCCGGGATCGAGGCCGAAGGTCTACTGCTTCGCCTGACCCGGCCGAGTCGCGGATCGGCAACCAGCCGGGCGCTGACACGGGTGCTGTGGGCCACCAATGCGGTGCTGTTGGCGGCGGTGGTGGCGATTCCGTTGTTACACCAGGGACGCCAGATGGATGCACTTCGCGAGCAGGTGGCGACGGCGAAAGCCGAGGCCGAGAGTGTCACGGCCCTTCGTCAGCGGGCGGAAAATCTGCGCGCCGATCGGCTCTTTCTGATCGACGCCAAGCGCAATCGGCCGACCTTCGTGACCCTGCTCTCGGAACTCACCGCGGCCCTGCCCGACACCACCTGGGTGCAGCGACTCGAGATTAAGACCCGACAGGTGCGCCTGCGCGGGACCTCGACCACCGCATCCTCGCTGATCCCCATCATCGAGGACTCGCGTCTGTTTCGCGGGGCAGCCTTCGACGCCCCCGTGACCCGTAATCCGGCCACCGGAAAGGAGCAGTTTCAGCTCATCTTCGAGATCACTTCACCCACCGACGTCGACGAGGACGACAATGTCCAGGATTTACAGAAAAGCGCTGGCTCTATCGCTGCTGTTGATCGTCTGCATCGTCTCCGTTGAGCTGGTGGCCGCGCCCATCTGGCGCGCCTACCGGGGCAACCAGGCGACCATCGCGGAGCTGCGCGACTATCTGGCGCGCTACCAACAGGTAGCTGCGACCCGAGCCGGGAGCCGTCGGCTGCTGGATCGCCTGGCGGAGCAGGGCCAGCGTGAGACGTTGACGCTCAGTGAACAGAATCTCAGTCGTGCCGCGGGGGCGCTGCAGGAAAACCTCAAGACACTGCTGGACGCCGGCGGTGGCAAGCTCATGAGCACGCGGATGTTGCCCGTTATTGAAGAGGGTCCCTTCTATCGGCTGACGGCCCAGGTTCGCCTGCAAGCCGATTCCGAAACGCTGGGCCCGGTGCTGTACGCCCTGGAGAGTAATTTCCCCTACCTGTTTCTGGACGGGTTGTCCGTGGCAGCACGCCGGGCGCGGCGGACTCGCAATGGCGCGGCTGCTTCGATTCCGCTGGATGTCAGCGTCGAAGTGGTGACCTACCTGCGGGCCGATGAACTCGAACCGGAGGCCGGCGGGTGATCTACAACGGACCCCGACTGGCCGGATTGACCATGCTGAGCCTGGCGGCTGCGCTCGCGGCAGTGCTGTGGTTGAGTAACGGGAGCGCGGAGATCGCTGCCGTGGCCCCGGACACCAACCTGGGATCGGTCGACGACACGGCCGTCGCTCTGGCACCAGTGTTCACCCTCCCGGAACCCGACCAGTTTCACAGTCTCGCCGAACGACCTCTGTTCGTGGCAAACCGCCGCCCGCCGGAGCCAGTGGCCGAGAAGAAAGCGGTCAGCAAGCCGGCACCGAAGCCGGCACGGCGGCCCGAGTTCATCCTCTCGGCCATCGTGCGCGAGGGCAATCACTGGATCGCCGTGCTTGGCGCCCGGGGCCGCGGCAACCCACCGCCGATGGAGGTGGAGGTGGGCGCTGTCGTGGCCGGCTGGAAGGTGGAGCGCATCGGCGCCGACGGGGTCGTTCTGCGCAAAGGCGCGCAGAGGACGGAGCTCACGCTGCGCACATACTGAGAAAACGGATTCCCGAATCCGGGAAGGCGTTTTCTCAGTATTGAGACGCGGGCTGCGCCGGGCCGGCTCTACGGCCCGGAAGCACCGTGGTGTGTACCGCATCTGGTGGCTGCCCCAGGGCCGGCGGAGGGTGGACATGGCACCAGTTTTGCATCGGTAGCGTAAAGGATTACGAAATCTTCACAAAAAAACAATGCGGCCGGCGCCCCGGCGCCGTCAGGGAGGGGACTATCAATGAGGTTTTCAGGACGTATCGCCCTGGTGCGGCGACCGGCGGCGGCGGCGCTACTGGCGGTGGCCGCGACACTCCTCCCGAGTCCAGACGCGCAAGCAGCCGAACGAATTGCCGCAGCCTCAGACATAACCAGCGCGCAACTGCTGGCCGAGCCGATTGAGCGGGCCCAGCACCGCGTACCGGGCGAGCACGGTACGCCCACACTGACCCTCACAGACAAGGATCCGCGCCTGCTCGCGGGCTTCTCCCTGCCGACCACCCTGCCGGAGCTTCGCCGATTGACCTCGCAGTTCCAGCCCACCCCCCCCGGTTTCGTGATCATTTTCCTGCTCGCCGTTGCGGCGGGCGCGGTGTTCTGGCGCCGCATCCGGCACCCCGGCGCCGGGGTTTCCCGGGTGCCGCCTGAGGCCGAAGACGCCATCGATCGGCCCCGGCACCCGAAAAGCCGCGCCACCCAATACGCCGATGGTGACAACCTCAGCGAGCACGAACGGATCGTGCGGGCATGCTCGCAACAGCTTGCCTATCTCGGTCACGAGCTGCGCACCCCGGTCACCGCGGTGGTGGGAAATGCCGATAGCCTGAGCCGGGCGGACCTGCCCCCCGAACAACGGCGCTGCGTGGATACCATTCTCAGCAGCTGCGACGCGCTCACCACCGTCGTCGACAGCTTCCTCGATTTCTCCCGCATCCAGTCGGACACCCTGGTCCTCGAGCCCGGCGACTTCGACCTGCGACAGCTGGTGGACGACGCCATGGACATGCTGAGCTACTCGGCCCACGCCAAGGGTCTGGAGCTGGCGGCGCTGGTGAACAGCGACGTGCCTGTGGCACTGAACGGCGATGCCGCCAGACTGCGCCAGGTGCTGGTCAATCTGCTCGGCAACGCCGTGAAGTTCACCGAGCGCGGCCACATTTTCCTGCGGGTAAGCTGCAAACGGCCGAAAAGCCGTACCCCGTCTCTGCGATTCGACGTGTGCGACACCGGCTGCGGGGTCTCGACATCGAAACGAGGCACCATCTTTGATGCCTTCGTGCGCGCCGATGTTCCTGCCGGACAACTGCGTTCCGGGATTGGTCTGGGCTTGTACCTCGCCAAGGTTCTGGTGCAGAAAATGGGCGGCAAGATCGGCGTGGACGGCGTGCCCGACGTCGGCTCGACATTCTGGTTCACCGCGCGCTTCGACAAGCAGGCGCACGCGAGTCGCTCGGGTTCGTCCCCAGCTCTGGTGAGAATACAAAAACCACCGGTGCTGATCGTCGACAAGAGCTCCCTGGCTCGACAGGTGCTGGCACACCACGCTGAAGCATACGAAACGCGTCCTTGCGCGGTGCCCGACGCTGCCGGTGCGTTGGATGCCCTCAAGACGGCGGCCGCGAAGCGCGATCCCTTCGCTATGCTTTTCATCGACGCCGGCATGGACGGCGTCGAGATTCTGCGGCTACTGGAGACCATACGCGAGGACCAGACCCACGGTACTCCCGAGCTGGTCATGTTGACGGGCCCCGGCGCCGACCTGGATCCGATTGTTGCGGCCCTCATGGGCCAATACAGTGAACTCACCAAGCCCCTCAAGCAGTCGCAGGTAGCCGGAATATTGCGTACCGCCCACGCCGATAGCAGGGACACCCCTGAGGAAACCCTGCCACGGGCGGTGAGTCACACCGAGGCCATGCCTGCAGCGCACAGCTCACCCCCAGAAGATCGCGCAGGCGCTCGACTGCGCGTTCTGCTGGCGGAAGACAATCCGGTGGCCCTGGAATCACTGTCGCTTCTGCTGCGCGACGTGGGCTGCGATGTGGATGTCGCCACCGATGGTCTTGCCGCTATCCGCGCCACCAGGCAGACACGCTACGACGCCATCTTCATGGACTTTCAGATGCCGGGACTGGATGGTTGTCAGGCGTCACGGGAAATCCTCCGCCACGAAATCGGCGATGCCGGCCGCACCCCCATCATCGCCCTCACCGCCAGCGCCCCGGAAAATATTCGTGAGCGCTGCCTGCGCGCGGGGATGATCGATTATCTCTTCAAGCCGGTACGCGCGAAGCAGCTGCAGGCGGTTCTCGCGCAACACTGTCGCCCCGAATCCCCGAGCTCCGGCGACGGCGCGCGGACCACGGGCAGCGAAGATAATCCGGTGGCCATCGACCGCCTGCGGACCTTGTTCCTCGAAGACAGTCAGGCGCGCCTCCGGCAAATGCGCCAGGCAGCCCGCGACGGGAATTGGGAAGCCATCGCCAACGAGGCCCACGGGCTCGTCGGCAGCGCCCGAATGGTGGGCGCCACGGACATGAGCAGTGCCTGCAAATCCCTCGAAGCGATGGCCCTGTCCGGAGATCCGACGCCCCTGGCGGCTCTCCGCCAGGCGGAGACCGAGTTCGAGCGGGTGCGGGCGAGATTCTCGGCGCCCTGAGGGCCCGCGAACCGGCTTCGGGAATATCAGCAATGTCGAATTTCTTTACACCCAGCGTGACTATCGTTCTGGCGGCACTCGGGGAGTAACTGGCGGAATTTATTAATAAATA
>JAACFO010000317.1 GCA_009937425.1 Gammaproteobacteria bacterium
GTCGGGTCGATGCTCGAGGTGCCCGACGACATCGACTATCAGCCGATTTACACCTACGACACCGTTCTCATCGCGCCCCTGAATCACCCGCTGTCGAGTATCCCCGAGCCGACGCTCGCCGACATCAGCCCCTACGGCCTGATCCTGCCGCCCCGTCACCTGAGCACCTGGGGCGTAGTGGACCTGGTGTTCCAGCAGCACAATCTCGACTACAAGGTCACTCTCGAAGCGGGCGGCTGGGAAGTCATCAAGAAATATGTGGAAGGCGGCCTGGGTGTCTCCATCGTCTCGGCCATCTGCCTGACGGATGACGAGCGGCTGACAGTGCTGCCTCTGGGAAAATACTTCCCAAGCCGCTCTTACGGGGTCGTGCTGCGCCGCGGCAAATTCCTTTCCCCAGCGGCCAAGCGCTTCATTCACATGATGGGTGGCACTCCCGGACAGTGATGAGCGCGAGGCCCGGGGTGGGGCCCGAAGAGCTCCCGTGGTGGTATAGTGGACACGCACCGGCTTGGGCAGGGATCCCGGGTTTCCTACCAGCCGGCACCGAGCCCGGGGCGGCGCCTGAGTCGACAGCCCGTCCGAGGGGTAAATGTGATCCCGTTAACCAGCCCGTGAAGTCGACGCGACCGCCGTCACGGTACCGGCACGCGACGTCTGGAAGGGCCCTTGAGATAAGCTAGAATCTTCCTATGGCTGACAAGCCGCATGGCACCGACGACAGTGGCCTGGCAGTTCAAGAATCGAAGCCGAAGTTAAAACGGCCGCCGCTTTACAAAGTGATGATCTTGAACGACGACTACACTCCGATGGAGTTCGTGGTGCACATATTGGAGTACTTTTTCGGCATGGACAGAGAAAAAGCCGTACGCGTTATGCTGCAGGTTCATACCCAAGGTAGCGGTGTGTGCGGCGTCTATTCCCGCGAGATTGCCGAGACCAAAGTTTCGCAGGTCAACGACTACGCTAGAGATAACAGTCATCCCCTGCTGTGCACGATGGAATTCGCCTAGCAGGCAGCTTCAAAGCGAGCCTCACGCATGTTGAGTAAAGAGCTTGAATCGACGTTGAACTCCGCGTTCCGTGACGCCCGTGAAAAGCGCCACGAGTTCATGACCGTCGAACATTTGTTGTTGGCGCTGCTGGACAACCCAACGGCCAGTAAAGTTCTGCGCGCCTGTGGGGCGGAGCTGGAGAAGCTCAAGCAGGAGCTCAACAGCTATCTCGACGAGAGCACACCCATGTTGCCCGTCAAAGACGAGCGGGAAACCCAACCGACGCTGGGTTTTCAACGCGTGTTGCAGCGTGCGGTATTTCACGTCCAGTCATCCGGGAAAAAAGAGGTAACCGGCGCCAATGTGCTGGTGGCCATTTTCGGAGAACGGGAATCTCAGGCAGTGTATTTTCTCAACCGGCAGAACATCACCCGCCTGGATGTCGTGAATTACATCTCCCACGGCATATCCAAGGTTCACGACAACGAAGAGGGCGATGCCTTCGCGCCTGGTGGGGACGACGAAAAGCCGGCGGAAGCACCGGGTAAGTCGCCACTGGAAGCCTATGCGGTCAATCTCAATCAGCAGGCGCTGCTCGGGAAGATCGATCCGTTGATCGGCCGGCGCAGCGAAGTGCAGCGAACGATTCAGATTCTCTGTCGGCGGCGCAAGAATAACCCCCTCTACGTGGGCGAGGCAGGCGTTGGCAAAACCGCTATCGCCGAAGGACTCGCCAAGATGATCGTCGACGGCGATGTTCCGGATGTTCTCGACAACAGCACCATTTACGCTCTGGATTTGGGCGCGCTGCTGGCCGGCACCAAGTATCGCGGCGACTTCGAAAAGCGCTTGAAGGGTGTACTCGGGCAACTGAACAAGGAGCCGGGCGCGATTCTGTTTATCGACGAGATCCACACCATCATCGGTGCTGGCGCCGCCTCCGGGGGCATCCGGCGATCTTCGTTGTGTTGGCTCCACCACCTATCAGGAATACCGCGGCGTGTTCGAAAAGGATCGCGCATTGTCACGACGCTTCCAGAAAATCGACGTAACCGAGCCCACCGTGGAAGAGACCATCAAGATTTTGAATGGTCTCAAGTCGCGATTCGAGGAGCATCATTCGGTGAAGTATTCGCGCCAGGCAGTTCGCACCGCCGCGGAACTGTCCGAGCGTTACATCAATGAGCGCTTTCTTCCTGACAAAGCTATCGACGTTATCGACGAGGCCGGAGCACGCCAGAAGCTCATGCCGGCGTCCAAGCGGCGCAAGGTGGTCAATGTCGGGGATATCGAAGCGGTGGTGTCGAAGATGGCACGTATACCGCCGAAAACGGTTTCGACCTCAGACAAAGACGTTCTGCGCACTCTCGATCGGGATCTCAAGATGGTGGTCTATGGGCAGGACGACGCCATTGATACCCTCTCGGCGGCCATCAAGATGGCGCGCTCCGGCTTGCGAGAAGGCCGCAAGCCCATCGGCTCGTTCCTGTTCTCCGGTCCAACCGGTGTCGGCAAAACCGAGGTGACGGTGCAGCTTGCCCGCATCATGGGTATCGAACTGGTGCGCTTCGACATGTCCGAGTACATGGAGCGGCATACCGTGTCGCGGTTGATTGGCGCGCCGCCGGGCTACGTCGGATTCGACCAGGGCGGGCTGCTCACCGAGGCCATCACCAAGCATCCCCACGCCGTGTTGTTGCTCGACGAGGTCGAGAAAGCACACCCGGATGTCTTCAATCTGCTGCTTCAGGTCATGGACCACGGCACGTTGACGGACAACAATGGACGTAAGGCGGATTTTCGAAACGTGGTGCTGGTCATGACCACCAACGCCGGTGCCGATCAGATGAGCCGTCCGTCCATCGGCTTCACCGAGCAGGACCACAGCAGTGACAGCGGCGAAGCCATCAAGAAGATGTTCACGCCGGAATTTCGCAATCGACTGGATGCCACCGTCCAGTTCGGACCTCTCGACGAGAAGACCATTGGCCACGTGGTGGACAAATTCATTATTGAGTTGGAAAGCCAGTTGGAAGAGAAGCGCGTCGCCATCGAAGTCGACGAAGACGCCCGCGCATGGCTCGCCGAGCATGGCTTCGACAAGCTCATGGGCGCCCGGCCCATGGCGCGCATTATTCAAGAGAACATCAAGCGACCACTCGCCGAGGAGCTGCTCTTTGGCCGGCTCGAAGGCGGCGGGCAGGTCAGCATCGGCGTCGCTGACGACAAGCTGTCGTTCACCTTCGAAAACGAAGCAGTAACGGACGACGTCGGAGAGAGCTAAGGGGTCAAGTCTGCACATTGCACATTTCTGTGCAATGTGCAGACTTGACCCCTCTTGGATTTGGGGGGATTTCATGAGAATCGCGCTCGCGGCCGCCCTGCTTCTGGCGTCCACTCATCTGCTCGCACAGTCCGGCTACGGCCAGGGGGATCCGTTCTACGATCCCGGATACACGCCGGTCCCTGCGACGCCGGACCAGGTCGTGAGGCGCGGACTGGACCGATTAACCGGCTTTCTCATGGGCGCCCAAAACCCATCCCCGGAAGCTATTCGCGCATTTCTCGATTATGAGATCGCGCCCAACTTCGATTTCGCCTATATGGCACGCTGGGCCGCCGGACCCATGTACCGGCGCTTGAGCGCCGCGCAACACGCGCGCATGACAGTGGTGCTGAAAGATTTGTTTCTGGCAGCGCTGGCGAAGAATCTCGGCAGCTATGCGCGGCCGGCACCCAGAGTCGATGTCTACCCGGCGCGTGCCAGCGCAAATGGACGCCAGGCGACGGTACATGCCCGAGTGGTCAGCGCCAACGGCATGTTGTCGGGATTGAACTTTCGTTTTTACTGGAACGAGCAAGGCTGGCGCATATTCGACGTGGCCGCCAACGGCGCAAGCGCAGTAGCCTACTATCGCAGCTACTTCGGCGAAATGTTCAAACGCTACGGCCCCGACGCCGTCCTACGGTGAAGAGGTACCGGTGTTGCCTTATTGTCTTATTGCTTTATTGGCTTATTGCCTATAGGCA
>JAACFO010000156.1 GCA_009937425.1 Gammaproteobacteria bacterium
CGCAGTTCCAACAATTGCGGATTCACACACCGCGCCAGGGCGAATGCCACGAGACACTGGCGGGATACGGCGCCCGGGCCGGCGGCACATGCTATGACCTGGTTGCGGGCCGCAAAGGACCGGAGATGGTCGTGGTCCCCGTCGGTAACGGCCTCGACAAATCCTACGCCATCGGCAAGTATGAGGTCAGCGTGGTCGACTTCAATCATTTTTGCGAGCAGAGTCGGCAGTGTAGCCCACGCGGTAATGCGGGACGGCGGCTGCCCGTAACGGAAATTTCCGCGACCGAGGTCGCGGAGTATGCGCGCTGGCTATCGCTGGAGGCATCCAGGCAGAGCGGGCGTCCAGTGCTGTATCGACTACCGACGGAAGCGGAATGGCAACACGCCGCCAAAGCTGATGGCCAACAGCCGGAGCGAAAGTTTAACTGCCGTGTACTGTCCGCGGGGGAAATTATCGCCGGTCACGCCCTGGTAAGTGCGCGATCGGGAAAGCAGAATGGTTGGGGTTTGGCAAACTACGCCGGCAACGCCAGGGAATTGGTTCGCAACGACCAGGCTCTCGCGGTACGTGGCGGCGCCTACAATGATCCCCTGACCAGCTGCGGAGCAGAATTCAGCGAAGCACACTCCGGCGACGCCGACGCCCTGACCGGTTTCCGATTGGTGCGTGAACTGGGTTGATCGCGTGATGCTTGAATTCGATGAATAAGTCCCAGCTGCGTCGATTGGCCAGAGACTACGCGACCGGTCGACTCGATCACGACGAGTACGTGCGCATGCGCGGCAAGTTGATTGATGCAATCGTCGCGGGCGAAACCTTCATCGAGTCATCCCAGGACAGCGTGGCGGACTTTGCCATGGCGCAACCCCCGGAGCACCGCATCCGGGCGACGCCATTACCGGTAATTGTAGGCGCGGTGGTGGTGGTCGCTGTCATCTTGGCGTTTCTTGCCTCACGCCAAACAACAGACCCCGGAATCGGCGACCGGATCGCAACTGATCAATTCCCCGATAAACGGGTGTCGGCAGCGCGCAATCTGGTGGAAGAATTTCTCGCCACCAGGGATTGGTCCGGGGAAAGTTTGACGGAATTTCGTGATCACTGGAATGCGCTTACACCCAACGAGCAGGCCGAGGCTCGCGCCGCACCGTGGTTTCGCCGCCTGGCCGAAGCGCTACGCGAGGAGATTAACGCCCACAAGGCCCTTGCCGAATTCGACGGCAGTGGACTATCCACCACCACCGGCAAACGACTGGCGAGTTTTGGCGAGTTCCTCGGCATCGATTCGGAGGTTACGGATCCGTCGCTGCCGGACCAGCGTCACGCCACACCCGCGGAACAAGACAAACCCCTGACCGGATCACAATGGCTGGCGGCCCAGCGCGACGATGACTTTACGCTGCAATTGTTTGCCGTCGATCACCTGGATCGGATCGAACGCTTGACCGCAAACCATCCGGACGTGCCGCTATATCTGCTGACCTCCGAAGGCCGGGTGCCGCGTTTTCGTTTAGTCCACGGATCTTATTCCAGCGAAGAGCAGGCGAGAGTCGCCCACGAGACACTTCCCGCTGAGTTTCGCAACCAGGCGCCTGAGCCCTTCGTTCGGCGAATAGGCAATTTACGCGATGAACTGCGCAGCAATCCTGATGACGACTCGCCGGCCACTGCCAGAGCCGCAGTGGACCCGCCATCGAGTTACACGCTGCAGATCTTTGCCTCCAGCAACAGAGAAAATGTGGATCGGCTCGTCACCCGCTATCAAGCCCTCGATCTGCGCGTGCATGTCAGCGAAGGCGGGAGCACTCAATTTCGCGTGTTGTATGGCTTGTTCGATTCGCCCGAGGCGGCACAGGACGCATCGGCAAAATTACCGCCGACAATGCTGGAAGAAGTTGGTAAACCGCTACTGCGCGACACCGCGGAGTTTAACTGAAGCCCTGGCGGGCACCGGTTGGCCGATGGCATTCTTCAAGTGTGCGATCTGACGCTCGCTCAACTCGTCCCATCGCCCGCGGGGAATGCTGCGTGGCAAACTCACGGGCCCGTATCGTATACGCATCAGACGGCTAACCTGTACACCCTGGGAATCCCACAGACGGCGGACCTCGCGGTTTCTCCCTTCCCGAATGGTGACGTGATACCAGTGATTGGCGCCCTCTCCCCCCTTGTGGACGATTTCCTCGAACTTGCCTGGACCGTCTTCCAGCTGAACGCCGTCGCACAATGCGCGAATAGACGCGGCGGTGACTTTGCCGTGAACACGCACCGCATATTCGCGCACCAAAGCGCTGGACGGATGCATGAGCTGGTGCGCCAGCTCACCGTCGTTGGTAAACAATAACAGGCCACTGGAATTGAGATCGAGCCGGCCTACGGCGATCCACCGCCCGCTCTTCAGCGTCGGTAGACTATCGAACACGGTAGGCCGATCAGAGTCTCTGCGCCGGCTGCAAATCTCTCCGACGGTTTTGTGATAACGCAGCACGCGCACGCGTTGCCGCCCGAGGGCGCGACGCCCCAGACGTTGGCCATCCACCTGGATGACATCGTGGGACGAAACACGCATTCCAACGGTGGCGCGCGCGCCGTTCACGCGCACGCGACCGGCGGCAATCCAACGCTCCAGCTCGCGCCTGGAGCCGTAACCGGCGCGCGCCAGAGTCTTCTGCAATTTCTCGGTGACGACTTCCTTTTTCATAGCCCGAGATCGGCGTCGTCGCGAGTCGACGTCTGCGGCGGTCAATCTGCGCCGCTGGCAGCGGTCTCCCCGTCGGCGCGCAATTCGTCGCCCCCTTCGTCGCCTGAATCGTCGCCCGAACCGTCGACAGCATCCGCGCTACCTTCGTCATTCTCCGATGCATCCGCCGGCTGCGCATCCACCACTGCGACCAGCGGAATCGCGGCAAACAGATCGTCGGGGATATTATCGATGTCCTTAATCTCGCTCAGCGGTGGCAACTGATCCAGTGTCTTCAAATTAAAGCTTTGCAGAAACTGCGTCGTAGTGCCGAATAGCTCCGGCCGTCCGGGGACGTCTCTATGACCGAGCACACGAATCCACTCGCGATCGGTCAACGTTTTGATTATCGACGGACTGACGCTGACGCCTCGTACGTCCTCAATCTCACCACGAGTAATAGGTTGACGATAGGCGATGAGTGCCAGGGTTTCCAATAACGCACGCGTGTACCGGGGTGGGCGTTCAGACCACAAGCTGCCCAGCCAGCCCGAGTACTCTTTGCGCACCTGAAATCTGAAGCCGCCGGATACCTCCTTCAATTCGATGCCGCGCTCCAGCCATTCATCGCCGAGCGTCGCGAGTGCCTCGCGAATGGCTTTACGCTCGGGCGTCCAATCGCTGCCCTCGAACAGGGCCACCAGATCGTCGACGGCCAGCGTACGTTGAGCGGCGAACATCGCCGCCTCGAGAATATTTTTCAGCTTCTCTTGACTCATGATGATTGTGCTCGCACGTGAATTGGGCCAAGTGGCTTCGCCTGCACCAGATCGATCAGCATTTCCCGCATCAACTCCAGCACAGCAAGAAGGGTCACGATGACACCGCGTCTTCCCTCCTCGGCGCTGAACAGGGATGTGAAATCAGTGTATTTGTCCTTGCCCACGGCCGCCAATATCGACGACATGCGTTCGCGGACCGACAGTGGCTCACTCAGCACGTGATGATGGGAGTACATGCGGGCCCTCTGGAACACGTCGGCGAGCGCCATCACCAGATCTTCGACCCGAACTTTGGGCTGCGGTTTTACCACCTGCACAAAAGGAGCGTCTGCTTCGGTAGGGAAAACGTCACGTCCGAATCTGGGCAGAGCATCCAAATCTTCCGCGGCCTGCTTGTAGCGCTCGTATTCCTGCAAACGCCTGACGAGCTCGGCTCTCGGATCACCCTCGTCCTCGAGTTCCGTCGCCGGGCGCGGCAGCAGCAGGCGCGACTTGATTTCGGTAAGCATGGCGGCCATGACCAGATACTCCGCCGCAAGCTCCAGGCGCAGATCCTTCATCAGATCCACGTACTCCATATATTGACGGGTTATCTCGGCGATGGGGATGTTGAGAATGTCGAGATTCTGTCGCTTGATGAGATAGAGCAATAGATCCAGAGGACCTTCGAATGCTTCCAGAAAAACCTCGAGGGCGTTCGGCGGTATATAAAGATCCCGAGGCAGCTCCGTCATCGCCACGCCGTCGACAATGGCGAAGGGCAATTCCTCCTGGTGTGGTTCACCCGGATGCGCCGTATTCGCGCTTTCGTCTTCGGTCTGGGTATCCGTGTCGCTATCAATGTCGATCATGATTCCATCCCTTTAACGGTATTCGAGTCCCATCGCCTGGCGTACGTCCTCGAGAGTTTCCCGCGCCATATCCCTGGCCTGATCGCAACCCTCGGTAATGATCGAACGCACCAGGTCGGGATTGGCCTCGTACTCGGCGGCTCGCTCGCGCAGTGGCTCCAACTCCACCAGTACGGCGTCGATAATTGGTTGCTTGCAGTCCAGGCAACCAAACTTGGCGCCACGGCAACCATCCTGCACCCAGGCTTGCGTCTCGTCGCTGGAGTAAATCTTATGCAGTTGCCACACCGGGCAGCGCTCGGGCTCACCAGGATCGCTGCGCCGCACCCGCGCGGGATCGGTGGGCATGGTGCGCAATTTATCGCTGACCAGCTTCGGATCGTCGCGCAACGCGATGACATTGTCGTAGGACTTCGACATTTTTTGACCATCGAGACCCGGCATCTTCGAGGCAGGCGTCAACAGTGATTGCGGCTCCGGAAGAATCACCTTTCCGCCGCCCTCCAGGTAGCCGAACAAGCGTTCGCGATCACCGAGGGTGATATTTTGCTGGTCCTCCAGCAGCGCGCGACCGATCTCCAATGCCTCGGCATCGCCTTCCTCCTGAAAGCGTCGCTTGAGATCGCGATAAAGACGTGCATTTTTCTTGCCCATCTTCTTGATCGCCGCCTCGGCCTTCTCTTCGAATCCAGGCTCGCGGCCGAACAGAAAATTGAAGCGCCGCGCAATCTCCCGAGTGAGCTCGATATGTGCAACCTGATCTTCACCGACCGGTACCAGGCCCGCCTTGTAGGCGAGAATGTCGGCGCTTTGCAGAACCGGATAGCCGAGAAAACCGTAGGTGGCCAGATCCCGCTCGCGCAGCTTTTCCTGCTGGTCCTTGTAACTCGGAACCCGTTCGAGCCACCCCAACGGGGTGACCATGGACAACAGCAGATGCAGCTCGGCATGCTCCGGCACCCGGGACTGGATGAACAAGGTGGCGTCGCCAGGGCTGATGCCTGCCGCAAGCCAGTCGATTATCATTTCCCAGACGCTGTCGGCGATGACCGAAGGATCTTCGTAGTGTGTGGTCAGCGCGTGCCAGTCGGCGACGAAAAAGTAGCTTTCGTATTCGTGCTGCAGCTTGACCCAGTTCTTGAGGACGCCGTGGTAGTGGCCCAAGTGCAGGCGGCCCGTGGGGCGCATGCCCGAAAGGACGCGTTGGTGGTGAGCGGGAACGGAACTCAAAACCGCTGGCTTCCTTGCCCGGTGAGCGGCGTCAGGTGGGTCATCAGATGGTGCACGTAGGCGCTCATAGCGACAGCACGCTCACGTCGCCGCGACCATGCCGTAAAACTTTCGGTGTTGCCCCTGTGAGATCCAGCACGGTGGTAGGTTCGATACCACAATACCCGCCGTCGATGACCAGATCCACTTGAGAATTCAGGCGCGCCAGCATTTCGCCGGGATCGGTGAGCGGTAGATCGTCCCCGGGGAGTGCCAGAGTGGAACTCATCAAGGGTTCTCCGAGACTTTCCAGCAGAGCCTGGGTGATGGGATGGCGCGGCACGCGCAGACCGATGGTCTTGCGCCGCGGGTTCTGCAGCCGTCTCGGCACTTCGCGGCTTGCCTGAAGTATGAACGTATAAGGACCCGGCGTGAGGGCTTTCAGCAGTCGAAAAGCGCTGTTGTCGACCCGGGCATAGGTGGCCAGCTCCGAGAGATCGCGGCACACGAGGGTGAAATTGTGGCCGCTGTCCACCTGTCGTATGCGCCGCATACGCTCCATGGGTGGTTTGTCGCCTAGGCAACAGCCGAGGGCATAACATGAGTCCGTAGGATACACCATAACACCGCCTCCCCGGATCACCGCCACCGCGCGCGTAATCAGGCGCTGCTGGGGGTTGGCGGCGTGAATCTCGAAATACTGGCTCACAGCGGATTTGAAGCCGTATAGGCGACGGTGGAATGGAGAAATGCTTCAAGTGGGGCGGATTGGCACAATCGGGTAGGTCTCGTTCGACCGCGCGCATTCTAATGGACCCCGCCCGGGGAAGCCACAGCAGCCGAGCCCTGCCCCAGCGCCGGGACCAGATGGAGTATACTGTCCGCCCCCTGGGTATGCGCTCCACCATATGAAACTGCTGTTCGATTTTTTTCCGGTTGTCCTGTTCTTCCTCACGTTCAAGTGGTACGACGACCCCACGCAGGGCATTCTCGCCGCCACCGCGGTCATCATCGTCGCCACCGGTGTTCAGGTTGCTGTCAACTGGATCCGCCAGCGGCGGGTAGAGAAGGTCCATCTCATTACCCTGGCACTGCTGGTGACCATGGGTGGCGTGACCCTGTTGCTGCAGGACGAAATCTATATCAAATGGAAATCCACGGTGTTCTTCTGGGTGCTGGCGGTTGCCTTTCTTGGCAGTCAGTTCATCGGACACAAAACCCTGGTGCAACGATTCTTTGATTCCAAGTTCGAGCCCCCCGGCAGGGTGTGGGCCGTGCTCAATCTGGTCTGGGCGGTGTTTTTCCTGTGCCTCGGGGCCCTCAACCTGTTCGTCGTTTACAACTTCAGCACGGATGCGTGGGTAAATTTCAAACTGTTCGGCCTCACCGGCCTGATGTTCGTGTTCGTATTCGCGCAAATGATCTACCTGTTTCGCTACATGATTCCCGATGAGGACGCCGAGGAACAGGGTTGATGCCGCAGCTTCCTACGTGACACCGACACTGCGCCTGGCCCTGGATTTGATCGCGCGCCCGTCGGTCACCCCCGACGACGCCGGCTGCCAGGCACTCATCCGCGAGCGCCTCGAGCCCCTGGGTTTTGTCTGCGAATCCCTCGATTTCGGTGAGGTCAGCAACTTGTGGGCGCGCAATGCCGGCCCGGGGCCACTGTTCGCCTTCGCCGGCCACACGGACGTGGTGCCGACGGGCCCGGAATCCCAATGGTCGTCTCCCCCCTTCGCGCCGCTGGTGCGCGACGGTTTCCTCTATGGCCGCGGCGCCGCCGATATGAAAGGCAGCATTGCCGCTTTCATCACCGCGTGTGAGCGCTTTTTCGCCAGCCACTCCGAGAGCCGCGCCGGGGTGGCGTTGCTGATCACCAGCGACGAGGAAGGCCCGGCCGTGGATGGGACGGTGCGCGTGCTCCAGGAGCTGGATAAGCGTGGCGAGGGCATCGACTGGTGCCTGGTGGGCGAGCCATCGAGCCACCAGCGCGTCGGCGACCGGCTGCGTAACGGCCGGCGCGGTTCTCTCAATGGGGATCTGCGGGTGCATGGCACCCAGGGCCATGTGGCCTACGCCCAGCGGGCGGTCAATCCCATCCATGGCTTCGCCCGGGCCCTGACGGCGCTGGACGCGGAAATATGGGATAGGGGCAACGATGATTTTCCGCCAACTTCCTTCCAGGTCTCGAATGTCAACGCCGGCACCGGCGCCGACAACGTCATCCCCGGACATTTGCAGGCGATGTTCAACTTCCGTTACTCGACCCAGCTGACTGCGGACGGGCTTCGGCAAAGGGTTGAATCGGTGCTGAACAACCACGGTCTCGAATACGAACTCAGCTGGCGGCACTCCGGTGAGCCTTTTTTGACCCGCCCGGGGGCGTTGTTGGATGCTACTCAGGCGGCAGTGCAGGAAATCACCGGCGCTGCCGCCGATCCATCCACCGGCGGCGGCACCTCCGATGGCCGCTTCATTGCCCGCAGCGGCGCTCAGGTGGTCGAGCTCGGCCCGGTCAATGCCAGCATCCACAGCATCGACGAACACACCAGCGTCGAGGAACTCGAGACGCTGTCGCGGATCTACGAGCGAATTCTGGAGAAGCTGATCGCCTAGAGGGGCCAGGTAATAAACCAATTGTTTCAATCCTGAATATTGGCTACGTTAATACAAGTCCCGACACGCTATCAGGGCTTGGACCATGGCCACCGGATCCCGCCGCTTCTACTACAAGCAGAACCGCCTCAAGCAGTTGCGCGCCTTTTGCTATGCGGCCCAGAACCAGAGTATTTCCAAGGCCGCCGAGCGCCTGTTTCTGAGCCAGCCATCGGTGTCTTTGCAGGTACGCGCCCTGGAGCAGGAACTCGATGTCACTGTGTTCGAGCGCAAGGGGCCGCGGATCTCACTGACGCCGGAAGGGCAGGTGCTCTACGAGCTGGCCTTGCCATTGGTGGACGGCATCGACCATCTATACGATGCCTTCACCGAACGGCGCGGCGATCTGGCCTCCGGGGAGCTCAACATCGCCGCCGGCGAATCCACGATTCTGTACATCCTGCCGGAACTGATGGCGGAATTTGCCAGGCAGTACCCGGGTATTCGGCTGCGCCTGCACAACGTCACCGGTCGTGACGGCCTCGCTCAGTTGCGCGCCGATGAGGTGGATTTCGCCGTCGGGTCGATGCTCGAGGTGCCCGACGACATCGACTATCAGCCGATTTATACCTACGACACCGTTCTCATCGCGCCCCTGAATCACCCGCTGTCGAGTATCC
>JAACFO010000157.1 GCA_009937425.1 Gammaproteobacteria bacterium
CCATATAAATATAGATTGGCGCCTCCCTCCAAACCGATCGGGTCGCTCTGCAGATACCGTCCTATCCCTGGGTCATAGTCCCGAAAGTAGTTGTAATGCAGCCCCGCCTCGGCATCGAAGTACTGGCCCGGAAATCGCAAGGAATTGTCGATAATATTCGCAGAAAATGTCGTGTCACCGAATGGAGTATAGTTCGCCCTCCAGACGATTTCCTGGACATAATCTGTCAGGATTTGTGGAGTGCCCAGCTGATCGGTGTGGTAGTAGTATATGGCGCCGCCTCGAATCATGGCGAGCGGCTGATTCTCAATGTAAACGTACTCAACCTTCGAGGAGCCGACGGCGTCATATTCACCTATAAGATTCCCGTCCGGATCAAAGACAAAGTGTATGGCGCCAGCGGATCCGACATCACGTCCACGACTCACCTGTACGTCGTCAAAAAAGCCAGGCACTGCTCCGCCGCGAACTTTGATGGCCCGAAGTTTTAGTCGATAGGTGTCATTCGAGCTTGAGGCCGCACCGCTTAGATCTCCAGTATCGTAGGTATTGCCCCGATCATCGGTTACCGTCACGTGGGCAGTTCCGGCGCGCATGCTCAATTCGACATCGATGTGGCGGCTCAGATCGGGAAGGCGGAAGATCGTTTTTGTGCTCTTCGTCTCGTCATTGAAGACGCCACTGGTGACTGCCACCCGGCGTTTGCCGTTGAATCGTATCCGCACCCCCTGACGCAGGCCGGGACGCTTCAGCACCAAAGTGCCCTGCATGAGTCTCGCACGCACCACCAGGGTTGAGTCGCCGGTGTCGGTAAAGAGTTTTGACGTGCGAATAGCCTCACCCGGCGCAACTTGAGCGGCATCGGCAGCAACGGTGGCAGAAATCGTCGCCTCGGGGCGTTTACCGAGCCACTGACCTCCTGCCAGGTCGTCGATTACGGTCCCGTCGGGCGCGGAGAAATTATCGCTGAAGAGCACAGTCTCCGTGGGTGTGCTGCTTCCTCCTTCGCCGGTCTTCTTGACCCGCTCCCCCCTGGCGTTGTATGTGTACGTCGCGAGCCGCACGCCGCTCGCGTGGGCTTCCGTCATGCGATTTGTATCGTCGTAAGTGAAGCTGAGTGGTCCTTTCGTGACAGTATTTCCGTTTGCGTCGTAGCTAAATGACGTGCCATTGGGGCCGGTGATGCCCTCCAGTCGATGGCTATTGGAATCGAAGTCGTAGGTGTCCAGGCCGGCGCTGCTCGATAGGCTCAGGCGATTGCCAATGCCATCGTAGCTGTAGTCTCGGATGCCGTAAATGCCTTCTCCTCGGGTCAGACGATTGAGCCCATCGTAGCCAAAGCTCTGGCTACGCGCGCTGTCCAGCCCATCGATCAACGTCGTGATGTTGTTCGCTGAATCATAGTCGAGCGAAAGATCTTGCACG
Organism: Gammaproteobacteria bacterium; assembly: GCA_009937425.1. Classification (GTDB taxonomy): domain Bacteria; phylum Pseudomonadota; class Gammaproteobacteria; order HK1; family HK1; genus JAABYT01. The sequence goes on from JAACFO010000157.1 coordinate 1,426, forward strand.
CCACCTGCCGTTTGAGCTATGAGTCGGTAGTCTTGGTCGAACGCTCTGGTGAGGGGGATGCCGTTCCCGTAGTCGAATTCCTCCATAGGGCCGAACGGAAGGTAGGCAATATTCGAGGCGAGTAACTGAGTGACGCCATCCGTGGTGGCTGAGACCGTGTCTATGCGCCCGAGGGCGTCGCGGGTGTACGTCACAATCGTGCCACTGGGGTAGGTGATGGTCAGCACGCGATCTGCGCTGTCATAGGTGTAGGCTGTTACATACGCAACACCATCGATGGTGCGAGTTTCTGAGTCCAGATTTCCACGAATGTCGTAGGCGATGTCAGTACTACCGCTCGCATCCGTCATGTGCGTTAGTCGCCCGACGCCATTGGACCCACTGTCATACTCAAACTCGATATTCTTTGCCGTATCCGGATACCCAATGAATACCAGCCGATTGAGCGCGTCATACTTAAAGTTCGCTTCTACCCCGCGAGCATCTGTCTGGGCAATCCGATTGCCTGCAGCATCGTACGCGAACTGCGTCAAACCTGTATCGGGGCTTGACTGAAGGGTGAGGTTTTCGAGTCCGTCATACGTGAAGTGCGTCGCCAGTCCGGTAGCATCGGTGACGGAGACGAGATTGTCACGGTCATCGAAGTCAAATGTGGTCTCCCCCGAGTTTGGATCGATGATTGTTACGAGCCGGTTGAGGGCATCGTATCCGCTCACGGTGCGGGCGTTGTTTCCGTCGATTACTGCCGTCTGATTTCCTTGCAAGTCGTACTCGAACTCTGTCAACTGGTCCGCACCGCCAATAGTTTGAATCAGACGATTGAACGTGTCGAACACTCGAGAGCGCTTGCGCGTGATGGCAGATGTGGGGTCGCGTACTGTCTCACCGATGCGATTTCCCATCGCATCGAGCGAGAATTCGGTACGGTTGGCGAAATTGTCCTCGATAGCCACGAGTCGGTTTGCATCGTCATACTCCGAGACGAGAATGCTTCCTCCCGGCAAACTGGTCCTGGTGACATTGCCGACACCGTCGTACTCGATGCCGGTTAATTGCCCGCCAGCTTCGCGGCTGATGAGCCTTCCCCGTGAATCATAGGCGAGCAGGGTGATGAGACCATTCTGATCTTCCATCCTCAGCGGCCGGCCATGCGCATCATAGTCTGTGAATCGGTTCGCGTGATCCAAGGCGTTTGTTGTTTCGGCAAGATTCCCTTGCGCGTCGTAAGCTAAGGTGGTGACGTCGGCGACATCCGTCCTCGGGCCATCCTGTGTCGCAAGAAGTCCCCGGGCATTGTATGTATTCGTTACGGTGCGTGAACGACCGGAAAACGTGTCAGTTTCGGTGCGCGTCAAGAGGCGCCCTTGAGAGTCGTACGTGAACGCCGTCGATTTCCCAGGCGCTGTTATGAGTTCAGGAAGACGGAACATCGTATGCCATCGAGCCGCGGTCGTGCGTTCTTCGGGTGTCCCGACGGCTTCTGTTCGACTGGTCTCCAGGCCGCGAGCGTCGTAGACGAACGTCGTCAGATTCCCGTTATGGTCCGTACGTGATGCCGGGTAGCCGTTTGCATCGTATGAATAGCCGGCGAACGAATTACTACAACTCGAGGAACAGGGGGCGCCACTCACCGCAGACACCTGGATGCGATCATGCGTGGTCTCGAAGCTGTATGTGCGCACCTCACCGAGTGCGTCGGTGAGCGTGCTTGTTCCCGTGCTGTCATCGTAGGTGAGCGTGACGCGATCGGCGCCGCCGGCACGGCTGCTGGACGTCGCCCGCCCCTGCGCGTCATAGGTCCACGTGACATACAATACCCCGCGCTCATCGGTGATACCCGTCAAGGCATCGGGGTGTGCGGCATCCTCGTAGTGGTATCGCCGACTTGGATTGTCGCTCGGGTCGCTCGGGGTCTCATCGGGATAGGTGACACTCGCGAGGTTGCCATTTACGTTGTAGGTATAGGAATAAGGATTCCCCGCCGGATCGGTCATGGTCTCGAGCCGACCATCAACGTCGTAATTGAGTCTGAGCGTGCGCTCGAATGGCCCCGTAACTAGAGCTAACCGATTTGATGCATCATAAGTGAGCGATTGTGTGAAGCCTGTCCGTGTCGAGATGGAAAGGAGTTGGCCGTTTTCAGCGTAGATTTCAGTAAAATCATTGGCATCAACATACTGCCAGCCCATGGGCAATCCGCTACTGTCCATCAAGCGTGTGAGCCGACCTGGTATGTCAGGATCGCCATTCCAACCGTCGCCGGATTGTTTGAAGTAAAGTGATTTGCCGCTCTCCCGCAATAAGACAACGGAAGTGTCATCAAGGAATACCTCACGTTCGTAGGTATGCATCCATCGCCAACCATGCCGCCGAGATTGCACGCCTAAAATGCTGTTGTAGTGGCGCTCGAACCGCAATGGAAAGACGCCCGAGCCAAGGTAGTCCACTTCACGGTTGTAGTTATTGCCAGTCGCGACGTTGATTGGGTTGCCAGCACGGATCGGGCATGACGGCGGACCTGAGTTTTTACCCACTGTAGATCGAGGGGGGCGCGGGCTAGCATCTGGATCATAGTTAAACTTATACGCTCTACCGAAACAGCACGGACTGTCAGAAGTTGCGCGGATTTGAACATCAATGAGGAAGAACTGCGGACTCCAACCCCCTGCCCCTGCTATTCCAGCCTCAAAACCGCTAAGCGGACTGCACGCGAACCAACTCGGATCGCACATATACGACAGTCCCATTTCCGCTTCGATGGTCTGCGGGCGTTTCGGAAGCTCCGCGTCCGCCCAGCACAGCGTATCTCCGTCCGCGGGTGCATTGGAGACACCGCCGGAGTGCACGAAGCAGGTCATCGTGGCGTACGTCCATGAACCGTATGACAGTCCGACCACGAGAATTGTCAGCACCAGTACGAGAATGCCGTGCCTTTTCACAACATTGAAAGCCGGGTCGAGCGAGCACCCCCGAACCGTTGTTGTGGATTGACCGCCCACGGCTCCAACAAATTGAACGAGCATGGCAGAGACCCCCCGGTTGCTGCCGACATTTCAACTACTTATTCTTTTGGCCGGGACTCCAGCGCCGCCACCGATCTACACAGTGGAGTCCAGAATCTCACGACCGCGATGGCTTCGAAAGTCAGCCGAATCGCGCTTTTCACAGAATGCCCTAAGGCTCAAGACTACACAATCACAAGGGCAGCATCTTCACTGCCTGTGCAAATATCATCGCCTCAACCATTCCACTAAGGCGCCCTCCCTTCGCTCGGCGAAATCAAACCGTGTCGTAAGGACAAATGAGTTAGCTCGACATCGCTGCGTGCACCAAGTTTGCGCATCAAACGCGTGCGATATGTACTGACGGTCTTGGGGCTGACACAGAGCTTGTCGGAAATCTCCCGCCTATGATGTCCCTGGCTCAACAACACGAGCACCGACAACTCTCGCTGGGTCAGACAACCGAGAGGTGAATTGCCGTCCTGCATATGATCCAACAGCAGCGTTTGCGCTACATCGGCACTTACGTGGCGTTGCCCCCGAGCTACTTTTCGAATGCAAACAAGCATCTCTTCGCCGCTGCTCGCTTTGGTCAAATAACCGGCAATTCCGGCCTTGAACAAATGCACGGGATAGGGGCCGCTCTCGTGAGGGCCGAGTACGATAATTCTCAATTCTTCGTTGACACGCAGAAGGCGCCGCGTGGATTCGACACTGTCCATGCCGGGCAGGTTCATGTCCATCAGTATGACGTCGACTTTACTGAGTCGAATAGTGGCAAGCACCTGCTCAATTCTGCCTGCCTCGGCGACCACCGACAGGTCAGACTCGTCGTTGAGCAACCGTCGGATACCGCTGCGCATGAGTGTTTGCTGGTCTGCGATTAGTATGTGGATCACAATCAGTTCCCCTACATCATTCCGTTGATAGTGGTTTTTGTGGAATTGAGTGTAGAGTGACGGGTGCCGTCGAAAAAGCGCTGGGCGGCAGCTGTAAGTGAATGGTAATTTTTCCGGCGCAGCATCGCCCCGGCACGGCATGCTTACTTCTCGATTGATTCAGCCACCCGGTTGTGTATCTGCCCAAACGGATTTCGCGGGGTCGCGCGATAGGTCACCAGTCAACCGCGAACTGCCGATCCCCCGGCCTCAGACTTCTATCCGTGCTGAGCGCGCCCCTCTTCGAGCACGTCGGCCGGCGGCGTCTTGACATCTCGCACGAGGCGCAGCGCCTCCAAGAACTTGATCAGATAGTAAGTGATGTCGAATTCCCACCAGTAGAATCCGTGGCGAGCCGACATCGCGTAGCGGTGGTGATTGTTGTGAAAGCCGTCGCCGAGATTGATGACGCCGAGCACATAGGAGTTGCGGCTATTGTCATTCGTATCGAAGCGCCGTGATCCCCACAGGTGCAGCACCGAGTTTGTCGTGAAAGTGAGATGCCAGACGATCACCGTTCGAACGAAAAAGCCCCAGACCACCATCTGCCAGGCGCTGGTGCCCAGTGCCGGATAGTGCGCCTGCAGGTAACTGCCGATGGCTGCCAGGGTCGCGATCATCAGCAGCGCGGGGATATGGTAGAAGGTATCGATGAACCGCATTTCCGGATATCGGGTAAGGTCCGGCACCCGGTCGTAGCTGACATCGAGAATGTGCGGCGATTCCAACCAACCGTTGTGCGCATGCCAGAAACCATGTAGCGGGGTGTGCCAGTCATCCTCGGTATCAGGATGACGATGATGATGTCGATGGACCGCTGCCCACCAGATCGGTCCGCGTTGCAAACTGGTCGCGCCCCACAAGGCCAGAAAGAACTGAAACCATCGGCTGGTGTTGAAGCTGCGGTGTGCGAAGTACCGATGGTAAGCCAGAGTCACGCCTAACATGCCGGTGATAACGCAGATCGCTAAAGCGATCACGGCGGGCCAGGATATGCCGACCAGGAATACGCCGATCAAGGCTGCAACGTGCGTGCCCCAGCGAATCGAGCGAATAAGCATCCACTGCACCCAGCGCCCGGGGGGAAGCGGCATCGATACCGCTTCTGCTTCTGCTTCTATCTCACTCATTCTTCTCTATGGAATCAGCCATCCGCTCGAGTATCTGCTCGAGCAGTTTTCGCGGCGTCGCGAAGTTAACGCGCGCGAAGCCCTTCCCCGCTTCCCCGAAAGGCACACCGTCACTCAGCCCCACCTTCGCGTGCTCGAGGAAATACTCGTAGGGTCCGCCCGGTAAATCCAGTTCCCTGCAATCCATCCAGGCGAAGAAGGTCGCTTCGGGGGCGACGTAGCCGACTGCCGGCATGCGACGGGCGAGAAACTCGGTGACGAAGTCCCGGTTGCCCTGAAGATACGATACGACACCGGCAAGCCAGTCGTCGCATTGCTGCCAGGCAATGCGTGTGAGGGGTATTCCGAGACAGTTGTGACCGCCCAGGCTGCGTCGGGGGACGTTCTTGAATCGATCGTGCAGTGCGTCGCTGCCGAATACCGCTACGGCGATGCGGATGCCGCCGAGATTGAACGCCTTGGTGGCCGAGTGAAACGTTACCGTGCGCGCGGCGATCTCCGGGCTCAGAGTTGCGAATGGGATGTATTGATGCCCTTCGTACACGACGTCGGCGAAGATTTCATCGGCGATGACCGTCAGATCGTGGCGCAACGCCACCTCTGCGAGTGCCTCGAGCTCCTTGCGCTCGAAAACCCGGCCAGTGGGGTTGTGCGGGTTGCAGACCATGAGCACCTGGGTCGTATCATCGATGGACGCTTCCAGGGCATCCATGTCGTAAACAAAGCGCGTGCCGTCCAGCACCAGCGGGTTTGCGATGGCGCGCCGGCCGTTCTCTTCGGCGGCGGTCAGGAAGTAGGGGTAGATGGGCGTTGGGATGATGGCGCCGCCGCCGGGCTCGCAATAGATGTCGAGCCCCAGGTAGAGCCCCTGGACCACGTCGATGATGAGGTCAACATGCTCGGTGTCGACACTCCAGCCGTAACGCCGCATGGCGCGTTCGGCGAACAGCTCCTTCAAGGGTCCGGCGCTTTCCCCGAAGGGGTAGCCCAGATCCCCCGTGGCGCCGGCGTGGCTGACGTAGTCGCGAATGGGCGCCGCCTGCAGAAAATCCATGTCCGCCACCCAGGCCGGCAAGACCTCATCCCCGTAGCGCCGCCACTTGTTTCCCGCGAGCCCCCGCAGGCGCGCTATGTCCAGAGTATCGAAATCCATCGCTTATACGTCCTCCCCGGTACGTTGGTTCTTATGCCTGAGGGCCAGCAAAGTGGCGCAATTGTACCCACAAATGGCGATCGTTGATTTTTCGACAGCCTGTTCACCCACCGACACGCCCGGGCAACGGACTTCACACTTTGCAGGGGGTGGCAACGTCGGGCGGCGGGCAAGTGGCTACCCCGTTTGCGTGAGTTCACGATTTCTTTCACGGATCGCAATTTTCTGTGATGGACCTCACGTTCTCCACCGAGTTGGCACGGCATCCGCATAGGTATTAGTCAGATTTGGAACCGTCATCGCAACTTTCAGAGGGGAACTGAAAATGAACACAGTCATACGTTGGACCGAAGATCAGCTGGTCGAGGAAATCTCAGGCCTGGACGCCATGCTCACCGAGGCGCCCGTCGCCCCCGAGCACAGCACCAAGGTTGCCCAGTCCTACCTGCGTCAGCTGCTGAAAGACCGCCGGGACACCCTGCGTTTGCTGCAATTCCGCAAATCCCAGGGAATGACCTCTCTTCAGGCACAGGCCGGCTTCTAAAACGACCATAGATCGGGGCAAAAAGACCCCACTGCCAGGCCCTGGCCGGGTGCCGTATAGCGGCGCCGGCCACCGGAACCGGGTGGTGGTCTCGCCCCGGGCTGATAAGAGCCCGAATCCCATCTGACTACTCCCTCCCTACCCCGCTCCACAGAGCACCTCTCCCAAGCTGATACATCACCCCGCCGGGGCTTCTTTTCGCGTGTCGAAAAGGACACGCCGCCCGAGCGGGCGGCGTGTGGCTTACGTCCGAGGGGAAGCGAATCGGACGAAAGGTAACGACATCCAGAACCCAGACCGTGAAGGCCGAACCACAGGGCTCGTGGACACCAGGCGCCATTACCCGGCCGGTAGTCGGCCGTTCCGCGGCGTCGCCGGCTGGATAATGGTCCCACCCAGGTACGTGCAACACCTATGCCATCTGTGAGAAGGTCCCGCATTCAAAGGGCTCGGGCGTCAGGGGAAGTGCCTTCCCACTCGCATGTAAAATTTCTCGACGGGACTTTCTGCCGTGCTGCTGAGAATCGAGCATGCAACTTCATAAATTACATTAAAAAGAAAGCGAATATTCCGTTTTATCAATGGATTAAAG
>JAACFO010000158.1 GCA_009937425.1 Gammaproteobacteria bacterium
AGAGCTGCTCCCCTCTTCTCTCACCCCCGTTCGGGGAGAGGGAATAAGAGTTGCTCCCCTCTTCCCCCTCTCCCCCTTTGGGGGAGAGGGCTGGGGTGAGGGGGAAATCAATCCTCGACAATCAAAAAGTAAATCTCGTCCCGACGGACCATGCCCAATTCGAGGCGGGCGCGCTCCTCCACCGCCTCGAGTCCATTCTTGAGGTCGTGCACTTCCGCTTCCAGTCGCTGGTTGCGGCTCTTGAACAGGGCATTTTCCGAACTTTGATGTTCGATTGCCTGGCGCAGACGCCAGACCTCGGCGAGGCTTTCCTCACCCACCCACAGGCGGAACTGCACCAGGGCGAGCAGCGAGACCAACAATACGATGAGTGCTTTCACGTTGATGTAATAGTGTAGAAGGCTTTTCGCCCGGGGTAGACGCATTGACCACCCGGCGCTAGATCTTCCTCGATACGCAACAAGCGGTTGTATTTGGCGACCCGATCCGAGCGTGACAGGGAGCCGGTCTTGATCTGTCCGGCACCGCTGGCCACCGCCAGATCGGCGATGGTCGTGTCCTCAGTCTCCCCCGAACGATGGGAAATCACCACCGTGTAGTCCGCCTTCATGGCCGTATCGATGGCATCGAAGGTTTCCGACAAGGTACCGATCTGATTGACCTTGATGAGCACGGAGTTGGCGACGCCACGTTCGATACCGGTTCTTATGGTGTCCGGATCGGTGACGAACAGATCGTCGCCCACCAACTGCACTCTGTCACCGAGCTTCTTCGTCAACGCCAACCAGCCATCCCAGTCATCTTCCGCCATGCCATCCTCGATGGAGATGATGGGATACTGATCCGCCCACTCCGCCAGGTAGTCGCTGAAGGCGTCAGCGTCCAGCGACTTGTTCTCGGAATCCAGGCAATAGCGGCCGTCGCGATAAAATTCAGAGCTCGCCGCATCCAGGGCAAGACACACATCGGTGCCCGCGCGATAGCCTGATTTGTCGATAGCTTGCAGGATCATTTCGATCGCTTCGCGATTGGATTTGAGATCAGGCGCAAACCCCCCTTCGTCGCCCACCGCCGTCGCGAGCCCCTTGCCGGCCAAAACAGACTTGAGCGCGTGGAACACTTCGACACCGCAGCGCACCGCTTCGGCAAAGGAATCCGCCCCCACCGGCACGATCATGAACTCCTGCAGGTCCACATTGTTATCGGCGTGGGCGCCACCGTTGATGATGTTCATCATCGGCACCGGCATGCGCCACGGACTGTTATCGTTGCGGCCCGCACCCAGGTAGCGGAACAGCGCCTGGTCGCTGCTCGCCGCCGCCGCCTTGGCGCAGGCCAGGGACACAGACAGAATCGCATTGGCGCCAAGCGCACCTTTGTTGGGGCTGCCGTCCAGGGAAATCATGCACGCGTCGATATCGCGCTGGGCGCTGGCGTCCATTCCCAACAGCGCATCGCGTATCGGACCAGCCACATTGGCGACGGCTTTTTTCACGCCTTTTCCCAGATAACGTCCGGCATCGCCGTCGCGCAGCTCCAGCGCCTCGCGGCGTCCCGTGGAGGCGCCCGAGGGCACGGCGGCGCGGCCAAAGACGCCGCCCTCGCACACGACGTCCGCTTCCACCGTCGGATTGCCCCGCGAATCGATGATTTCGCGGCCACGAATGTCGAGGATCCTGCTCACGTCCGGCTTGCACCGCCCTCAGACAGACCCAGCGCGGATTCCTCGAATGCGCGTCCTTTCACCACCGTGTCCAACTCTTTCAGTGTTTCCAGCAAAACCGCCATGCGATCCAGGGGCCAGGCATTGGGCCCGTCGCTGAGAGCCTCGGCGGGATTGGGATGGGTTTCCATGAACACGCCGGAGACACCCGCCGCCACCGCGGCCCGCGCCAGCACCGGCACGAATTCTCGTTGCCCGCCGGAAGAAGTGCCGCGTCCTCCCGGTTGCTGCACCGAATGGGTGGCATCGAAGACCACCGGACAACCGGTCTCGCGCATGACCGCGAGCCCGCGCATGTCCGAGACCAGCGTGTTGTAGCCAAAAGATGCACCGCGTTCGCACACCATGATTTGTGTGTTTCCCGATGCCTTGGCTTTTTCGACCACGTTGAGCATTTCCCACGGCGACAGGAACTGCCCCTTCTTGATGTTCACGGGCTTACCACAAGCGGCGACCCGCTGGATAAAATTCGTCTGCCGGCACAGGAATGCCGGCGTCTGCAGCACATCCACCACCGAGGCGACGGCGTCGAGCGGCGTATCTTCGTGCACGTCGGTCAGAATTGGCACGCCGATGGATTCGCGCACGTGGGCGAGGATCTTCAGGCCCTCGTCGATGCCCGGACCGCGATAACTTTCGTGGGAGCTGCGATTGGCCTTATCGAAAGACGATTTGTAGATAAACGGGATGCCGATATCCGCCGCCATGGCTTTGAGCGCACCGGCGGTGTCCTCCGCCATCGCCGCGGACTCGATTACGCAGGGACCGGCGATGACGAACAGCGGCCGGTGGAGCCCGACCTCGAAATCACACAGCTTCATGCGTCGGCGATGGCCACATCGGCGACCTTCCTGGCGCGCTCCAACTCCTCATGGTATGTGCTCGCCGCTTCGATAAAACCGCGAAACAGAGGATGACCATCCCGGGGCGTCGAGGTGAACTCCGGGTGAAATTGACAGCCGATGAACCATGGATGATCGGGAATTTCCGCCACCTCAACGAGATTGCCATCGATGGTCTTTCCGGCGATCAGCAATCCAGCGTCCTGCAGCGGATCCATATAGGTGTTGTTGAACTCGTAACGGTGCCGGTGGCGCTCGTTGATGATGTCGGTGCCATACACCGAACGACTGCGTGACTCGCGCCGCAGCCGGCACTTCTGTGCGCCGAGACGCATGGTTCCGCCCAGATCGGAATCCTCGTTACGCTGCTCGACCATACCGCCTTGATTGACCCATTCCGTGATCAAAGCGATTACCGGGTAGGGTGTGTCGGGATTGAATTCCGTGCTGTCGGCATCCTTGAGTCCCGCCTTGTGGCGCGCGTACTCGATCACCGCCACCTGCATGCCGAGGCATATGCCCAGGTAGGGAACGCGATTTTCCCGCGCGTATCGCGCCGCCAGAATTTTGCCCTCGATACCGCGCTTGCCGAAACCTCCGGGCACCAGAATCGCGTCCATATCCGCCAGGCATTCCGTGCCCGACTGCTCGATGTCCTCGGAATCCACATAGTCGATGTTTACTCGGGTGCGCGTCAGAATACCCGCGTGGTTGAGCGCCTCGCTCAACGACTTGTAGGATTCCGTGAGGTCCACGTATTTGCCGACCATGGCAATCTTGACCTCGCGGGTTGGATTCTCCAGTCCCTCGACCACGGCATCCCATTCCGACAAATCGATATCCTGGACGTCCAGATCGAGCTTCTCCACGACCAAATCGTCGAGACCCTGCTGATGGTACATGCTCGGAATCTTGTAGATGCTGTCCGAGTCCGTCGCGGAAATGACCGCGCGCTCGGGCACGTTGGTAAACAGCGCAATTTTTCTGCGCTCGTTCTCCGGCAACGGATTATCGCAGCGGCACAGAAGAATATCGGGCTGAATTCCGATGGAGCGCAATTCCTTCACTGAATGCTGGGTGGGCTTGGTCTTGATCTCACCCGCGGTGGGCAGGTAGGGCACCAGGGTGAGATGAATGAACAAGGACATGCGCTCCCCCAACTCGATGCGCATCTGGCGAATGGTTTCCAGAAACGGCAGGGATTCGATGTCGCCGACGGTGCCGCCGATCTCCACCAGCGTCACCTCGGCGTCGCCGGCCGCTTTGTAAATACTGGATTTGATTTCGTCGGTGATGTGAGGAATGACCTGCACGGTACCGCCCTCATACTCGCCGCGACGCTCCTTACGGATGACGCTCTCGTAGATCTGACCGGCGGTGAAATTGTTCAATTTGCCCATGGTCACGCGGGCAAAACGCTCGTAGTGGCCGAGATCCAGATCCGTTTCCGCACCGTCTTCGGTGACGAAGACCTCGCCGTGTTGAAATGGATTCATGGTGCCCGGATCTACATTGATGTATGGATCGAGCTTCACCAGGGTTACCCGGATGCCGCGGGCTTCGAGGATGGCAGCTAACGAGGCGGAGGCAATGCCCTTGCCCAATGAGGACACGACACCGCCCGTAATAAAGATAAATCGAGACATTTAACTCCGTGCACGAGGCCGGGGGCCCGGCCTTCGCACGGGGGAATACGCTAACAAATTCAGCGGCGTTAAACAATCGACGGCGCCCACAATGTGACATTTCTTCCTCGTCACCGGGGCATCACGACCCCGCCGGGAGCATAGCCCGTGAGCTCTACGTGACCGTGGCCGCTGACCTGGGCGGAGGCCGATGTTCCGGTCACCCGGGACGCGCCTTCCCAATAGCGAAAGGCGAGATCGAGTTCCTGATCAGGGATCTCGGGGATGATCTCCACATCGATGGCGGCGCCGGGCACGCGCAAACGCCAGCGCGACGGATAGCGCGCACCGCTGCCTGGACTGCGCCAGTGATCCAGTTCATCCAGTATGAAGTCCTGCGCGCCGAGACCCAGGGCTTGCCCACTGGCCTCCACCAGGGTGCCGGCACTATGGGGATCGGTGCCACCGTCCCGTGAACGCAGCCGATAGACCATCAGATCGCGGCCATCGGAAAGCTGCAGCGCAAACCAGTCCCAGCCAACCTGGTCCGCAGCCAGCGCGCTGGAACTCCACTCCCGGTCAAACCAGGCCGCGCCGTCGACTTGCCAGAGACCGTCGGGGGTGGCGAGGCTGCCGCTCACGGCGATACGCGGTATGGAATAGTAGTAGGACGCGTTGCCCGGCTCGGCGCTCTTCTGACTGAGGCCCGCATCGCCGTTGAGAATCAGGGGCTTGCCACCATCGAGGCGCAGGTCGATGGCGTAACCGCCGTCATCGGCGCGAAGGGTCTGGGGGAAAAACGCCCCGGCGGCACTGGCCTGCCAGTTTCCCAACCAGACACGGAACGGGTCCGCCTCTACCCCGGCCAGTTCCAGGGCCCCGCGGCTGAAGCGCTCGGCGGCGTGAAAGCGCTCCCCGGCAACGTCGGTCACGGCGAAATGCGCCATGTAGACCTGGTTACTGGCCCAGGCCGAGGCGCGCACAGGCGCCTGGGGCGACAGAGCGAATCGAAAAAAGGTCAGCTGAAAGGCAAAGCGCCGCCCACCGCCGGTGGCCAGGTTGCCAGTGTAGTACCACCACTCGCTGCGAAAATCGTTGTGCGCACCATGGTCCCCGGGAAAGCGGAATGGGCGCGGCAACATGGCCCTGGCGAAGCCCTGGGGCGCCGCCCCGAGAAGCTCCACGATATCACTGCGCGGCCGTTGGCCCGGTGACTCGCCATCGGCGGCCGCGCCGGCAGCCGCCATCAGGCCCAGGGCCACGACAACGGCACCCCCCACGGCACGGCCAAGGGTTGCGCCGGGCAATTCAGAGCTCCCTCAGAAAGCGGAACAGCTGGCGAAAGCTACGCGGTGTGCGGCCTGCCTCGTGCTCCTTGCGGGCATTTCGCAGCAGCTGGCGCAGCTGCTGGGGATCGGCGCCGGGGAACTCCTCGAGTAACTCTGCAACCGCCGCATCCCCCTCCTCCAACAGGCGCTCACGCCAGCGCTCCAGACGCTTGAGGCGCGCCTTGTCCTCGTGACTCGCGCTGCGGTAAGCATCGACGGCGTTTCTGATCGGGGTTATGTCCATGTCGCGCAGCAAACGCCCCAGATAGCGCACTTGACGGCGGTAGGCCCCGCGGCTGAGGTCCCGCCCGCTGATCACCGCCGCGCGCAGATCCTCGGCAAGTGGCACGCTTTCGAGCTGCGACGGCGAAAGCCGTATCAGCTCATCGGCCAGGGCCTGCAAGGCAAGTGCGTCGCGTTTGCGCTGAGACTTCGATAATGGCGCGGCGCCGTCGTCTATAACCATGAACCTGCGTAAATCCCTGTCCGAAGCGGGTCAAGTATAATCGCCAGCATAATAATTCAGGAACGCGCTTACACATCATCATGACCAGCGACACGCCGAAGACAGTTTTCTTGAAGGACTACACGCCGCCGCCATTTCTCATCGAGGAGGTAGACCTGCGCTTCGAGCTGGGCGAGGAGACCACCCTGGTCAGCTCCACCCTGACGCTCGAGCGAAACCCCGCGAGCGCCAAGTCCCACAACGACCTGGTTCTCGATGGACAGGAACTGGAACTGGTCTCCATCTCCATCGACGATGCCCCCGTAGGCGATGACCGTTACCGCTTGGACGACGGTTCACTGGTCATTCGCGACGTCCCCGACGCCTTTACGCTGAAGACCTGCGCGCGCATTCGCCCCCAGGCGAACACCTCCCTGGAAGGGCTTTACACGTCCAGCGGCAACTTCTGCACCCAGTGCGAGGCGGAAGGATTCCGCAAAATCACCTGGTTTCCAGACCGGCCCGACGTCATGGCGCGCTTCACGACGACCATCGTTGCCGACCGCGATCGCTATCCGGTGCTTCTCTCCAACGGTAATCCCGTGGAGGATGGGGTGCTCGACGACAACCGCCATTGGGTGAAGTGGCAGGATCCCTTCAGGAAACCGTCCTATTTATTTGCCCTGGTGGCAGGCGACCTGGCATGCGTTGAAGATCGCTTCACTACCCGAAGCGGGCGCGGCATCACACTGCGGATCTACGTCGAAAAGCACAATGCCGACAAATGCGATCACGCCATGGCGTCGCTCAAGAAGGCGATGCGTTGGGACGAGGAAGTTTACGGGCTCGAATACGATCTGGATATTTTCATGATCGTCGCCGTGGACGACTTCAACATGGGCGCCATGGAGAACAAGGGGCTCAACGTATTCAATTCGAAATACGTGCTGGCGAAACCCGAGACCGCCACCGATAGCGACTTCGCCGGCATCGAAGGGGTTATCGCCCACGAGTATTTTCACAACTGGACAGGGAATCGCGTCACTTGCCGAGACTGGTTTCAGTTGAGCCTCAAAGAAGGGCTCACGGTGTTCCGGGATCAGGAATTTTCCGCCGACATGACCTCCGCCGCGGTCAAGCGCATCCAGGAGGTGCGTGTACTGCGCACCCACCAGTTCGCCGAAGACGCCGGACCCATGGCACACCCCGTGCGGCCGGCCTCCTACATGGAGATCAGTAATTTTTACACCGTCACGATTTACAACAAAGGCGCCGAAGTGATCCGCATGATGCATACTCTGCTCGGTGCCGACGGATTCCGTAAAGGCATGGATTTGTATTTTCAGCGCCACGACGGCGAGGCCGTCACCACGGAAGACTTCGTCAAGTCCATGGAAGATGCCAACGGCGAAGATCTGTCGCAATTTCGATTGTGGTACAGCCAGGCCGGCACACCGACGGTTGGGGTAAGCGGCAGTTATAATAGCGACGCGAAAACGTTCACGCTTGCACTCTCCCAGAGTTGTCCGGCGACCCCGGGCCAGCCTGAAAAGAAACCCTTTCATATACCGCTGCGGATCGGTTTGCTCGATTCCGCCGGTCAAGACATGGAGCTCCAGTTACAAGGCGGATCCGAAGCCGGCGCCCGTGAACTGGTGATCAGTCTCACCGAGAGCGAGCAGAGCTTGCGCTTCGACAACGTCGCCGAACAGCCGGTTGCTTCCGTGGCCCGCGGTCTGTCCGCGCCTGTTACGGTGGACGCCCACCGCGACGATGCCGCCCTCGCCTTTCTCGCCGGGCACGATAGCGACGCCTTCAATCGATGGGATGCCGCCCAGGAGTTGGCCGCCAAGGCCCTTGTGCGCCAGATCGACAATCATCGCCAAGGCCGGCAATTCAGCCTCGATGCCGCGTTTCTAAACTCGTTCACCGCAACCCTGACAGAGCAACGGCTGGATCGGGCGCTCATCGCCGAGGCACTGATGCTCCCCAGCGAATCCTACCTCGCCGACCGCTTACCCAGCATCGACGTGGACGCCATTCACGCTGCGCGTCAGGACATGCGCCAGAGCCTGGCCAGGGAACGGGAGGATGAATTTCGCCAGCTCTATCGCGCCAACTTGAGCAACGAAGCCTACCGCTATGACGCCGAGTCCGCCGGGCGCCGCAGCCTGAAGAATGTGTGCCTGTCCTATTTAATGGAGTTGGACAATGCGGAACTGCGTGGCTGGTGCATGTCGCAATTCCGGCAGGCCGATAACATGACCGACGTGCTCGCGGCGCTGGCCTGCTTCACCCATAGCGACTGCCCGGAACGCGGGCAGGCCATCGCCGAGTTCCACGAGCGCTGGAAACACGACACCCTGGTGCTCGACAAGTGGTTCAGCCTGCAGGCAATGTCGCAGCTGCCGGGCACCCTCGCATCGGTGGAGAAGCTCATGGAGCACCCGGCCTTCGATCGCCGTAATCCCAATAAGGTGCGATCCTTGATCGGCGCCTTCTGTCACGGAAACCAGGTGCGTTTCCACGCTGCCAGCGGCGCCGGCTACGGCTTTCTCGCCGATCGGGTGATTGAAATCGATGCCATCAACCCGCAGGTGGCCGCCAGGCTGATGGGAGCCTTCAGCCGCTGGCGCAAATTCGACCAAGCCAGGCAGGAACTCATGAAGACCGAGCTCGAGCGGATCCTGGGAACGGGAAAACTGTCGAAAGACGTATACGAAATTGCGTCAAAGACGCTGGCTTGAAGCAGCCTGGGGATCTGGACTGGTCCCCGCGGGGCGGGCCTTCGCCGCGATGGTGG
>JAACFO010000159.1 GCA_009937425.1 Gammaproteobacteria bacterium
AGAACGTGGACGCTTCTTTATCCAGCCGTCTTCATGATAAGCCTCTCTCTGCCGGCGTTCATGATGGGTGGCCCCGTGCGCATCGGACTGGGTATTCTTCTCATTGCCGTGGGGATCCGATCGCTCGTCAAGCACCACCTCAACGGTTGGAAGGTGGATCCCACGGCCAGTCACGCACCGCAGTTGCGAGAAGGATGACACGAAATCACATCTTAGGGGCCATCGCTGTGGCTCTCGTGCTTACCAGCACACCCGCGTGGAGCCAGGAGTTTCCCTGTGAGTCGGCGAAACTCGTCGTGCCCTGGGCCCGGGGAGGCAGCACCGACGTCATCTACCGGGTCATCGTCGCATCGGCGAACAATGTGGGCGCGGCGCCCCGTTTGCAGATAGTCAACGTCAATGGGCAAGGGGGCGCCAAGGGTGCCAAGCAGGTCGAGCGGGCGAAGCCCGATGGCTGCACGATGCTGGCCATCCACCAGAGCATCATGACGAGCTATTTCATTGGCCGCTTGAAGTTCACCTGGGATGCTTTCGATCCCATCGCACTGCTGACCACCACCCCCGCCATCGTCGGCGCCAGCATGAAAACCACCTATGACGACATTCCCGGATTGGTGGCAGCTGCAAAACAGGCTCCCGACACGATTGTCACCGGCAGCAGCCTCGGTTCCACCAGCCATTTTCTGTTGCTGATGCTGGAGCACGCCGCGGATATTCGCTTCGAGCACTTCAATTACAACGGCGATCAGGAACGGATCCAGGCATTGCTCAACTCGGACATTGCCATCGGCGAGATAAATTTTGCCGCCGCCAGAGGATATATCGACGAGAACAAGCTGAAGGCGCTGGGGATCAGCACGACGCAACGCAACCCCCAGCATCCCAATGTCAGAACCTTGACGGAGCAGGGCGTCGAGGTCGTATTCAGTACCGATCGCGGCATCGTAGTGCCCAAGGGCACGCCGGGGCTCCTCACTCGGCAGCTGGAGACCATCTTCGCGAGAGCCATGCGCGACCCCGAGGTCATCGAGAAGCTGGCCGCTTTCGGCACGACCGTGAAATATCTGAATCGCAAGAATTACAGAAAGTACCTCGCCGATACCTACGCCGAGTGGGAAGACATCGCCATCGGTGTGGGCATGTACCGTCCCTGACGACGACTACCGGTTGATCTGGGTAGAGGAGGGGACGACTCCATGGGATACAATCCAGACAATCCAATCCTGGAGGAGGGATGGCGATGACCGAAGTTGTCATCATCGATGGCGTGCGAACGCCCATAGGCCGGTTCGGGGGTGGGCTTTCGACGGTACGGCCCGACGATTTGCTCGCGCATACCTATGGCGCGCTGATGGAGCGTACGGGGATCGACCCGGCGGCAATCGAAGACGTATACGCCGGTTGCGGCAATCAGGCGGGCGAGGACAATCGTGACGTCGCCCGCATGGCGGTGCTGCTGGCGGGCTTCCCCACCGAAGTGCCCGGCGTGACGGTGAATCGCAACTGCGCATCGGCGCTGGAGGCGGTGAATCAGGCGGCCAAGTCGATTCTTGCCGGGGAGGGCAGCCTCTACATCGGCAGCGGCGTCGAGTGCATGAGCCGCGCGCCCTGGGCGATGGCCAAGCCCGAGCGGGTACCCACCAATCAGGCGCCGAAGATGTGGGATACCACGGTAGGCTGGCGCTTCAATAATCCACGCATGGATGCGCTCTATCCCATCGTCAGCCTCGGCGAGACAGCGGAGAACGTCGCCGAGCAGATGCAGATCACCCGAGAGGACCAGGATCACTACGCGCTGGAGAGTCAGCGCCGCGCCGTGGCCGCGCTCAACGCCGGCAATTTCCGCGAAGAGATCGCGCCGGTCTCGGTAAGCGGGCGCAAGGGCAGCGTCACCGTCGTCGATACCGACGAGCATCCCCGTTACCGTAAGCTCGACGATGGCTTCGAGCTCGCCACCAGCCTCGAAAATCTCGCCGGCCTTGCCCCGGCTTTTCGCAAAGGCGGCACGGTCACGGCGGGCAACTCCAGCGGCATCAACGACGGTGCGGCCGCTCTGCTCCTGAGCAGCCGGGAACAGGCGCAAAGCCTCGGGCTCAAACCCATGGCGCGATGGTTGGGATCCGCGGCCGCCGGTGTGGATCCCGGGCTGATGGGACTCGGGCCGGTGCCGGCGACGGAGAAGCTGTTGCGGCGCCTGGGCTTGACCGTCGACGACATCGAGCTGGTGGAGCTCAACGAGGCTTTTGCCGCCCAGACCATTGGCTGCATGCGCCAGCTGGGTTTGTCGGAGGATCGCGTCAATGTGAACGGCGGCGCCATCGCTCTCGGCCATCCCACCGGGTGTTCCGGCGCGCGCCTGCTGGTGACGCTGCTTCACGAGATGAAGCGGCGCGCCCCGCATGCCAAACGACCCTTCTACGGCCTCGCGACTCTGTGCGTGGGCGTCGGCATGGGCGTGTCCACAGTCATCGAATGGATCGGAGATTAAATCGGCCATGCAACGACCATTGAGTGGAATTCGCGTCGTCGGCACCGACCAGTACATGGCCGGCCCTTACTGCACCATGCTGCTCGGCGATGCCGGCGCGGAAGTGATCAAGATCGAACGACCCGGCAGCGGCGATCCGCGCCGCGCCATGCCGCCTTTCGCCGAACGCGATGGAAACAAAAAGGCCGCGGGGTTCATGGGCTACAACCGCAACAAGAAGAGCGTTGCCCTGGATATGCGCAGCGATGCCGGCAAAGAAGTCTTCCGGCGCCTGATGGCCGAGTCCGATGTGCTGGTGAATAACTTACGGCCCGGAGCTCTGACACGCATGGGGCTTGGCTACGACGATCTCAAAGCCATTAATCCGCGATTAATATACGCGGTCATTTCGGGATTCGGCCGCATGGAAGGTTATCAGGGGCCCTATGGGGATCGGCCCGCCTTCGACATCGTCGCCGAAGCCATGAGCGGCATCATGCATCTGGTGGGATATGAAGATAAGCCACCGTCCTGGACCATCTACGGCATGGCGGACATCTACTCCGGCATGGTCACCGCCTACGGCGTCATGCAGGCGCTGTTCATGCGCGAGCGCACCGGCGAAGGCCAGATGGTGGATTCCGCCATGTACGACAATATGCTGTCGTTGAACGAATCCATGCTGGCGCTATTTTCCGTGGCAGGACAGTCGCCCCACCGGGGACGGCCGCGCAATGCCTATCCGCGGGGCGCTTACCGCACCAAAGACGGCTACATTGCGCTCAACGTTCCCGACGAACGCATCTGGGGCCGGTTGGCCGAGGTTATGGGTCATCCGGAGCTCGCCGGCGACGAACGCACCTGCTCGGGCCCCGCGCGGGCGGCTAACCGCGAGTTTCTGGATCCCATCATCGATGCCTGGATGGAAAACCTGACTCGTGCCGAAGTGGTAGACAAGCTGAACGACATCGGTGTGCCCACCGGGCCCGTGTACACCGCCGAGGATGTGTTCGAATGCCCGCAGGTGGAAGCCCGCGGCATGCTCATGGCTGTGGACGATCCGGAGGTCGGCGAGTACCGATTCGCGCGTACACCGCCGCATTTGTCGGCAGCCACGGAGTTGCCGGCGAATCCGGCGCCGCGGTTGGGCGAGCACACGCGCTCTGTATTGGAAGGCTTGTTGGGTTACACGGCTACGGAGGTGGACGGACTCGCCGCCGAGGGCGTGGTTCAGGTCGCCGATTGAGCGGCGGCGGGCAACCGGCCCCGAATCTCAACTGTAGCGGATGCGTGGATCCAGCCAGGCGTAGAGCAAGTCCACCACCAGGTTGACGAACACGAAAACCGTGACCACGACCATGACCAACGCCTGGGTCATTTCGTAATCCTGATTGAGAACAGATTCCAGCAACAGCCGGGCGAGACCATTGAGGTTGAATACCTGTTCAGTGACTACGAGTCCGCCCATGAGAAAGGCGAGCTCCGCACCGATGACCGTGAGCACGGGAAAGAACGCATTCATCAGTGCGTGGCGGTTGATGACGACAAACTCGGAGAGGCCCTTGGATCGCGCGGTTCGTACGTAATCTTCCCGGATGACATCGAGAAGGGCTGATCGGGTCATTCTTGCCGTCACCGCCGCATACCTGTATCCCACGGCAATGGCCGGCCAGATCAGTTGCGACAGGTTTGCAACCGGATCCTCGAATACCGATACATACTCAATCGGCGGCATCCACGGTTCGCCGAACCACGCCTGGGAGAAAATCAGCAACCCCAACACGAGGAGTATGCCGACCCAGAAGGACGGCATGGCGACGCCGGCGATGCTGATGGTCCGAACTACATAATCGATCCACGTATCCTGTTTGACAGCGGCAATGATACCGAGGGGTACTGCGATCACGACTGAGACCATGGTCGCCATGATCGCCAGCTGAAGTGATAACGCGAATCTGAGTTTAATTTCTGCTTCGACCGGGTTGCCCGTCCAGTGGGAATTACCAAGATCGAATGTTACGAGACCCTTAAGAAAACGCGCAAACTGAACGAGCACAGGGTCGTTCAGACCGAGATTGTCTCGACAAAGTTCGATCAACCCCAAATCTGCGTTCATCCCCATGTCCAGCAGGCGTACTTCGCAGACATCTCCGGGTATCAGACGGGACAGAAAAAAGACAATGGCAGCGGCCCCGATGACGGTCGGGATGGCCAGAACAAGACGTTTGAGAATGTATTTGTACAACGAATCCGCGCTCAGGGATTCGGCGACTCGAAGACGGAGAAGGTAAAAATGCTTGCCAGAGTAAAGAAGACATACTCGTCCCGCGCGTCTGCCGTTCCATTGCTGTTTCGGTAGATCGCAATGCAGTAGTCGCCGAACTCCCACCAGGGATCACATAGAAGAGCGTCTTCTATGTGCGTTCTTCCATCCCGAAAATAGGTTAGGAATTCTTGTCGAGTGATCTGCGCATCCTTGTCACGTGTTACCTCCAATTCCTCTTCCAACCCGGTTGGACCGCGGTCCACGCCCACCATGGTCGCGTTCGAGACCACATGTCCGATCTGTTCACTGGTCAATCGATCCTCTTGGGCCACGAAATAATATGCTTCGGGTGATGAACGCAATCCGACCTTAAGTAAGCTGCTTGCCATGCGTTCGGCGTCCTGGCGCTCCTGGAAGGGCCAATAGAACATCGTCCAATTGAGGGTGGTATAGGTTACCAATCCGCGCAGATATTCTTTTAGAGCTGCCTCGGCTTCGTCAATGCGGCCAAGCTCGGCAAGCGCGGCTGCTTGAATGGCAGCGTACCGAGTCTGCCGCGGATTGTGAGATCGCGCTCGCTCAATTGAAGAAAGTGCGGTCTTCAAGCGCCCCAGTGCGTAGTTAGCCATTCCTTTCAGAAAAAGCTTTTCGGCCGGCAAACCAGGATCCAGGCCTATAGATTCATCGACAAGATTGAGGGCCTCCTGCGCTCTACCCGAGTAGATCAGATTTTCGATGAGCACGTCGTATGCGGCTGGATCGTTCGGACCGAGATTGACGGCTCGCTCCGCTGCACGCATGGCCTCGTCGAATCGACGCTGGCGCTGCAGCATCCGCGCACTGAGCGTATGAGCTTGCGACAAGTTGTCGCTACGCACTTTTTGTAAATATTTCCACGCAGTAATATCAACGGCAAAGCTCGTGTCGTCCTGTCCGGTATCAAAACCCATCAGTGAGTTAAACTTCGGATCGAGACTGTTGTCCCAGTACGCTTGCGCCAATGCCGCGTAGGCGCGAGAGTAATTCGGATCGAGTATTAGTGCCTGTTCAAACAGCCCGATCGCCTTTGCAGCATCCTCCGGGCTCTTTCTGAGAAGATGTTCCCATCCTCGCAAGAAAATGTCGTAGGCTGCGATGTTGTTTGTACCACGATCCTCGGTCACCACCTGTTCTCGAGGTGTCAACTCGACCTTGAGCGCCGCCACGATGGTGCTCGTGACTTTGTCCTGTAATTTGAAGACATCAACTATGGAACCGTCATAACGCTCCGCCCACAAATGCCCACCGGTGTTAGTGTCGATGAGTTGTGCGTTGATGCGGATGTTGTTGCCCACGCGGCGCACGCTGCCTTCGAGTACGTAGCGAACACCAAGGTCTTTTCCGATCTGCTCCACCTTTGCATTCTTGCCTTTGTATGTGAACACGGAGTTTCGCGCGATGACGAAAAGACCCGACACCTTGGACAGGTCGGTGATGAGGTCATCCGT
Organism: Gammaproteobacteria bacterium; assembly: GCA_009937425.1. Taxonomy (GTDB): domain Bacteria; phylum Pseudomonadota; class Gammaproteobacteria; order HK1; family HK1; genus JAABYT01. Next base: position 6,221 of record JAACFO010000159.1, read on the forward strand.
AATGCCATCGCTGAAATACTCCTGCTCAGGGTCTGCGCTCATGTTGGCGAAGGGCAGCACGGCGATGGTCGGCTTGTCGGATACGTAAGCGGTTGCGCTCTGATCGGCCGTCCGGTCCCTCTTCGACACGTCCATCACCTGCCATATAGCGATGCCCGCGCCGGCAGTGAGAACTATTAACGCTGCTGCAAAGATGCCGATTTTGCGGGTCGACCGGGCCGTTCCGGGATCCGTGCTGACAACCTGCGCTTCCTTACCGAAATCAAGAAGTGCCCGATAGGTGCGCACCGGTTGGGCGATGTTCTTAACGGACTGCTCGCCCATGTACGCATACTCGAGCGGCAGCTTGTTGCCTGCTGCTGTGTATACGGATTCGGAGATGCAGATCCCACCGGGATCGGCCAAGGTCTCAAGCCGGGCGGCGACATTTACCCCGTCCCCGTAGATGTCCCCCCGGTCCTCGATGACGTCCCCCATATTGACGCCGACGCGGAATCGGAGCTTGCGCTCGTCGGGCAGATCGCTGTTGCTACTATTCAGGTCTCGCTGGATTTGCACTGCGCAAGCGAGCGCATCCACCACCGCCGTGAACATGGCAAGCACGGCATCCCCCGCGTAGTGCATGACCTGACCGTGATGGTGCTCGACAGTGCGGGAAATCAGATCCAGGTATTCACTCAGCCTGCGATGGGTCGCGTCCTCGTCCTCGCCCGTCAGCCGACTGTATTCGACCACATCGGCGTACAGAATAGCTGCGAGCTTACGCGGCAGGCGACCTTCCACAAGTTGTCTCCGAATCACGAAGCGAACCAGGGGGGTACATTATGGCCTGATTAATCTCTGCTGGCGAACTGTTGGCTGCCGGATTACCCTGTCCTGTGCCGGGTGTAGTGCAATTTGCCGTCACGGGAGAAAAACGACTATGTACAGGTCAGTTCTTATTCTCTTGCTGCTGGCGTTTTTCACACCTGCTTCGGCCAATCCTCCGGCCGGCTATCCTTTTCTGCGCTTCGACCAGGCCATGCAACAGGGCAGTTCGCAAGGCAAACCGGTGTTTGTCTATTTCGGGCGATACGGCTGTGGCTATTGTGACAAAACGAACAAAGAAGCTTTCTCCGATCCCACTTTGCGCGATAAATACATCAGCCACTACGTCCTGGCCTATGTAGACGCCGAGAGCGGCCGCCGCTTGCGTTTGCCGTCCGGTGAGCGCATTACCGAGCGCGAACTGGGCACACGCTATAACGCTGCCGTTACGCCGGTTTTCTCCTTCATGACGCCCGACGGTACCCTGGTCTTGCGATTGGTTGGTCTGCAGGAAAAGGCAAGCCTTTTGGCGGCGGACCGCAAGATACAGGAAGCATTGGCGGGCGTTTCGACACAATGAATCTCCCCGCCCGGCTCGTGTTGTGGACGGTTTTAGTTACGGCCGCGGGGCCCGGCGCTGCGCAACCCTGGGACTTCAGTCAAGCACTGGACATCGCCCAAACAAGCGGCAAGGGTGTTTTCCATCATCTGGAATCCTCCGGGCGCCGCAATGTCGCCGTGTCCGGGGCAACGGTGGCGGTCACCTGGGAAGATAACCACGACGGTACGCCGCGAATTTACCTGGCGCGCAAGAACATCGATGCTTCGAAGTTTGACGCGGCGATCCGGATCAGCGGTGATGGAGAAGCCTATGAAGCGAGTCTTTCAGCCCTGCAGGGTGAACGGTTCATCGTTGCCTGGGAGGAGGGCGGGCGCATCCATGCGCGTGTCATCACCGCGCAAGGCCTGGGCCCTGCCGTCAGGCTGACCGATGCGGAGGCCGGTCAAGCCAACGTGTCGGTACGTGGTGATCGAGCCTACGTGCTGCGTTCCCAACGGGAGGGACGTTTTTCCGGCATTCGCCTAAAGGTGCTGCGAGTCGAAAACGCACTCGCGCTCGTATCCGAAGCGGATTGCGCCGTCGACCCGGCGCCGCTGGAAGACCATCAGTTCTACCCCGCCTCGGCTGTTGCCGACGGTGCCCTGATTGCTGCCTGGGAAGATCGCCGGCCAGGTCACACGATTATCATGGCAACTGCGGCGAAGCTGGACGATGTTTGCGGCTTTCGGCCGCCGGTACGCATTTCGGAGGCTCTCCCCGGGCCCAAAAAGCCGTACGGCAAAGGCCACGGTGTTGCCCGCGTGGCCATGGGCGCTTTCGGCGGGCCGGGTTCGCTGGCGGTGTGGGCGGACAAGCGCAGTTACTGGGAAGGCTACGATATCTACGCAGCAGCTTATCTTGGAGATGGGCGTTTCGGACCCAACACGCGGGTGCAGGACGAGTTCGGCGATTTCGCCCGCCAGTGGCATGTGGCGATCGCGGGCAACGCCGACGGGCGGCTGGTGGTGGCCTGGGATGACGAGCGGGATGAAAGCAGCGACGTCATGCTGAGCTGGCTCGAAGGTGGTGAATGGAGCGAGGACCTGCCCTTGCCGGCCGCATCCGGTGCCGGGCAATACACCCATCCCAGCATCGCCATGGACGCAGAAGG
>JAACFO010000160.1 GCA_009937425.1 Gammaproteobacteria bacterium
TCGACGACGCCCCCCTCACTCTAACCTCTCCCCCCTAGAGGGGGAGACGGGAATAGGTCAGGAAACCTCTATGCACGCGTTTCCAGATGTTTCATCAAACGCCGCATGAATGCCACGCACGAGTCGACCTGATCCAATGCAATGTACTCGTCGGGCTTGTGGGCCTGGGCGATGCTTCCCGGGCCGAACACGACTACTGACATACCGGCCTGCTGGTAGCAGGGGGCTTCGGTGCCGAAAGCAACTGTGCCGGCTTCGTTAGTTCCAGCCAGGGACTTGACCAGCGTTTCTGCAGGGGAGTCATCCTCGGGCACGAAGGCTGCGGTCGCGTTCATGAGCGTTGTGGTAATGGCGGCCTCTGGAAACTTGCCGCGCATTTCAGCCTCTAGATTATCCGCGTAGCCGTTGAAGCGTTCGATGGTCTCGTTTCTGTCATGACCCGGTACGGCACGGATCTCCCATAGGAAGCGGCACTGTGCGGGTACGATGTTGACCTGCTGACCGCCATTGATCGTGCCCACATTGATGGTGCTGAAAGGCGGGGTCGCGCCGGCCATGGAGTAGGGTAGTGATTCGAGCTCTACCGACAGAGTTGCAAGATATGCAATGAGCCGAGCGGCGATGTCGATAGCATTGACGCCAAGATGCGGCGCGCTCGAGTGGGCTTCGCGGCCGATAACGGTGGTTTCCAGCGTACATTGGCCTTTGTGCGCATTAATGATCCGCATCTGTGTCGGCTCACCGATGATGACGGCGTGCGGTGCTAATCCCGTTTCCGGTAGTGCTTGCATGAGCCGCACAGCGCCCGAGCAGTCGGTCTCTTCGTCGTAGGTGAGGACAATGTGAACGGGGGATTGCAGCTTGCACTTCTGAAATTCGGGAACCAGCGCCAAGGCGATGGCAAGAAATCCCTTCATGTCGCAAGTGCCGCGACCGTATAAGCGGCCATCGCGCTCTACTACTTGAAATGGATCACTGCTCCATTCCTGGCCATCCACCGGCACCACATCGGAGTGCCCGGACAATACGACACCGCCCCGGGATGTGTCCGGCCCGATGCTCGCCACCAGATTAGCCTTGGATTTGTCGTCGTTGAATATCAGGCTCGACTCCACGCCGTGGTTGGCCAGGTATTCCTCGACGAAACGGATCAAGTCGAGATTGGAGTCACGGCTGGTGGTATCGAAAGCCACCAGGGCCTTGATCATTTCGATTGGCGAATAGAGCGACTCGTTCATGGCTACTCTCTGCCCATTTTCACGGCTTGCAGTGCATCGGCGAAGCGCTCGAGAAACATATCGCACACGGATTGGGTGTGGGCGACGCAAAGATAGAGCTTGGTGCCCATGGGGTTTAGAAAAATCTTGCGCCGGAACAGCGCCAGCATGAGGGAGCGCCCTTTTTCGCTGTCGCCGCGTTTTGTCGACCGGTAGTCAAACACGGGCTCGGCAGAGAACACGACCTGTGCGAGAGGGCCGTCGCCGATCACCTGCGCAATTTCCTGGTGCTCGTCCAGAACCTGCCGCATGCCGCTTCGTAGATAGTGCCCGAGATCGTGCAAACGCTGGTAGCAGTCCGGTTCTCGAAAGACGCCAAGCGCGGCGCGGGCTGCTGCCGTGGAAATTGGATTTCCACCGAGGGTCGAGGCGACCCATACGTACCCTGATTCACCCAGTTGATCCTCGCGCACCAGATCCATGATATCCGCGCGCCCACCGAAGGCGCCGATGGGATAGCCGCCCCCCAGCGCTTTGCCATAGGCGACCAAATCAGGGACCACGCCGTAGTACTCTTGTGCGCCTGCGTAGGCGAGGCGAAATCCGGTTACCACTTCGTCGAAAATCAGCGGCACATCAAAATCGTCACAGGCGGCGCGAAGGCCTTCGAGAAATCCTTCTTGCGGTGCGGTGCAGCGCTGCAGGGGTTCGACGATAACCGCGGCAAGCTCTTTGGCATATTCGCCAACGATTTTCGCTGCCGTCGCGATATCGTTGTAAGGCGCTACCAGAATGTCGGCCGCCACCGCCGGCGGGATCCCGGCGCTCGAGGGATCGGGGGCGGGAAACGCGAGCAAGCGCTCGGGAAACAGGCTGGTGACGCCGATCTCGTTGGCGCCGTGATAAGCGCCCTCGAATTTGAGAATTCTGCTCCGGCCGGTGAAGGCGCGCGCCAGGCGTTGGCAGTACATGGTTGCTTCGGTGCCCGAAGCACAAAAGCGCACCCGTTCGCATGCCGGGCTGAGTCGACAGAGTTCTTCTGCCAATGCCAGGGAGTTGTCGTTTACGTAGGCGAAGTTGGCGCCCAACGACGCTTGCCGGATAACCGACTCGGTCACCTCGGGGTGCGCGTGACCGACCAGCACCGAGCCCCAGCCCATGGAAAAATCCAGATACGATGCGCCGGAGGTGTCTCTGAGTTCGCATCCCTTTCCCTGACTTATGACAATGCTGAGCTCGGCCGGTAAATTGAACTCGCCATTGGACCCTCCGGGAAACACGCGCAGAGAGCGTTGCACGGCCTCGGGTATCTCGGCTTTGCTCATGCCGGTTTCAGCACTCCTTCAGGGCCGTACGGTAGTGGGCGGATTTCTGCACATAGTGATCGGCAATTTCCGATATGCTTTTCACCTCGGCCTCGGTCAGAGCGCGTACGACCCGTCCCGGTGAACCGAGAACCATGGATCCGTCCGGGATCTCCTTGCCTTCCGTTATCAGCGCGCTGGCCCCGATCAGACAGTTTTTCCCGATGCGGGCGCCGTTGAGAATTACCGCATTGATGCCGATGAGGCTGTTATCGCCCACCGAGCACCCGTGCAACATGACTTTGTGGCCGATGCTCACATTCGCGCCGAGGTTGATGGGGAAGCCCGAGTCCACATGCAGCACCGAAGCGTCCTGCACATTGGTGTTGTCGCCAATCGTGATGATGTCGTTGTCGCCGCGCAGCACACAATTGAACCAAACGTTGGCATTGTGCCCTAGCACCACCGACCCGATGACTGAAGCGCCCGGGGCTACGTAGTAGTCACCGCGAAACTCGACGTGGCGTTCGCCCACTGAATAGATCATCTAAATAAGGTCCTCGTCAGGCTGCCGGCGGACCATAATACCCGCCGGAACGAATCATGAACATGCGTAGCCGTGAGGCATCAAATAAATCAACAGAGCCCCGTGTACCAAGGGACGATTCTATAAGTCGGTGGCGGATTTGCGGTACTCTTAGCAAGTGCTGAACGATAGGGAGGGAGATTCATGAGCTCTGCAATTCGAATTCACGAGATTGGCGGTCCCGAGGTGCTCAAGTGGGAGGAAGTAACGGTTGGCGAACCGGGTGCCGGTGAAGTGCGCCTGCGCCACGGTGCCGTTGGCCTCAATTTCATCGATGTTTACTTCCGAACCGGCGTGTATGGCGCCAACGTGCCCTTCACGCCGGGACTGGAAGCCAGTGGTGTCGTCGAGGCGCTGGGAGAGGGTGTGTCGGATCTGCGGGTTGGTGACCGTGTTGCGTACGCCGCACCTCCGGCGGGTGCCTATTGCGAGGAGCGCCTGATGCCGGCTGATCGGCTGGTGAAGGTGCCGGACGGGGTGAGCGACGAAGTCGCCGCCGCGATGATGTTGAAGGGCATGACCGCTCAGTATCTTCTGCGCCAGACCTATCGCGTGAAAGCCGGCGATACGATTTTGTTCCATGCCGCCGCCGGCGGCGTCGGCCTGATTGCCTGCCAGTGGGCCAAGCACCTGGGTGCCACGGTCATCGGAACAGTCGGCAGTGACGAGAAGGCGGAGCTGGCAGCGGCCCATGGCTGCGACCACCCCATCGTTTATACCCGGGAGAACGTAGTCGAACGTGTTAAGTCCATTACCGGCGGCGAAGGTGTGCCCGTAGTTTACGATTCCGTTGGCAAGGACACCTTCATGGACTCCCTGGATTGCCTGAGGCCCCTGGGCAGCATGGTGATATTCGGCCAGTCATCGGGTCCGGTTCCGCCCCTGGATGTGGGTGTGTTGGCCGCCAAAGGCTCGCTCTTTCTTACCCGGCCGACGCTCATGACCTACACGGCCAAACGCGCAGACCTGGTTGCCATGGCCGACGAACTGTTCAAGGTGGTAGAGGCGGGCGACGTCAAGCTGGAAATCAATCAGCGCTTTCCCCTTCGCGAAGCAGCCGATGCCCATCGCGCCCTGGAGGCACGCCAAACCACCGGATCGACAATACTGACGGTTTAGCGGAGCCGAAGTGGCCCCATGGCTACAGGGATTCAAATATGGTCCCCTCTGGAGGCGTTTTATATGGTGATTCTCCATGACGACCCGTTTTCGGGGCGTTATACTTGCAAATCAACCATGTAGCCGCAGATCTACCGCGACCGGCATAAACGAAGAACCACCGAACCTTGGTCGCGGCGGCTGGCAGCGGGGCCGGAGGCGTCCACACGGATAGTGTGAGACGGCTTTGAACCCCTCGGCAGGTTAAATTCGGGGGCGGGCGACCACAAACGGATACGCGCAATGTCGCATTCTCCCAGGTGATAAGGGAAAGCTCACGCGGCAAGGGCTTGTATGCGGCCGCTCTGATTGCTGGTGTCTACGGAATATGAGTCAAGGCACTCTGGAGCACATGGCCACGTCGGATCTGGAGTATCAGGAAAACATCCTGCAGGAGGTGTCGCGCACTTTTGCGCTGACTATCCCGCAGTTGCCCATGGACCTGCCGCGCGTTGTTGGTAACGCGTATCTGCTGTGCCGAATTGCCGACACTATCGAGGACGACCCGTCGCTGGATGCCGACCTGAAGCGGCATTTCTCGGAATCCTTTATCCAGGTGATTGGCGGTGACCTGTCGGCCCGGAGTTTCGCCGACGAGCTGCATCCGCTGCTCTCCGACAGCATGCTGGATGCGGAAAAAGACCTTATCGGCCACACTGAGCGGGTTATCCGTATCACTCATGGATTCAGCGAGCGGCAGCGCGGGGCGCTGGCACGCTGTATCCGCATCATGTCCAGGGGCATGGCGGATTTTCAGCAGAACAAGACCCTCGGCGGCCTCGCCGATATGGCCCAGATGGACCGTTACTGTTATTACGTGGCTGGTGTCGTCGGCGAGATGCTGACCGAACTGTTCTGCGACCACTCCCCGGAAATTGATGCTCACCGATCCGAGCTCCAAAAGCTCGCGGTGTCCTTCGGTCAAGGCTTACAGATGACGAATATCCTCAAGGACATCTGGGAGGATCGCGCTCGCGGCGCATGCTGGCTGCCCCGGGATGTGTTCCAGCGGGTTGGATTCAATCTCGACGGGCTTGCCGAGGATTACGAACGGGAAAAATTTTCCCTGGGATTGAGCCAGCTTATCGGTGTCGCCAGGCTGCATCTTCAGAATGCCCTGGGCTATACATTGCTGATTCCCGGCCACGAGGTTGGTATTCGGCGTTTTTGCCTGTGGGCCCTGGGAATGGCTGTACTGACATTGCGCAAGGTACATGCCAATCGGGATTTTACCAGTGGTCAGCAGGTCAAAATATCCAGGCGCAGCGTCAAATCCGTGGTCTTGGTGAGTAACCTGAGTGTAAGCAACGATACCTTGCTCAAATTGCTCTTTGACGGATTCACCCGTAGCCTGCCAGTAGCGGAGAATCCATCGAAGGCGGTCTTGGTGTGAGCGCAGCCAGCGTGTACTATCCGCAGCGGCTCACTGGTGGTATGAAGGAATATCGCGTTTAATGGGAATGCAGGCATTCAGGGAACTCAGGGTGGGTAACGTGGCGGTCTCTGCGACTGCGCCGGAGTACGATCATCTCGGCGACGGGCTCGCCGATGCCGTTGCCCGCGCGGTCGATGCCTTGCGCGCCGAACAGTCTCCCGAAGGCTACTGGAGCTACGAGTTCGAGGCGGACTGCACTATACCAGCCGAATACATCCTCATGATGCATTTCATGAATGAAGTGGACGAGGAGCTCGAGCGCAAGATTGCAGTATACCTTCGTTCAAAACAGTGTCAGGACGACGGTTGGTCCCTGTTTCCCGGCGGTGAGCTGGATCTCAGCTGCACGGTAAAAGTCTACTACGCCCTCAAGCTGGTTGGCGACTCCCCCGAGGCGCCGCACATGGCCCAGGCTCGCGCGGCAATTCTGGCCCGTGGCGGAGCCGTCAATGCCAACGTCTTCACGAAAATTGCCTTGGCGCTGTTTGGCCAGATTCCGTGGCGTGGCGTACCCTTCATTCCAGTGGAAATCATGCTGCTGCCGAGATGGTTTCCCTTTCATATCTCCAAGGTCTCCTACTGGTCGCGGACCGTGATGGTGCCGCTGTTCGTGCTATGCACGCTCAAGCCCGCAGCCGTGAATCCGCGCAACATCGGCATTCGTGAACTGTTCACGGTACCACCTGAAGAAGAGACGAACTATTTTCCGGTGCGCTCGGTACTGAACCATATCTTTCTGATATTCGATCGAATGGGTCGCGGACTGCACCGGCTGGTGCCGGGCTTTGTTCGCAACCGGGCGATCAAGCGGGCTGAGAATTGGATTATCGATCGACTCAACGGAACCGACGGGCTGGGCGCAATTTTCCCGGCCATGGTCAACGCCCACGAAGTGTTGCGGACGTTGGGATACGATTCCGATCATCCGTACCGCGTCATGACCAGGGAAGCGCTACGCCGCCTGGTGGTGGAGAAGGCGGACCATGCGTACTGTCAGCCTTGCGTGTCTCCAGTGTGGGACACGGGCCTCGCCTGTCTGGCGTTGCAGGAAGCCAACGAGCATACCGATCACCCCAGCGTATTGCGCGGTCTCGATTGGTTGAAACCGCGTCAGCTGTTGGATGAGGTCGGCGATTGGTCGGATCGGCGCCCGAATGTGCGAGGCGGCGGGTGGCCGTTTCAATTCGGCAATGACTACTATCCCGATATCGACGATACGCCGGTGATCGCCTGGTCGATGCTGGAGTCGGGTCAAACGCGCTACGAGGAGAGCATCGAGCGCGCCGCCGAGTGGATCTGCGGCATGCAGTCCAGGAACGGTGGCTATGGGTCATTCGATGCAGACAATACCCACTACTATCTCAACGAGATCCCGTTCGCGGATCACGGCGCGCTGCTGGATCCGCCTACCAGTGACGTCACGGCGCGTTGCGTGGCATTTCTCTCGAAGCTGGACCGCGTGCGATTTCGCGACACCATCGATCGGGCAGTGGCTTTTCTGTATCGGGAGCAGGAGTCCGACGGTAGCTGGTTCGGCCGCTGGGGTTCCAATTACACCTACGGCACCTGGTCAGTGCTGGTGGCAATGGAAGCCGCTGGTGAAAGTATGCGTGCACCCTCGATCCGGCGCGCGGTGTCGTGGCTGGAAAGCGTGCAAGGACCCGACGGGGGCTGGGGAGAAGAAAACCACAGCTACTTCCAGCCGAGCGAGGCTGGCCAAGGTTCGTCCAGTACTGTTTATCAGACTGCCTGGGCGTTGCTGGGTCTGATGGCCGCCGGCGAGGTGCGCTCCACTGCCGTCAGTCGCGGCGTTGCGTATCTGCAACAGCAGCAGGCAGCGGATGGACTGTGGGAAGACGACAGTTTCACCTGCCCGGGTTTCCCGCGGGTCTTCTATCTCAAATACCACGGCTACACCCGCTATTTCCCGCTGTGGGCGCTGGCACGCTATCGTCGCTTGTTAAAACAAACCTGAGCCATATTCTGTCGGGCCCGTTGGCGGGTTCGGTGAATCTGAATCGCCTTCCCAAATGGCGAACACCCGAACTCTTCTAGGCATCATCACAGCATTGCCCGCGGAGGCGCGATCCGCAGGCGTGCAGGATTGTCCCGTGGGTAAGACCGTCCAGGTCGACGACAACGTGCTCCTGGTGCGTTGCGGTATCGGCCGCCCGCGCGCCGAGCGGGCCGCGAGGGCTCTACTGGAAGCCGGCGCCGACGCGCTGATCAGCTGGGGTACGGCGGCCGCTGTCAGCCCGGATCTGAGTCATGGCGATCTGGTGCTGCCCCGCGAGGTGTTGACCAGGGACGGGCGCCGTTTCAGCGTCGATGATCCGTGGCGCGACCGGTTGGAAAAGATCCTCGAATCCCATGGCGGCTGTCATGCCGGCACCGTGGCGGAGGCCGACGGTGTCCTCGCGAATACCGACGACAAACTGCGGTTGCACAATCTCAGCGGCGCCCTGATTGCCGACATGGAGAGCGCCGCTATCGCCCAAGCGTGCCATATGGCCGGGTGCCGGCTGCTGGTTGTGCGCGCGGTCTCGGATCGGATGGTAGCCCGAATTCCGGCGTGCGCGCTGGCGGCGGTGGATGCCAACGGTGACGTCAATGTTGCCCGTTGTCTGGGGAAGTTGCTGCTCGCGCCCGGCGATTTGCCGGCGCTGCTACGTCTGGCGAGGGGGTTTCGTGATGCCTGTGCGACGCTGACTCGGGTCGCGCAGCTGGCGGGCCCTGAATTTCTGCTGTCACCGCCGGACCCGACTCCGGAGGATGACGAGCCTTCTCACGCCTGAGCGGCGAAGTCCTCCCGCCTGGCGAGGAACGCCTCCACCGCACCGACAATGCCCTCGCAGTCGAGGCCTGCTTCACGCAGCATGTCGCCGCGGCCGCCGTGCTGGATGAAATTATCCGGAAGGCCGAGGTTGAGCACCGAAATCCGGGTGTCGTGAGCCGCGAGGCACTCGTTGACGGCACTACCGGCGCCGCCGGCAATGGCGTTCTCGTCCACGGTGACGAGTAACTCGTGCTC
>JAACFO010000010.1 GCA_009937425.1 Gammaproteobacteria bacterium
CTGCGCGATACCGGTGCTGCCGGGGAGTGCTCGTTTCACGCCAGGGGACTGCGACGGGATCGGCGAGGCCGCGCAGGAAGTCGGCTTCCCTCTTCTAGTGAAGGCTGCCGCCGGTGGTGGCGGTATCGGCATGCGGCGTGTCGATGGGCTGGATACTCTCGCGAAAGAGGTGGCGAACGCTCAGGGGCTTGCCGCGAGAGCCTTCGCCGACGACACCGTGTACCTGGAACGCTACGTCGCAAGAGCCCGGCACGTGGAGGTCCAGGTATTCGGCTTCGGCGACGGGGCAGGCGTGCATCTTTTCGAGCGTGATTGCTCGGTGCAACGCCGTTACCAGAAAGTCATCGAAGAGGCGCCGGCTCCCGATCTGCCGCGTGACGTCCGTCTCGCTATGCGTGAGGCGGCGCTCGCACTGGTTCACCACCAACGCTACCGCGGCGCCGGGACGGTCGAGTTCATCTACGAACCGGATCGCCGGGAGTTTTTCTTCCTGGAGATGAACACCCGCATTCAAGTGGAACACGCCGTTACCGAGATCATCACCGGCATCGACCTGGTTCGCTGGCAGATCGAGCTTGCGGCGGGATCCCTGGCACCGGTGCCCCAGGAAGCCGTAGTGACGAGCGGTGCGGGGGTCGAATGTCGAATCTACGCCGAGCGCCCGGAAAAGCACTTCCTGCCATCGCCGGGAGAGCTCAGCCGCTTTCAGGTTCCCGAGGGTGAAGCGGACGTGCGGGTCGACAGCGGCGTTCGAGAAGGCGACCGCATCACGCCTTTCTACGATCCGATGCTCGCGAAAGTAATCACCCGGGGTCGGGATCGCGCAGCCGCCATCGAGCGCATGCAGAGCGCCCTCGACGCGGTCGTGGTCGAGGGTGTGGCGACTAACATCGATTTCCTCAGGTCGGTGCTGCGCGATCCGGTTTTTCGCGACGACCTGCCAACGACGTCCTACGTGGAGAACGGCTCTTACAAAGAGCTTGCATAATCAAAGCTCCTGCAAGAGCTCGAACCATTGTTTTGTCCAATGCGCTCGAGAAATTCCAACAGCGGTAGACGGTGCGTCCGCCGATGATGCCGATGACGGGCCGAGTGAAGCGCGGTAACACTTCACCCGGTCCGGCTCCGTCGGGAAGCGACCATCACCACAGTGGGGCTTCGGGCCGATACGCCTTCTATTATTCCGCGGGACCGTGTTGACTTGAGTTGGTGTCGAATGTGACGTTTCTGACTCCTTCCATTATTGGGAAATGCCGGTTGCCGTAATCGTAAATCGGCAGAAACCGACCCAAAGCCGACGTCCGCAGATCATATCGAGAAGGTCCATCCTTCGCATATCTAGCGAATCACGTTTTCTGTTAGGCTGTTCTCACATCTCTAAATCGGGAGGTTAATATGGAGTGGACTGGAGGGTCCCTTTGCGGAGCAGTATGGTTTCGGGCGGAGGGCGAGTCAGCGAGCGGGACAAGTCGATCATTGCTTGGGCCGGTGCACTCGATCAAGCTGAGGAGTTAAAACCGCGCCATCACATATTTGCCAAGGACGAATTGCCCTGGTTGCATCTGGAGGACGGTCTGCCGCGCTACGAATTGTTTCCCCAAGATGTACTTGAGTCACTCGGACTGGACGGCACGACGCGCGGCGAACATCTCAAGTAGGGTTAGGAACGTCTGAAATGAACGACCGCAGTTGGCCGAAACTTCTCGTAAGCCCTCCCCAGAAGTACGGCAGCTAACGGCAGATCACTGCTACGATGTAACGATCAGTGTGAGGAGCGAGCGAAAATGGACATCACCAACAAAACGAACCGACCGATCAGCGTTCCGCTACCCCGTGGCAAAAAGCTTTTCCTGGGGCCCGCCAAGACCGGTCAAGTCAATGCTAAGGCGGCCGAGCACCCACCTTTAGTAAAGCTCGTGGAAGCGGGTGATCTCGAAATCGACGAGACTGGTCGCCAGCACAACAGCCCCTCCACTGGTGCGTCGTCGGCACGGATCGGGAATCAGGCAAGCGGGCCGACGGGCAACATCCGTCGCACCGGCGATCGGTAGGCTGCTAGCCGAGCGCCTACTTCGCCATCTTGAGGTCGAGCACGGCGATCCTTCTTGTTCTGTTCCGTTGGCGCCATCGCATATACCGGTGAAGCCGATCACTGAGTCTGGAGCGAAGCCATCCTTGGCAACAGGGTTCAGACTTCAGCTATCTGGGGAGCAGCGGTCGTAAATTTCAAGGTTTCCGTTTGCCCCCCAATGTCTGGATCTGACCGGTTCCCGCCGTTCAGGCGATGAAATTCATCCGTGGTCGCCCAACGGCGGCTTCCGACCCTGAACGGTCCTTCAGTGTATCGTCATCCAGCGTCCATTTCGCAGAGAAAGCGTCATTCAACTCTAGCTATCTACTGGTACTATCGGTCAAATATAGACTTAGACAAACAGAATCACTTTTCGGGACATCGAAAGTGTTCCTTCTACTCAGTCAGGTGGTGCGTAGCACCTATAGGTGTTTTTAGGAGAATGATTCGATTAGCGCTACTTTTTGTAGTTCCTCTTTTCTTGTGTAGTTGCGGTGGAAGTTCCTACAAGGCTGTGTCGGTGGATTCAGAAACCGGCTATTTTCCGACTAGCGACGCATTGAAATCAGAAAATCTCATAGTTAGCAAACAATTGCAGTTAGAAAGATATAAGCAACTACTATACGTTATGGTCGTCGACGGAGGGCGTACAGTCCTGCCCCCCCCAAACTACTATCAACCTCGGCCATCCCTGCCTCCCCCAAACTATCAACCTCGACCATACGGACCTCCTAGCCGGGAACAATGGGCGGCGCATTGGCGTTTGGAGAAGCAGCACGGCTTTTACGGCATAGCGGATACCGTAGCGCACAAGCGAGGAATCGACGCGTTTTTCCAAAAATCTCTCCAAGAGATCGACTTCTTTGATCAGGTGATAATTGTCCGACAGTATGAATTCGAGAAAATCATCATCGCGGGAGAGGAAAAGAAAAAAGCACTACTCTCACTTCCAATTTCATTGGAACTTGGTGCGTTAAAAAAACGCCACCAGGAAAGTGCAGTTGGCGATGAGGAATACATGCGGAAACAACGAAAGTTTGTGAACGAATACGCAAGAACGCGTGTGATTTTTGACACGGTGCCAGTAGTTTCCGACCTAACACGTCTTCATTACGTACAAGAACACTACGGCGACCATCTGCTGGTGGGCGTTGTGGTAAAACGCCACTACGCTTCATCTCGCTATGAAGTGGATCTGAAGATTCTTGATCCTGCAACTGGTGATACTGTCTTGCACGCACACAATGAAAAATATGTGTGGAATCATGTGGATGAGCCCCTGTTCTACCCACTGTTTAACGCGCTTATCGACTGGATTGAAAAAAACTTAGGTGGATCTAACTAATCTTTTTCGGAGCAAATCCGAACGAGATAGACCTGAAAACGCGGTGGCAGTTCGAAGTTTTCGAAGCGAGCTTCGCTTATGGAAGAAGCGAAACTAGATTACGCCCTAGCGGACACTGGGGACCTACATCCAGACGATTCGGGAGATCTAAAGAAGCTCTACTATGTGCCAGCGTTCGCCAATCGCGAACGGCCTCTGGATGACCGCTTTCAGTACTATAAGCAGCCGTTCGGCGACGGTGGGGGAATGACCGGAGATGGCCGGTTCACGCCGCTCAAGTGATGAAATTCACCCGTGGCCGCCCAACGGCGACTTGCGACCCTGAGCAGACGTTCGCATAAAGCTACAATAGTGCTCGTGCCGAGCAGAAATACAATGAGGGGAATACACGAGGTGACGACATGGGCGCTCAGCCAGGACTACAAATTCTCGGAAGGCCTCGTCCGTTACGATATCATCGGTGACGGCCCACCGCTCGTATTGATACACGGAACACCCTGGTCATCGTTTACCTGGCACAAGCTGGCGCCGGTTCTCGCGCAACGATTTAGCGTTCACTACTATGATCTGATTGGCTACGGTCAGTCCGAAAAACGCGACGGCCAAAACGTATCATTGGGAATCCAGAATCAGCTTCTTACGGAGTTACTTGACTACTGGGGCCTGCACAAACCGCTGGTTGTCGCCCATGATTTTGGCGGAGCAACTGCACTTAGAACACACTTGCTTGATAAACGCGACTTCGAGAAATTGGTATTGATCAATGTTGTCGCGATGGCACCCTGGGGCTCGCCTTTTTTCGCTCATGTGCAACAACATGAGAGTGTTTTCAGTGGCGTTCCTGCTTATATTCACAAGGCAATTGTGGAGGCATACATCCAAGGGGCATTGTACAACGAGTTGCAACCCGAAGAGTTTATATTTCTAGTTCAACCATGGCTTAGCGACGTTGGTCAACCTGCGTTTTACCGACAGATAGCGCAGGCCAGTCAACAATACACAGATGACATAGAACCGAGCTATGCGAGCATTAGGTGCCCCGTTCTTATTTTGTGGGGGGACAAAGATGAATGGATACCGATAGCCACCGGTAGACGCCTACACGAGGCTATTCCTCACTCCCAATTCCATGACGTACCCAACGCGGGTCATTTGTCCCAAATGGAAGCGCCCGAATTCATCGAGTCTCGAATACTGGAATTTCTATCTTGACTATTTGAAGCTCAGAACTAGCGACAGGCAACCGATAGTCTGAATGGCCGGAAATCGCAGCCGTCTCCCGCCATTGAGGCGATGAAATCCGTCCGTGGCCGCCCAACGGTGGCTTGCGACCCGATCCCGCGATTCGGGCCAGGCTTAGTGCAACGTCTGCAGTAGGGCAAATAGCCGACAAAGGTCCGAGTCTATAGGTAGACTGAGCACCGTGGAATATCGGGGCCTCACCGATGTCTGAAGACGTCAACAAGTGGTTGGAAGCGCTTGGTCTTGGCAAATACGCAGCCACGTTTGCTGAGCATGATGTTGATTTCCGCGCTCTGCCTGCACTCTCCGAGCAGGATCTGAAGGAGTTGGGGGTATCGTTAGGCCATCGGAGGATACTGCAGCAGGCCATCGCCACGCTCCCTGAGAGTGATGAGGCGTTATCCGAATCTCAATCGTCCTCGGATGTCTCTCTTGCTGACACTGCGAGCCTCGCAGCTTGGGAGCGACACCCCGGCGAGAGAAGGCCAGTGACGATGCTGTTTGCCGACATCACGGGCTCGACTGCGCTCACCGAGAAGCTCGATGTGGAGGAAACCCACGACCTGCTCTACGGCGCAACGCAGAAGATGTGCCAGGCGCTGGAAAACAATAGAGGAACGGTGTGCCGCTTCATGGGCGATGGGGTCATGGGTATGTTCGGTGCACCAGTTGCAAGTGAGTACCACGCTGTGGATGGCTGTGAAGCGGCGCTCGAGATGCAGCGGGCTATCCGCGATTACGGCAGCGAAGTCAAAGCGAGTTACGGAAGCGAGTTACAAATTCGCGTGGGGCTTCATTCCGGTGAGGTAGTCGTTCTGACAGTGGGCGAGGGCGAGGACGTTGAGTACGACGCCTCGGGCCCGACGGTGCCGATTGCAGCGCGAATGGAGCAGATCGCAAACCCCGGCGAGGTGTATTTGACCGCCGCCACCCAAGCGCTCGCCGCATCCAGAATCGATACCGAGACCCTCGAACCCGTATCGGTCAAGGGTGTGTCGGAGCCCGTCACGATCTTTGCGCTGCGCGGAGTGCGTTCAGCAGAGGAGGCGGTGACTAATGCCGCTCGTACAACTTTTGTCGGCAGGCGCGCTGAGCTCAATCAGTTTATGGGTATGCTCGATACGTGCATTGAAGAAGGGCACGGTCAGACGGTTTACGTACGCGGTGATCCGGGAATCGGCAAGACCCGGCTGGTCGAGGAGTTCGCGAGGGCTGCCGCCGAAAAAGGCGCGTCGATTCAACGTGGTCTCGTGCTGCCCTTTGGGGTGGGTAAGGGTCAGGATGCCATCCGCTCGCTTGTGAGGAGCCTGCTTGGCATATCGGCCGGCAGCGCCAAGGCGGCGCGACAACGGGCGGTGGAAACAGCGCTCACTCATGGTTGGGTTGGCGCCGACCAGGTGGTGTTTATCAACGACCTGCTGGATCTCCCGCAACCGACAGAGCTCCGAGCTCTCTACGACGCGATGGACAACGCCACTCGGAACGAAGGGAAGCAGGCGGTCGTATCGACCCTGGTCACTACAGAGAGCAACACCCAGCCCATCCTCACTACCGTCGAAGACGTTCACTGGGCTGATACCATCACGCTGGCACATCTGGCCGCTCTTACAAAGACGGTGGCCGAATGTTCGGCACTGCTCGTGATGACCTCGCGTGTTAAAGGCGACCAGCTCGACCAGAGCTGGCGCACTACCATCGACGGCAGCCCTTTTTTTACGATAGATCTGGGGCCACTGAGAAAACAAGACTCTATCGCGCTCATCTCCGAGTTTATCGATTCCGCTGACCCGTTGGGCGAGAGATGCCTTGAGCGTGCCGCTGGTAATCCGTTTTTTCTGGAACAGTTGCTCCGCGCCGCACAAGAAGGCTCGTCCGAGAGCTTGCCCGACTCCATCCAGACTCTCGTGCTCGCCCGGATGGACCAGCTAGATTCTGAGAACAAGCAGGCGCTGCGCGCCGCCGCGGTGATCGGTCAGCACTTCGAGCTCGACGCACTGCGTCATCTGCTGGACGATACTGCCTATGATTGCCGGGGCTTGGTCGAACACCATTTGGTACGACCGGAAGGGCTCGGTTATCTATTTGCCCACGCTTTAATCCAGGAAGGCGTTTATGCCTCGCTCCTGAAGGGTCAACGTCGCGACCTGCACCGCCGAGCGGCAAGATTCTTTGGCGAACGTGACCCGGTGCTGCATGCGGAGCATTTGGACCGCGCCGGCGACGCGGAGGCACCGTGCGCCTATCTTGCCGCCGCCCGCCATCAAGCCGGCCAAAATCGCTATGAACGGGCTCTGCAGCTAACGAATCGCGCGCTCGAGATTGTTCCGGATACGGAAAGCTTTGCGCTCAGATGTCTCGAGGGCGAGCTCCTGCGCAACCTCGGCTCGGTTCCTGAATCAATCAGTGCCTACGGACGTGCGAGCGAGGTGGCGGTCGCGGAGGTCGACCGCTGTCGCGCGTGGATCGGTGTGGCAGAGGGCCTACGGATTACCGAGGAGCACGATGCGCTACTGGAGCTGCTTAAGGATGCCGGAGTCCTCGCCGAGGCGCATGCCCTTTCGCCGGAGATGGCTCGAATATGCCAGCTGCGAGGCAACGTCCACTTCATGCGAGGCGAGATCGCCGCATGTCTCCGGGCAAACGCGACTTCTCTGGAGCACGCGCGTGATGCCGGCTCTGCCGAGGTCGAAGCGCAAGCGTTGGGGGCTCTTGGGGAAGCGGAATTTGCCCGTGGCCGCATTATTTCGGCATACGGCTACTATCACCGATGCATCGAGCTGAGCAGGGAACACGGGCTTGGTCGGATTATCGCCGCCAACCTGCCAATGCGGGGACATACGCTTCTCTACCGCAACGATCTCGAGGCAGCGCTCAACGATTGTCGTTCCGCCGCCGAGCTGGCTGCGAAGATTCGCCAACCGCGGGCCGAGATGGTCGCTTTGGTTGTCGGGTCGTATGTAGCGGATATGGGCGACCCGACTGTGGGGAAGGAATGGATCACGTCGTGCCTCAGAATTGCGCGCCGCCTTGGTGCTCGAATCTTCGAGGCAATAAGTCTCGAGCACCTGGGAAGATTCGCTGTCCAGGAGGGTGCGCACATAGAAGCGGAGAGGCTGACGCAAGAGGCTGTGACGATCGTTCGTGAATCCGAATCTGGCATGCAGTTCACCGGGTCGAAGGTGCTCGGTGCGCTAGCGCTGGTCACGGGTAACCCCGACGAGCGTCGCTCGACATTGAAGGAGGGCGAAGAGCTGCTTCGCAGCAGTGCGTTTGGCCGCAACTTCCTTTGGTTTTACCGTGACGCGATGGAGGTGTGCCTACAGATGGCGGAATGGGACGAAGTGAATCGGTACGCCCAAGCGCTGGAGGAGTACACGAGTGCCGAGCCCCTACCCTGGAGCGACTTCTTCATTGCCCGCGGTCGTGCGCTCTCTGCCTTTGGCCGAGGCAAGCGCGACGATGCCACGACAAAGGAACTCAAGCGTCTGCGTGATGAGGCGGAGCGATTGGGGTTTAACGTCGCCATACCTGCACTGGACGAAGCCCTCGTGTCGGTTTGAGTTCTGTTCGTCGGTTTCCTGTCTGGGACCAGACATTAGACGGTTGGTTTTCCCCGTGCCACGACTGGCCGTTCATGGCCGTTTCTCACCGTTCAGGTGATGAAATTCACCCGCGGCTGTCCAATGGCGATTTGCGACCCGTTTTAGCCGTTGGCCCCTAAGAGGCGAATGTCTCCTATGCCAGCAGATGCGGTCATTTAGCTCCAGCCATCTGACGGGTACTATCGGCCAGATCCGGCCGTCGGAGTAGTCCCAAGACTGTGGTTTCGAACGACCGTTGTTGAGTGTGAAGCGGAGGGACCTACCCTCATCCCTCGTACAGCATCGCACCTCCTTACTCAGTTGACGCGTTCGTGGCACACGACCCAGCGCGGACATTGAGGGTGATGCTGGACGTTGGCGAGAGCAAGCGCCAACCCTGCACGAATTGGTTCGTTTCGCCACGGTGTGGTAACGTTCTCTTCCGAAAAAAATCTTCCTAAATAATGCCGGTTGGCGAGGAGAGGCCCATGCCCAATCCAGCCACAGTCCGGGAGCAGCGCCTTCGCAAGACGAAAGCGCAACTGATCGACGAGATCGATTCGCTCGAACAACGCGCCGCCGCGATCGAAGTCACCTCTAGAAGCGGCGCGCCGAAGCGGGCGAAGGCGAGCGATAGCTATCTCGCCAATCAGGAGCTCGCCCATCTCGCTCGGTTCCCGTCCGAGAACCCGAACCCGGTGCTCAGGGTCATGCCCGACGGCACTGTGCTCTACGCCAACGATGCCGCTTTTGCGGTGAATGGGCTGCTCAAGGGGCGCAAGAAGTCGACGCTCGCGCGCGACCTCGCCGGGGTTTGTGCCGAGGCGTCACGTACCGCCGAGGTCCAGGAGATCGAATTCAAAAGCGGCGATCACGTCTTCGCCTTCTCGATCGCACCGGTCGCCGACGAGACCTACATCAACATCTACGGGCGCGGCATCACCAAGCGCAAGCGGGCCGAGGAGGCGCTGCGCGAGACCCAGCAGCTCTTGGATACAATTCTCCACCATATGCCGGCCCTGGTGTACCTCAGAGATGCGAAAGGCCGCTTCAAACTTGTGAATCACAAATACGAAGAGGTGCACGACGTTGACAATGAGAAGATCCGGGGAAAGACGCTTCACGAGGTTTTTCCGAAAATGTACGCTGACGAATATGCCGGCCAGGACGCTGAGGTTTTGAAGCATCACCGGGTTCAGGAAGGCGAGGAGAGGCATTGGTTCGGCGAGGAGGAACGAACCCACGCCGTCGTGAAATTTCCGATCTTTAATATAGCCGGTGACGCCGTTGGGGTCGGTGGGGTCGACTTCGACATCACCGACCGAAAGCGAACGGAGAAGGCGCTGGCCGAGAAGGAAGCCCAACTCCGGGTCGCGCTGGACAACATGCCGGGCGGCATGACGCTCGAGGATCGTGACAGGAATTATGTGCTCTTCAATTCGCGGTACAGCGAGTTGCACGATTACCCGGAGGGATTCCTCAAAGTCGGGATGTCTGCGCGCGAGGAGGTGCGCTTTCAGGCCGAGCGCGGCGACTTCGGCTCCGGCGAGAAAGACGAGCTGGTGGAACAGGTGCTGGCCGCCTACCAGAGCGGAAAAGCGGCAAGCTGGGAGCGAACTCTCCCCAACGGACGGACACTTCGCCTCAACGTGGCGCCAACGCCGGAGGGCGGCTATGCCACGATCGCCACCGACATCACCGAATTGAAGCGCCGCGAGAAGGAACTGGCCGAGAAGGAAGCGCAACTCCGGGTCGCGCTGGACAATATGCCGGGGGGCATGATGCTTGGCGATCGCGACCTCAACTATGTGGTCTTCAATGCGCAGTATAGCGAGTTGTGCGAATTCCCCGACGGCCTACTCGAGGTAGGCGGGTCTATTCGCGACGAGTTGCGCTATCAGGCCGACCGTGGCGACTTCGGCCCCGGCGACAAGGACGCGCTGATCGAGGAAGTGCTCGCTGTCTATCTCCGAGGCGAGGCGGCGAGCTGGGAACGAACAATTGCCAGCAGCGGACGGACGCTCGAGATCTACGTCGCGCCGACGCCCGAGGGCGGCTACGCCAGCATCCTCACCGATATCACCGCGCGCAAGAAGGCCGAGCAGAAGCTCGCGGAGAAGGAGGCGCTCTTGCGCCTCGCCCTCGACAACATGACCGATGGCATCTTCGTGCTCGATCGGGACATGCGGGTACTGATGTGGAATGAGCGCTACCTGGAATTGCTGGAGACGGCGAAGGGCTGGATCAAGAGGGGCACCCCGGCCCGTGAAGGCGCCCTCTACTTGGCGAAGCTGGGCTTCTTCGGTCCGGGCAGGGCCGAAGAGTTGGCGGATGCGCGCGTCAAGGACTTGGCCAGCAACGAATACGACAACTGGGAACTCAAGACGCCGTCGGGCCGCTACCTCGACGTCCGCAAGTCGCCACTCGAGGACGGCGGTGCGGTGGTCACTCTGACCGATATCACTGAGCGTAGGACGGCCGAGCAGCTTCAGCAAACCATCATCGACGGCATTGACTACGGGGTGCTGTTCATGGACGCGGACCTGCGAGTCCGTCTGAGCAACCGGGCCTACCGGGAGCTCTGGAACATGCCGGCAGAGTACCTCGAGAGCCACCCGAGCCTGCGCGAGGATATGGAGTACTCTCGCGGGCAAGGAAACTACGAGGAGGCCATCGAGAGAAACTGGGAGGCTTACGTGGACCGAAGGGTCGCCGAGATCCGAGCCGGGGACGTCGGGCCGGTCGAAATGCCGTTGGCAGACGGGCGTGTCGTCTGGTACCGGTGTATCGCGCTCCCTGATAGGGGGCGCATGCTCACCTACTACGACATCACCGAGCTCAAGCGCAAGGAGGAGGCCCTGCGCAAGAGCGAAGAGCGCTACGCCCTCGCCATGAAGGGCTCGAATGACGGCCTCTGGGATTGGAATCTACTAGCTGATGAGATTTACGTCTCCCCGTACATTGCGGAGCTGTTTGGACTGCCTACTCAGAGTCCCAAGACGGCGCGGGCGGAGATGAGAACCAAAATTCACCCTGATGACCTCGAAGCAGTCCTTGATGCTTGGCACGCGCATTCGGACGGTAACACTGACTTCTACGCGTGCGAGTACCGAGTGCTTGGGCAGGATGAGCGCTACCGATGGGTACATAGCCGCGGGTTGTGCCTCAGAGATGAGCGTGGCACTCCCTACCGCGCGGCCGGCTCAATTGGTGACATTACGGAACGCAAAGCAGCAGAAGCGGAGCTTCGCGAGGCGAGAGAGATGGCGCTACAAGCGAGCGAAGCCAAGTCGAGTTTCCTTGCCAACATGAGCCACGAGTTGCGCACACCACTTAACGCCATCATCGGCATTGCGGAAATGCTTCTGGAGGAGGCCGAAGAAAGCGGTGACGAAGAACAGGCGGAACCGATGGGGCGTATCAATGGCGCCGGAAAGCACCTGCTTGAACTGATCAACGAGATTCTGGATCTCTCGAAGATCGAAGCAGGGAGGATGGAGCTCCATCTTCAGGAGTTCGAGCTCGCTACACTCCTCAATGAAGTGGTGACCACAGCGAGGCCACTCGCAGAGGCCGGCAACAACCGGCTAACCCTAAATTGTGCCGAAGCGCTCGGCACTGTACACGCGGATCCGACTCGCCTTCGACAAGTGATTCTGAATCTTCTGAGCAATGCATGTAAATTCACGAAGGACGGTGCCGTCGATGTGACGGTAAGACACACAGAGATGTCCGGGCGCGAAGGCATCACGATCAGCGTGAAGGATTCGGGTATCGGGCTGACACCCGAGCAGATAAATAGGTTGTTTGAACCATTCAGTCAGGCGGATACCTCGACCGCAGTAGAATATGGCGGTACCGGGCTCGGGCTCACGATCAGTCGGGAGTTCTGCCGTCTGATGGATGGTGACATTGAGCTCCATAGCGAGCCTGGAACGGGCTCTACTTTCGAGGTGCGGCTACCTCGAATCGTCGAGCCCTTGGCTCCACCAACGGACCGCTAGTCCTCAGACTTCCTTCTTTGGCGCGAAGCACTCAGCAAAAACATTTCAGATAGTCGACGCTAGGCTTGGGACAACTTTCGCGACCAGGTAAAGCAGTGCGAGCCGGGGGGCAAGTGCATAGCCGATGGTGTACCCGTCATCCATGAATAGCAGGCCACGTCGCGCCATGCCATTTGCATCGGGCACAACTGAATCACTTCACGTCTAGGACATTGTAGACGGTCCCCCTGAGAAACACGGCCTTGTTCCGAGTTATGTTGGTCCCTCGTCCGGTCAGCTCCACGAAGCAGACATTGGAGCATAAATGATTCGAAGGACAGGTTTGGGTCGGTGCTTGCCAACTACCACATGACTTCTGGATGACCGCTTTCAGTATGAGCAGCCGTTCGCCGACGGTGGAGGAATGGCCAGAGATGGCCGTTTTTAGCCTCATGCACCGCAGCATCATCGTATGCCGCCGCAATGCCCTCTGAACGGCGAAAGCCGCCCATTCCGGCCATTCCAAAGAAAGGCGGAAGCCGTGTGTTACTTGTCGCCGTCGTCGAGCCTTACGAGGCCCGTGCGGTGCGCGACCAGACGAAATCCAAACGTGGCAATAGCTAGAAGCGGGAGACGACCACCCACCTACCTGATTTCTTCCCACCAGTTGTGAGAGACGAAAGGCTGGCCAGCGACTACGACTTCGCCCACACGAGGAGTTACTAGATCCACACTATTCGCATTGGCCGCCTCAACCGCTCGTTTTACGGGCTCATCCCAGTCATGAAACGCTATGTTGAACGTTCCCCAATGCACGGGAAGCATGCGACGTGCTTGAAGAGCAAGATGTGCCTTAATCGCATCCTCAGGATTCATGTTGCTGTAGGTCCACGACGCACCAGGACCGTACTGCCCAATTCTGATTATGCTTAGGTCAAAAGACCCCAGTTGATTACCTATTAGCTGGAAGTGATCCGAAAATCCTGTGTCTCCGCTATAGAAGACCCTGTGTTTAGGCCCCACGATCGACCAGGAAGACCAGAACGTCTCCTTGTAGTCGAAAATCCCTCGACTCGAGTAGTGTTGGGCCGGCGTGCAGATTATTGTCAGGTCCCCAATCTCTGCTGATTCCCACCAATCCAGTTCAACGATGCGGCTTTCTGGTACCCCCCATTCGTCCAAATGGGCTCCGACCCCAAGAGGAACAAAAAATCTCGCCCCCCTGGAGGATAGATGTTGGATCGTGCGCATATCCAAGTGGTCATAGTGATCATGCGAAATCATCACTGCATCGACATTCTGGAGATCCTTAAGCGCGATTGGCGGCGGATGGAAACGTCTCGGGCCAATGCCGCCAAAGGGCGAGGCGTGGTCTGAGAACACTGGATCGACCAGCAAACGAAGACCATCCAGTTCTATGTACACGCTTGAATGGCCTAGCCAAGCTGCGCGCAACCCAGGCGGAGGCTGAGCTCCCATTAGCTTGGGCGGGATGTTTGATATCGGAATAGCTGATGGCGGAATCCGTGTCTGATCCCCAAGAAACTGCTCGATCAGGTATTGCCAGACATCGCCCAACTCCAACGGTGGGTGAGGTAAGGTATTTGCGAATCTGCCATCCTGATAGTGAGGAGATGCCTCTGCCTTTCTCAACCGTTCCCCGGAGACGGTTCCACCAAACGACGACCAATTTCGTAGGAATAGAGCGCTTGCGGCGACGACGAATACAAGAACGGCGATCGCCCATTTGAATCTGCGACTTTTTGAACCGCTCGCTGCGTTGCGTACATGGGGATCGCGTTCGGTCATGAGCTGGTGATTTCAGAGAACCCGCATCGAGGATCACGCATCAACTCGTCTAGGTTACTACACGGACACGGCCGTGGCCGCTACTGCCCGGCAACGTTGATGAGGCCCTCCAGCACACCAACGTGTCGCCGACGGTCGCTAACTGGCAATGCCGACGACCCCGAAATCGACTTCGGCTGGGCGGCTGGCTCGGCTTTCATTCCGTCTGCTAATGGCCGTTTCTCGCCGTTAGGCGATGAAATCCATCCGTGGATGCTCAACGGCGGCTCCCGACCCAAAGCCGTCGTCCGTGGTCGCGACCAGCGCGGTTTTCTGCTGCTTTGTTCGGCGTGGTTGGCAACCGCGCCAGATGTAGAGCTATCCGGGAACTTCTTTGAAACACGGCAAATCGTCCGTGATCGTGTACCACGGTGCCATAGATCCAGTGTAGATATGATCGTCAACACCACGGCCTGGATCGTCGTCCAGCGATCCGAAGGGGATAATCGCGAAGTCGCGATCCACGTCAAGCCGCGGCATGCCCGATCCGCAGCGAATGCAGAAACTCTGGGTAAAGAATCGCGCTGACGGCAGTTTGTACGTTTTCAGCTTGTTCTCACCGCGCACGAACACCACGCCGTCTATTGCAGTAAAACCGTTGGTCGCATGTGCGGCTGCGCGTGCTTTGCGACAGCGTGAGCAATGGCAGTTGTGCACAGACTTTATTGGTGTCCTTACCTCATAGGCGACATCACCACAAAGACAACTGCCCCGCAGTACGCCGACTTCGCCCTTTCCGTGCCCGGGGTGTTCTACAACCGGACCGTCATCCGGCTCCGGATAGGCCTCGAATTGCTGCAGATTGTCTCCGATGGTATGCCACGGCGCCTTCGACGGGGCGAAGATGTGCGCAGTTGGACGAACCCCAGGATCTTCGTTCAGACAGCCGGCAGGCATAGCTATCCGCTCTTGGCCAATTGACTCCGGCACCACGGAACCACAGTTACTGCAAAATGCCCGTATGGAGCCTGGAGAGGATTCGTAGTGGGCTACAGCATCCTCATCCGACAACCAGCGAAAACTGTCACGCGTCGTATTCACATAGGTCGCAAACGGCGCGGCATGTGCTTTGCGGCACATGGAGCAGTGACAGTGGGTCATATTGTCCAACGCCCCATCGACCTGCCAACTCACCGATCCACACAAACAACTACCAGTAATCATGGCTCACCTCGTTTATCGAAAAGCCGCGCATCATACCAGGACATTCCGCTGTGAATTATCCAGTTCCCTATCCGAAAAGGGAATCCAGAGAACCTGTAATCCTGCGCCTCCAAGCTGCCCGTGTGCACAGCATCGGCTTGAGGTGCCGGGCGAGACCTGAACGTAGAATTGCCAATGTCCGGAAGTGGCCGAATTTGGCGTTATCTCAAAGCCCGTGTATACGCTATGTATTCGACTGCAGGTCACCTCTGTCACCCAGGCGGCTAACGACCCTTGTCGGAGGTGCAGACTTGGCTGTTTATGGCATAATTTTACGCCGCTCAGGCGCACAGGCGCCTGAATGGTGTGCGGATGGCCGAAGTTACCAGCTGATTCGTGCGCTACCGGGAAACAAGGAGAACGGAGATGAGAAAAGCACTGATTGGAATTTTTGTCGCCTGCCTGAGTGGTGGAGTAGCGATTGCGCAGGAAGAAGCTCCTGCACAGACGCTCATCACTAATGTGCAGATCTTTGACGGCGTCAACGAGAAACGGATGGCCGGTAACGTCCTTGTGGAAGGCAATCTAATCAAGCAGATTTCGGCCCAATCCATAAGTGCGCCCAACGCGACTGTTGTTGACGGTGGTGGTGGCACATTGATGCCGGGTCTGATCGAGGCACACGCCCATCTCGCACTGCATGGTGATCTATTTCAAACGAGAAACGATCTGAACTGGATGTATGTGGGTGCGAAATCAGGTGCTGAAGCCACGCACATGCTCATGCGTGGCTTCACTACCGCGCGTGATGCGGGCGGCCCGGTAAACGGCTTGAGAAAGGTTATCGACGCCGGCCATGTTGTCGGCCCGCGCATCTACGCAGCCGGTCCACCAGTCAGTCAGACGGGCGGGCACTTTGACATCCGTGGCCTGAACGAACCCAACTATTACTTTCTGGGTATCCCCGATGCCAAGCAGTTTATGGAGTGGGGCTATCTGGCCGACGGCGTGGCCGAAGTTCAGAAAGCAACTCGGGAAGTGTTCAGGAAGGGCTCATCCCACGTCAAGATCATGGCAGGCGGCGGCGTGGCTACCGTGTACGATCCGCTGGATGGACTTCAATTCACACCGGAAGAAATCCGAGCAATTGTTGTCGAGGCCGAGAAAGTCGGCTCCTACGCCATGGCGCATATATACACGCCTGAGGCGATTACCATCGCGCTGGAAGCGGGGGTGAAGAGCATCGATCATGGCATGTTGATCGACGACAAGACCATGAAGCTGCTGAAGAAGAAAGATGCGTTCCTGGTCCCCAGTCTCGCTGTCGGCCTGTTTACGCCCGAAGAACTGGCTTTTGCCTGGCCGACACCGGAAACCAAGGCGAAGGGTGCTCGCATAATCGCCGGCATGGAAAATGAAGTAATGCTGGCCAAGAAATACAAAGTCAAAATAGGTTTTGGTACGGATTTCTTCGGGCCTACAAATGCGGCATTTGCAATGCAGGCTTTGGAGTTCAAAGCGCGGGCAAAATATTTTACGCCTGTAGAAATTCTGAGACAGGTCACTTCGACTAACGCAGCTATCGTGGCGATGTCGGGCCCGATGATGAACCCGTATCTGGATGGCCCGTTGGGCGTGATTCGGGAGGGGGCGTACGCCGATATCCTCATCGTTAACGGCAATCCGCTGGACGACGTTGAGATCTTGGGCGATGCAAAGAAAAACATCCCCCTCATCATGAAGGATGGCGTGATCTACAAGAACACGCTGTAGCACCCCGTGGCCCGGCGAGTGACCAGAACGGTATTGCTGCTCGTGGTGGTGAGCTTCACCATGACGTGGCCGGCGTTCGCACAGAATACTTCCGGGCAAGCCGACTGGACGGCGGGCATTTCTGATGCCGGTCGATTCGGTGGGCCTGGTTCCGTCGGCGACACCATCGCGGACGATCGCGAGGCCCGGGATCCGGCCTTTCGCCTTCCGGCCCTGGACGAAGCCCGCAAGGACTGGTTCACATGGAAGGACCGCGTGCAGAAGGAGCACGGCCTGGCCATGGGCTTCGACTACACGGCCGCGTTTCTCGGAGCTACGGATAGCCTCGGTGATCGTCGGGCCTCCGGCGGCATGATCCGCTCCTTCGGCTACTGGGATTTGACCGGCCGTGGCACGGCGAACACCGGCGCCTTCGTCTGGAAGCTCGAGCACCGGCACCGCTACGGCAACATCGCGCCCAACGCTCTTGCATCCAGTATCGGCTACGTCGGTGTTTTCGAGCCGCCCTTCAGTGACCAGGGCCTTCGGTTTACCAACCTTTTCTGGCGTCAGCGATTCTCCGGCGGTCGGGCGACGATCACCGGTGGCTTTCTGGACACCACGGATTACGTGGACACCTTTGCCCTGGCCAGCCCCTGGACGGGGTTCATGAACTTCGCCTTCAGCACCGGTACGACCACTATCGCGTTACCCGACGATGCGACCCTCGGTGTCGCAGGCGGGACCATGCTCGGCAAGAACCTTTATCTGCTCGCCGGTCTGACCAACGCCAATGCGGATCCGAAGAGCCCGTTCAGCGAGGTCGATTCGTTTTTCAGTGACAACGAGTACTTCACCAGCGTCGAGATCGGCTGGACGGCCGAGCACAGCCGCATCTACTTCGACAATGCCCACGTCACCTTGTGGCACTCCGATAGTCGTCAGAAGGCCAACGTGCCCGGGGGCTGGGGTGCTGCCTTCTCCTTCGTACGCTACCTTGGAGAGCGCTGGATGCCCTTCGTGCGCGGCGGCTTCGCCGATGACGGCGGCACGCTCATGGAGAAGTCAGTCAGCGCCGGATTCGGCTACGACCTCGTGCCAAAGCGCGGCCTGCTCGGTTTCGGTTTCAACTGGGGGCAGCCTAACGAGAACACTTTCGGGACGGGTCTCGGCGATCAATATGCGCTGGAGCTCTTTTATCGAATGAACCTGACCGAGCAGTTTACGGTCACGCCGGACATCCAGTACCTGAACAACCCGGCGCTCAATCCCACCGAGGACTCCATCTGGGTGTTCGGTATTCGCGCGCGGCTGGCGATTTAGTCCGGGAAGTTCCGGACACCCTATTGATAGACCCTATTTATAGACCATGTGGCCGAGAAGCGATCTAACAGACCTGCTGGGGATCGATCACCCGATCATCCAGGCGCCCATGGCCGGCTCGGACGGCCCGGTGTTGGCGGCCGCGGTTTCGAACGCCGGTGGAGTGGGATCCCTTGGCTGCGGGGAGATGTCGGCTGAGAAGTTGCGTGAAGAGTTTGACAAGACGAGAGCCTCGACGACCCGACCGTTCATCATCAACTTTTTTGCCCACGATACCCCCGTGTTTCCCAGTGATGATGCGGCGAGCATGCGTAAGCAGCTCGCCATCTACTATGAGGAACTCGGTCTGGGGCAGGACTTGACTTTGTCGGCCTCTCCAATGAGATCCTTTGACGCGGCGATGTTGGAAGCGGTTCTCGATCTGCGGCCGGAGATCGTCAGCTTTCACTTCGGGTTACCCAGCGAAGAGATGCTCGACGCATTGAAATCCGCAGGCTCGATCATCCTGTGCTCCGCTACCACCGTTACCGAGGCGCGGAAACTGGAAGCCGGTGGCGTACACGCAATTATCGCCCAGGGTTACGATGCCGGTGGTCACCGCGGAACCTTCAGCACCCCGGTGGATGCCGGCAATGTGGGCACTTTTGCACTGATTCCACAGATTGTGGATGCTGTCTCCGTTCCGGTCATCGCCGCCGGCGGCATCGCAGATGGCCGGGGGATCGCGGCCGCCTTCGCTCTAGGGGCCAGCGGCGTTCAGATGGGCACGGCCTTTCTCCTCTGCCCGGAGTCCGCTGCCAGTCCGATTCATCGCCAGGTGCTGCAACAGGCGCGTGACGACAGCACGGTTGTTACCCGCGCCTTCACTGGCCGGCCCGCCCGCACCATCGTCAACCGTTTCGTCGAGGAAATGGCGCCGCAGGATAGGGAGGTGCCCGCCTTTCCACTGCAGGACAGCTTGACTCTGCCGCTTCATTTCGAGAGCGTCGCGCAAGGGTCGAAGGATTTCGCTGCTCTTTTTTCCGGGCAGGCTTCGGCGCTCAGCCGGACACTCCCTGCCGGGGAGCTCGTCGACGCGCTTGTTGCCGAGGCGCAGAAAATTCTCGGTAGGTAACGACCCACGGCAGGCATTTCCCGTCGCTTGTGCGACCTTCGTGCACACCGTTCACCTGGTTGCAAATTTCGGTGATACTCTCGACGCTGGCGAACCCGAAACAGCTTGCGCGGGAGACGAATCATGAAGAACAGATTGCTCGCTCTGGCCTCGATTGCCCTGGCTATATGCTCCGGCCAGGCCCTTGCGAAGGGCATCGTTCAAGACGCTGAATACTACATTCTCGAGGCCCAGAACGGTGAGCAGTGGGCACGGGACGATAAGGCGGTTGACCAGAAACTGGCGGAGTTTCGCCAGAGAAACGCTGGCAAGCCACCGAACATCCTGTACATACTCATCGATGATATCGGCTTCGGAGATCTGGGGATCCCAGAACTGAATGCCGTTCGCGGGTACAGCACCCCCAACATCAACAAGCTTGCCGATGAGAGCATGCGATTCGTTCGCATGTACACCGAACCTTCGTGCACTCCTACACGGGTAGCTTTCATGACAGGCCGCCAACCCAATCGCAACGGTATGGGAGATACCGCAGTCGATATCGCTGGTTTCGGACTTGCCGGCAAGGAGGTCACTATTGCTGAGGTGTTGTCGGAATCGGGCTACAACACCGTGCACATCGGCAAGTGGCACATGGGCGACATCATGGAAGCCTGGCCAACCCACCAGGGATTTGATTTTGCCTCCTTCCCCATTCACCAGCAGGGCCAGTTGACCATATTCAATGATGACGCCGCCGATGAGGGAGTCAGTATTGGTATCGGCAAGAATAACTATGACGACCGCTTCACCAAGGACAACTGGTTCCGCCCGGATGCCTCCCACATGGCAACAGTCGTGGAGGGCAAGCGTGGCGAGAAAGTCAGGGAAGTCCACATGAAGCCCGGCGAACGCTGGAATCAGAAAAAATATATCGAAATGAACAAACGCTTCCAGCGCCAGGCGCTGGAGCAGCTGCGAAATCTCGCCAAGCAGGAGAAACCTTTCTTCTTGCAATATTGGCCGGCGATTCCGCTGTCGAATCCGCGCACCACCGTTGACAAGTTCACGACTCCCAATGGGGGCACCTATGTGGAAAGCATGAAGGAGCTCGATGGTTGGATCGGCGAGATCCTCTCGGAAGTCGACAAACTCGGGATCGCCGACAGCACGTTGGTGGTGGTCATGGGCGACAACGGCCACTTCACCAAGTACTCGCCTGACAGTGGCTTTACGCCTCTGATCTATCGTGGTGGCAAGGGCGACGCGACGGAAGGCGGCGTGCGGGTCGATGCCTTTGCACGTTGGCCCGGCATGATCGAGGAAGACTCCATCGTCGGCGATATCGTCCACGTGTCGGATCTGTTCACAAGCCTGGCGCGGCTGGGCGATGCGAGCGACAAGATTCCGACGGACCGCATAATCGACGGCGTGGATCAGACTGCCCTGATGCTGGAGGGGGAGACTCACGGCCGGCGCGATTACGTTTTCATTTATTCAGGAAACTCCCTGAAGGCGGTGGTGAAGGAGCAGTACAAGCTCAATGTTCCAGGTCCCGGGGAAAACCCCATTGGGGCCAAATTTTTTGATCTCTATCGCGATACCCGTGAGGAGTGGCCTGTGTCCACAGAAATCGGGGCATGGGGCGGCCAGGAATTCGTGCGCGTTATCCAGCGCCACATAATGAGAAAGCAGAAGTATCCGGACGAAGGCCCGGCGCGGGGCCGTCCCTATGACGGTATCGAGAATCTTCGCCCCGAATCGAAGGCGGCCGTGGAGGCATTCCTTTTCAAGCAAAGCTCTGTGAACAAATGACCCCGGCTTTCGGACGTCTAGCTTGAAGAAATACTGACGATGCCGGGAGTCAGGATGAACTTGGCAATCGTGGCTGCTGTTGTCGCCGGATTTCTGGTCGTATCGCCGGCGCGGTCGGCAGGTGCTGCGAATCGCCAGGATGTCCGTTTGGTTTTGCAGATCACCGTTGATGGCTTGCGCCGGGATCTGATCGATCGCTATCGGCAACGTTTCGGGCAAGGCGGCTTCCGGTACTTGCTGGATTCAGGCACCTTTTACGCCAACGCCCACTATCAGCACGCAAACACGGAGACAATCGTCGGCCATACGACGCTGGCGACCGGGGCATTTCCGGCGGACCACGGGATGATCGGCAACGTCTGGTACGACCGCGCGAGCGGTGAGCTCGCATACAACATTGAAGATCCAACGCATCCCCTGCTGCCAACCCGCCAGGATCAGCGCGACGGCGAGCAGGTTGATCCGGCCCAGCAGCTTGCACGTACCCAGGGACGTTCTCCCGCGGGAATGCTGGCGGAAACATTCAGTGATCGCCTGCTGGCGTATTTCGGGGGCAAATCCAAGGTGTTTGCCGTATCGGGCAAGGACCGTG
This sequence comes from Gammaproteobacteria bacterium, assembly GCA_009937425.1. GTDB lineage: Bacteria > Pseudomonadota > Gammaproteobacteria > HK1 > HK1 > JAABYT01. The sequence goes on from JAACFO010000010.1 coordinate 21,789, forward strand.
GTGCAGTACCGATGGCGGGCCGCGCTGGAAAGGCCTTCTGGTTTTCCACCGACACTGGCGACTTCGTCAGCAGCACCTACTACTACGACGAGTACCCGGACTGGGTCGTGGGGTGGAATGTACAGCGCCGCGCCGAGGCATTGGGCGGTCAACAGTGGCAACTTCTCAACGATCCAGACACCTACATACTGGGTCACCAGGACGATCGTCTATACGAGACCGATCTACGGGGATTCGGCCGAGTGTTTCCACATCGCTTTGCGGAGGCGGACAATCCCATCCTGCCTACCCAGGTTCTCACGAGCCCGGCCGGCGATCGGTTGACGCTGGATTTCGCCAAGGTATTGCTACGCTCCGAGGATCTCGGTGGTGACGCGATCCCGGACTACCTCAGTATCAGCTTCTCCGGTCTGGACGCGACAAATCATTTCTTCGGCCCGTCGAGCCTGGAGAACGAGGATATGGTGCTGCAATTGGATCGCACGCTCGAGGATCTGTTTGCATTCGTCGATGACACCGTCGGACTGAACAAGACACTGATCGTATTATCGGCGGACCATGGCATTGCCGAACTGCCGGAGTATATGGCAGAGCTGGGCTTCCCGGCGGGGCGGTTGTATCCGGAAGACATCGTCGCGGCGGCGAACCGGATAGGAGAAGTGCAATTTGGCGTTCAGGATATCGTCAGGTTTTACTACCGGCCTTATCTGTATCTGGATGCGGAGAAAATCGAGGCGGCTGAGCTCCAGAGAGCCGTGGTGCACGAACGGCTTGCCGCAGCTCTGTCGGAACGCCCGGGCGTTGCTCTAGCCGTTGCGCGGGGCGAACTCTCTGGTCCACAAGCAACGGTATTGCGCCAGCAGATCCAACGAAGTTTCCACCCCGGCCGGGCAGGTGATATTTATGTGGTTCAGGATCTCTACTGGTTCAACTTCGACAAGGGTCCCGTGGCGGCCATGCACGGATCGCCCTGGCGATACGATACCCACGTGCCGATCATCTTCGCCGGCGCGGGGATCCCGGGTCGCACAGTCCACCGGCTCGTGCATCCAGTAGACGTGGCACCGACAATGTCCGCGCTACTCGGAATGACCGCCCCCGGCTCCGCAAAGGGAACGATTCTGACCGAGGTCCTGGCCGACGACGCTTTTTAATTCCGGGAACGATGCACGCATTACGATGAGTGATCAGTACGACACGCGTTGTAGTCTCAAAAACCGCCCGTGATATTTTTTTTTAACTTCGACGGTTGCGGGTTATTTTGGTTGCGACTGATTCTGCGGTTTCCAGTGCCCCTTCCAGATAGCCGCCGAAGGTGGGCGCCATTTCGGTTGATGCGAGGCATAGTTTTCCATCCCATAGATGGGTAAGTGATGGTGGGGTGCCGTACTCCGGGTGTTGTTGAAGTTGTTCGTTCTCGTCATCCTTCGCGGCAGTGAATGCTTCTCGCGCCCAATCCTGGACGAGCACGGTAACTGGCTGCGCGGCCTTCGACCCGTACATGGCCGTAAGCTGTTCGACCGCCATGTGGGCGAGGTCGTAGTTACCGGAGTTGCGAATGGGAGCCGGGACCCCGACAAATCCGAACAGAGCTCCTCTGGTGCTGGTGGCCGGCGATGCGTCGTGGATTTCCACCAGGGGGCCGCGCTGGCTTATGCCATCACCGGAGAGGCCTGCATCTCGCCAGAACGGAGCGTCATAAACGGCAACGACTTTCGCATGAGCCGCCATCCAGGTAGGGATTGAACGCATCGCGTTTATGGCATCTTTTCCCAGCGCAGGCTCAAATTCGATGGACTGGGCGGCCAGCCGCGGCGGCACTGCCAGCGCAACCGTCGATGATCCGATTTCCGCTTCCCTGTCGTCGCCCTGAATAGTGGTGCGAACGCCATGGCGAGACAGAGATAGCTTGGTCACTTTCTGTCCGGAAAGGATCTTGCTGGTCGGAATGCGTCGCGACAATCCCTCGGTCAGACATCCAAAGCCCCCCGATACGCGCAGTGATCCCGCCATGGTTGAATACTGGAGGTCCCGTTGGATTGTCCCCTCCCGATCCTGGAAGACCAGATTCCCGTCAGAGTTCTGTGGGAACACGCGGAGGCCGAGTTCGTTCACCAGGTGCTGTAACCGCGGCTGACCGGGCCAGAACCAGGCGGGCCCGAGATCATACTGATCCGTTTGGCTATCGGTGTCTGAAGCAGGAACCGAGAGCACGCGGCCACCGAGTCGACTGCGAGCCTCGACGATCAGATAATCTATTCCAGCCTGTTCCAGCCGATAGGCTAAATAGAGGCCGGCAAGGCCGCCGCCTGCGATAAGAAAGTCTGTTCGAGTCAAACCGTCTCCCATTTACTGATTATACTGTCCCCCTCATTATTGCGACGTACGAGGCCAAAACGTGGCGAACCAGATGTATAGAAAGCGCGTGCAGGAGTTACAAGAGAGGATGTCCGACACCGGTCTGGACGTGGCACTGATCACTGACGAAGACTCCGTATATTATTTCTCCGGCTATCACGGTTATCTTCACATGGACTTCGGGCGGCCCACGTTCTTTGTCCTGATGCGTGACGGCACCACCGCCATCATTACACCCGCAATGGAGATCGACATGGCCCGCCGCATGAGTTGGGTCGAGGACATTCGTCCCTGGCAGGACGGCGTCTCCGGGGAGTGGCGCGGTCCGCTCGACGAGATAGTGAAGGCGCTGAGGGACGGTAAGCTGGGTGTCGACCTTGCCGCTACACCACCGATCGTGCGGGAGTATCTCGATGCATCTTCGGCATCCTCCAGTGTGATGGACCTGGGCGACGTGATTGCGGACATCAGGATGATCAAGAGTCCGGAAGAAGTGCAGCTCGCCCGCCACGCTGGCGAGGTCGCCGAAGCCATGATGGAGGCGGGTCGCCGGACCATCGGCGAGGGCGTGCCGGAGTATGAAGTCGCGATCAGCACCATGACCGCCGGCACCCGGAAAGCCGCGGAGTTGTTGGAGAAACACTACGACGATGAAATGATGTCACCGAACGCGCATTTTCTGCAAATCATGGCCTCCGGCCGCGACACCACGATGCCGCATCATCGCGCCACCACCAAGCGCTTGAAGCGCGGCGATCCGGTGTTCCTTTGTTTTTGCGGCATGACCAACTTTCGACGTTTCAAGCTGGGCTTCGATCGGATGTTCTGGGTGGGGGAGGTGGGCGATCCGCGGCATGAGGAAATTTATGCAGTAGCGGTGGCGAGCCAACAGGCGGCACTGGATTCGATCCGGCCAGGGGTAAAGGCGGAGGAGGTGCACGCAGCCTATGCGCACGTCATCCAGTCGGCGGGGTACGAGTTTCCGTTTCGCTGCGGTCGTGCCACCGGTTCGAGCTTTCTGGAACGGCCGCAGATCACTTTCGGCGACAAGACGCCACTGCGATCTGGAATGATTCTGGCGGTAGATGGGTCAGTGAACGTTCCCGGCCTTTTTCGTGCCCAGGTCGGCGACAGCATTGTCGTCACCGACCAGGGCTACGAACCGCTTACCAACTACGCGAAGGCCATTCAGGAAATGGTCATCGATTAGACCGGGTGCCTGTCAGCAGCCCGATACGCACTTTCCGTCGCTGTTGAACTCCATCGTGCGGCCACTGAGCGGCAGATGGACGGGCATTTTGGCGGCTTTGGTGAATTTCTCCGTCCTGGTCCCTGCTTTGACTTTTCCACCCGACGTAGCCGCCTCATTGGCATGGGAAGGGATGACGGCATTCGGTTTTACCAGCTCGTTGACGACGAAGGCCGCTTCAGTCGGGCCGGTGGTGAAAACGTCGCCGATGTTCATGACCACGAGCTTTGCCCCGTAGTGTCCGCGGACCACGGTATCCTGCTCGGCCGTGATCCCGGTGTCGCCGGACAGATACACTGCCAGACCGTTTGAGAATGTCAGCACGTAACCGGTTGGTGGGCCGGCGTAGGCGGTGAGTCCGGCGGCACTGAGCATTTTCCCTAATTCGCCATCGATAAAGGCGCCATTGACGCCGTTCGAGTGGACAGCCGGAACGGTGGTGATGGCAACCCCGCCGACGCTGCGCGAGGCGCCGAATCGCACCAGTTGCGAACTCTTGGGATTGCCCCCGAGTGCCTTCAGCTTGCCGGCGAAAAATCGGGGCATCTCGCTGCCGGTGATGATTTTCGCGTTCTTGGCCAGCGCGATATTGATGGTGTTGGTGTTGGGCACGACCTTTACTGAGACGTCGGGTTTTCCGCATTCGCCGCCGTTCACCTTCGCCGAGTGGCGGTCACCAACGTGATCGCCGTGCATGTGACTGACCAGGATGGCGTCGATTTTGCCGAGCCGCGGGTCTTCGGGCCCCGCTACCGTGCGGCCTGCATCGTAGAGCAGCCGGGTTCCGTCGGGATCTTCCAGAACCATCGCGCGGTCGAATTTGCAGAATTCACCGTCGTTGCTCCCGAGGGGAGTGATTTTCACGTTCGCCGCGACGGCGGCCTGTGTCGCCATGACCATGGCGGCGGCAGTAATGAGACTCCAGCGGATAGACTGCATCGTATCTTCCCTCCTGATTTGTCGCTCCGGGCGTCGGTCGGCGCCGGATGCCGGCCTTCTTATCATGTCGCCGTGCCGTTGCCAAATGCGTCGGTGGCAGAACCGGATTGAGCTGGATCATGCATCTGGCAACTAGGCGCGTTTGCCCGGATCCGGTATAGTTTCCGGTAACAAAATGCTTTGTATTTTAGGACGATAGCTATGACCGGGTCTTCTCCCACGGGTCTCGAGGAAAGCGCAGAGACGAGTGCCGCGCCGCGGGTGATCTCTGCTCCCTGCCGCAACAAACCCGCCGATGGTGACAGCCTCGATTTCGAAGTTATCGGCGGCGTGCCGTTTTGTTTTTACCGCTTCACCGACCGCGCCTTCATGGAACACCTGCAGGCACTGTGTTTGGCTGTGGAAGGCGACATCATGAAGTTGCCGGTGGCGGATAATTGGGACGCCGAGCAGTCTGACCAGGAGATGCCGCAGTTCGGTACCACGTCGCGTTTCCCTTACTACAATATGCTGTTGCTGGAAGACGTCGCGGTCATTCACATATTTCGTGCAATCCAACGTTGTTATTTAACAGCCGCGGAGCACCAGAGCCTGGATCAATCACCGGTTTGGGTGCAGTGCTGGGAGAACGTGTTGCGGCGCGACGGCCATTTGCACAAGCACGCACACAGCTTTTTCATGCACGGGCATCTGACGGTGGCGACTCCCGGCTCTAACACGGGTTACGAGTTCGAAAACGGGGACGCTATCGAGATCAAGAATGAACCCGGACTGCTGACTCTCATTGGCCGGGCCGGGGTCATGCACTATACGACGCCGAATCCGACTGATGAGCCACGCATCTCGATGGCCTTCGATCTTTGCCGAGTTCCGGAAATGAACAACGGGACGCTCAATCGGCATACCTTTATTCCTCTGCTCTGACGTGGATATCTCCATCCTTATCATCGATCGTTTTTATGACGATCCGGAAGTGGTTCGCCGGCAGGCATTGGAGTTCGACTTTCCCACCCCCGCGAAGGACAAGAATTATCCGGGCAAGAACTCTATCCAGAAATTCTTACCCGAAGGGATCGATGATGTGGTCTCACGGCTCGTTCACGAGCCCGTCGAGTCCTGCCAGGTTGCCGAGCACGGCCGGTTTCGACTGACGCTGGAGGAGGAGGAGGACGATCGAGGCTACTACGTGCATATAGACGGCGATGCCCATTGGTCGGGAATTCTTTATTTGTCACCCGATGAGTATTGCCAGGGGGGCACCGAGTTTTATCGTCATCGCGAGCACGCCATTGACCGCACGTACATCACCGATGCCGAGGCCCGCGCCCACGGTTGGGACAGCTGCTCCAAGTTTGCGGTGCAGACCATCCAGAATGATGGCAACGATCTGAGTAAGTGGCAGCACCTCATGACGGTGCCGATGCGCTTCAATCGCCTGATTTTGTTTCGACCGTGGTTCTGGCACACCGCCGGCAAGTCCTTCGGGAACAGCTTGGAGAATGGCAGGCTCGTGCAGCTGTTCTTCTGGCGGGCGGCGTCTCGGTGATCGTGACGCGGGATAGCTGATCCGCCGGCGATCCGGATCAGGGGCTGATGCGGGTGATCAGTCGTACTCTGCCATCAATTCCCAATGGTCCCACACGCACTGGTCTTTGGCCGCTTTCGGATCAGGCGCCGTCTCTGCCTTCACCAGGCACGCTTTGAAGATTGGCAGTTGACCGGAAGCCTGTGCCGGCGCGACAGCAGTGGCAAGAACGCCCGCGGTCATGAGAACCGCCGCGATTTTAGTCGTATTTTTCATCATCGTGGGTTCCGTCCGGGTAATGACGTGGAGTGGATAATATCGCACACTCACGACTCTGACCCTGGCTCGTCGCCCGGAGTTCCCGGCAGAGGACCGCGTCATGTGGAAAAGAGTGAGCAGCTACGGCGACGACTATGTGCCGCGCTCCCTGTTCGAGCAGCAAATCGTTCTGCAGAACTGGCACTACGAATGGAGTGGCGGGGAGCCCGATCCCGGACAACTCCCCGAAGGTTACAAGCAACTGGCACACGACAAGGCCCGTGCCCGGCGAACCCTGCAATCCGGCGACAAGCTGATCCGGGGCGTAATCTGGGTGCTCGCCGCCTGTGTGGCGGTGCTCGTGGCGGGCTCTATCTGATTCGGCTTATCGATACGAACGCATCTGACCCACCACCACGCCTTGGATGGTGACCCGCTCCGGCGGCATGGCGATTGCCTTCATGTCGCAATTCGCCGGTGCCAGCACCACCTCGTGGGGACGCTGATAGATGCGCTTCAGGGTTGCATCCATGCCGTCGATAAGGGCGACCACGATTTCACCGTTGCGCGCATAGCCCCTGCTTTCGATGACCACGCAGTCGCCATCCAGAATGCCGTCCTCGATCATCGAATCGCCTTTCACCCGCAGCACGTAGCAGGACTTGTCTGTGCGCAGGTGCGCGGGCACGTCCATCTGCTCCGGCACCTCGACCGCTTCGATGGGACGGCCGGCCGCGATGCTTCCCAGCAGCGCCAGCTGGGTAGGCTCGCGCTCGGCGGGGATGCGTACACGCACGCCACGCTGCTTGCCGTTCATGGGCTCCACCAGGCCGGTGTCGATGAGAGCCTTCACGTGGGTGTGCATGGACCCCCGGGAGCGCAGTCCCAACCGGTCGCATAGTTCGTCCAGGGTGGGCGGCGGATCGCCTGCCGCGTCGCGGGCCAGAAGGTGGTCGTAGATGCTCTGCTGGCGCCGAGTGAGTGTGACGGCGCCGGTCATAACGGCGGGATCGCGCTCATGACGTTGAGAAAGGTGAGGGCGGCTATTACGGCGATCAGCGGCCACACCGGTGATGCGAGAGTCGCTGGCCGGTTCTGGCTGCGCATGATGATCGCTACCCGGTGACGGACCTGGTCGTGCATGAAGTACGGGCTCTGACGGGTCATGGTCGGGATTCCTCCTTGGCGGGGATGCTGGCAGCTGGTTCTATATTCGTTCTATAGAACGAATATAGAACCATGCCCGGCTGCTGTCCAGGAGGAAGTGCCCGGCGCCGGCGCTAGCGGGGTGCGACGCGCTTCAGAATTGCGGGTTTGGCACGCCGGATGGCGTCCACCAGGTGGGTGTTTGCGTCGGAGTGCCGGGACGCCCAGCTTTGGCTGATGAACAAAGTGGCACCAACGGTCAGCGTCTCGAGATCGCGCTTATTGGCTGCCAATTCCAGGGCCGGGTAGGTTCCGGCGGGGATTTTGCGAAATCGGTAGATGCGGTCTCCGGCGAAGCGCGCCTCGTCCAAGTCCGAGTCGTCCACGGGCACGATTCGCAGACTGTTGCCGGCGTCGTTGACCGCCGCGGAAAACGGCGAGCGCAATCCCGACACGAAGATCATGCAGGCGGCGGGGCCGGATTTCTGGATTTCGGCCAGCGCCTGCATGCCACCCACGGCCTGGGTGGCCACGGATTCGTAACTCGGGTCCAGCAGGGTGAAGTAGCGCCATGTAGCGGCGCTGCCGCTGTCCGGCTCTCCTATCAGAACGGTGTGTCGGGAGCGGTCAGCGGACAGATCCTCGATACTGGTTATGCCCGTATCCCGCCGGCAGACCAGATGCGCGAATTCCTCGTAGAGGTAGTTGGGCCGCGTTAATTCCAGGCGCTTGTGGCGGTTCGCTTCCTGATAGACGAGATAGGCGTCGAGCTGCACGATGGCCGCATCGCATTCACCCCGGGCAAGGCGCTTCAGGTTGTCGACGGACCCGGCAGTCTCGATTAGATCCAGACTGAGCCTGTCGGCATTGATGCGCGAGCGGATCTCCTCGCCGGCGGCGTAGTAATTGCCGTCGGCGCGTGCGGTGCAGAGCGACAGGCTGTCCGCGTGCGCCGTGGAGGCGCTGAGGCAGGCGAGTATGGCCAGCCGTCGGCTCCAAGCGAGCATTTGCGAAGTCATAAGCGGATCCCGGTGTAGGGCGGCGACCGGGCATGAGTCTATGTCGGGTGCCGTGGAGGCACAACCTCGCGCTCAGGCTTTGAATTCCTCAATCATGCGGGCCGCTGCGAATCTCGGCTCTGGTCATGGGATCGCCGTGAATGGGAACACCGTTTCGAATGCTCGTGAGGTGCAGGGTAAGGCTGATTCCCGGCATTTCGGTCTTCAAGTAAACGAGAATGCGGCGGGGATCGTCGCTCAGGTGGAGTTCTGCCTTGCCGCCCTCGCTGAACAGTCCCTTGGTGCGAATGATCGGTTGCACGACGATTGTTTTGAACGTTCCTGCAGGAACCACGCGCTGGTCGCGGCGCAGCACCTTGACGATGACCGGATTGCCCGATTCTTTGAAGTAGCGATTGAAACTGTACTGCTTGCCGACCTCGAGCTTCAGGGAGCGCGCAAAGTAGATGAATGAAAGATCGTCCAATGGCAACGGCGTCGCCAGGACCCCTTCCTCATTGTTGTCGGTCCGTTTCCAGCGGCGTTGCTCGGGAAAAAACTGGAACTCCCGGAAACGTGTGTAATGTCCTTCGTGCTGGTCCTGTATGAAGCGCAGGCTTACCAGCCGTTCGATGTCGATCCACGATTTAAACTTGGTATCCACCTTGAAAAACGGAATTCCGCCCTTGATGCGCCATTCGAGCCGGTAGGTGGATATCCCCCGGGTAGCTTCGATGGCGGGAAGCTGCATGGAGCTTTCGCCGATGGTGAAAATTCCCAGCATGACTTTGTAGGTAAGCACTTCGCCGGGGCCGAAGGGGACCCGCATGGCGGAGGCGTACTCGTGACCATCGGAATTGTCGGTCGCGTTCGGATCGGCGCCTGCACCGGCGGCCGGGGACATGGGCAATACCGCCCACAGGCAAAGTAAAAAGATCAATCGAAGCATGGCTGTTGTTCGTCTCCGCGTAACCGGGTAGCGTATCAGCTAATGCCGCTGGTGCCATCGGAACGCGTCTATCGGTAATGTGGCGAACATAGCAGGGTGATCATGAACCCTTGCTGAACACCTGCATGGCCGGATTCCATCAATCCCGGGAGCGGGCAATGCCGGGTTCCTGGACCTTCTCCAGCCTCGGGAAAGAGGGGCGCGCCCAGTTCGTCGCCGAGAGTGGCACCTTTGATCTGGCGTTTTTCCCGGGATTGGTCCTCGACCCCATGGGAATTTAAAGGAACTTGGAAGCCAACACGTTCAATTCTTTGAAATTATGGACTTTTTCGATAAATAGAGTACACTGTTTGGGACTTTGCACTGGTTCCATTTGCAACAGGAGATCCTTGATGTATCCAGTCAAACACTTCGCTCTGACGGCATTGATGGCAATTGTCGGGTTCAGCGTGCCGGCATCTGCCGCAGATTACAGTGAGGCCGACGCTGCCCAGAAGGTTGTCAACGAGGCCGTCGATACCCTCGAGAACTTTCAGTTGGATTCGAAACAGGCCTGGTTCAGGCAGAACGTGTCCAAGGCACGCGCACTGTTCATCATCCCCCGCCTCGGTAAAGGCGGCTTCATCTTCGCCGGGTCCGGTGGCCGCGGCTTGGTGGTAGCGCGGGACAAGGAGACCGGTGGTTGGAGCCAACCCGCGTTCTACACCGTGGGATCGGCCAGTATCGGCCTGCAGGCTGGAGCCCAGGAATCCGAGGTGATTTATCTCGTCATGTCGGATGTCGGTATGAAGGCGCTGATGGGAACCAAGTTTCAGTTGGGCGCCGATGGCACCCTGACAACGGGTCCCATAGGCATGGGTGCACAGGCTGCCACCCGCGACATCTTGTCGTTTTCACGAGGTGTGGGTTTGTTTGGCGGCATCAGCGCCGAAGGCACGGTGATCCAACCCGACTTGAAGCGCAACGAGGCCTACTACGGCCAAATCGTATCTCCAACGGAAATTCTGCTGCGGCATTCGGTGCAGAACGCCGATACCGGATTATTGATAGCAAAGGTATCCTCCACGGCGGCAGCTAAATAGCGTTACCGGTCGTCTATCAGGTCCGCCGGCGCCAGCCGGCGGGCCTGGGTTTAGTCAGGTAATCGTTTCACGATCCATGGGCGTCGCCATGACGCCGACGTCACAAAAAATCGCCTTCGAGTCCGCCGTGCTCGGCAATTTACCCATTTCAGTACCCGGGCTAAGATGCAGCCTCCCCATCGACGGTCTTTGGAGGTCTCATGTCCCTGGTGCTTTTTCGTAACGGCGGGTTGTTCGACGGTCTCGCAGCGGAAATCCGTGGCGGCATGGAAGTGTTGGTGGAGAACGACCGCATCAAGGAGGTCTCCGACACGCCCATAGCCGCCGGCGACGCCCGCGTCGTCGATCTCGGCGGCCGCACGCTGATGCCCGGGTTGATCGACGCGCACTTTCACGCGGTGGCGGCGCACCCGAACATCAGCCAGGTGGAGAATATGCCGCCGTCGCTGATCGCTCAGTACTCCCGGGGTTTTCTGGAAGCCTCTGTGGGGCGCGGATTTACCACCATTCGCGATGCCGGCGGCGCAGACTACGGGCTCGCGAGGGCCATCGAAACGGGCCTCATCGCCGGCCCGCGGCTGTTCTATTCAGGCCGCGCCCTGTCCCAGACCGGTGGACATGGTGACTTTCGGCCCTACGAGCAGGGCCACGCCCTGTGCTCCTGCGGACTCGGGGCAAGGGTATTTTCCCGCATCGTGGACGGCGTAGCCGAGGTTCGCAGGGCGGCCCGGGATGAGCTGCGCAAGGGTGCTGCCCAGATCAAGATCATGGCCTCGGGAGGCGTTGCCTCGCCCAGCGACCCGGCCTGGGTTCTACAGTTCTCCGAAGAGGAGATCCGTGCCGTCGTCTGGGAAGCGCATTCGTGGCGCACCTATGTCATGGCCCATGCCTACACGCCCCAGGCTATCCGCCGGTGCGTCGAGTACGGCGTGCGTTCCATCGAGCACGGCAATTTAATCGATGCAGAAACAGCCGCTTATGTGGCCGAGCAGGGAGCATTCGTGGTGCCGACCCTGTGCACTTACGATGCCCTGTCCAAGCACGGGCCGGCGCTGGGCTTTCCCAAGGTAAGCCTGGAGAAAGTGGATTCGGTGCGTACGGCGGGCCTCGAGGCCCTGGAGCTGTTGCGCGCCGCTGGCGTCAAGATCGGGTTCGGCACCGATTTGCTGGGGGCCATGCATGAGCACCAGCTGTCGGAGTTCGCCATCCGGGCGCAGGTGCTGCCGGCGGCGGACATTCTGCGCCAGGCCACCTCCATCAACGCCGAACTGCTCAATCGCAGCGGCGATCTCGGCGTGGTCGCTGCGGGGGCGCTGGCGGACCTGATCGTCGTAGACGGCGACCCGGTAGCCGACATCGGCCTGCTCTCGGGCCAGGGCGAGGCCGTGCTCATGGTCATGAAGGGTGGGGCTGTTTATAAAGACCTGATGTAGCGGGCGTTTCTCGCCGGAGATCTCCCGGTTTGCTTGCCAGGCTCCGCCGAGTAAGGTGAAATGGGCGCAGCTTTGGTTCTGGACACCCCGTCCGGCCGAGCCCTGTTTCAACAATTCCAAAGAAATCTGGAGGGGCTGATGAATAAGAAGATATTTCCCGTAATCCTGATGGTATTGGCGTACGTGGTCGGTGTGACCGCGCAGGCCAAGGAGTTCCGTTATTCGACCTCGGGCGACGTTCTGGGCCTGGATCCCTACACCAATAACGAGGGCCCTAACAATACGATGAAGAACAACTTCTATGAGGGGTTGATTCACCGTTCCTATGATTTGTCGTTGCACCCGGCATTAGCGACGGATTGGAAACAAACCGACCCGCTGACTTGGCGATTTAACTTGCGCAAGGGCGTGAAATTTCATAACGGCAATCCCTTCACGGCAGACGACATCCTGACCTCACTGAAGCGCATCCGCCATCCAGCATCCAATATGACGTTCGTGGTCACGTCCATCGACAAGATCGTCAAGGTCGACGATCACACCATCGACATCGTCACCAAGCAGCCCGATCCAACGCTGCTCCTGAACCTTCCCAACTTCTGGATAATGGACAAAGAGTGGTTGGAGGCGAACGATGCCATGGAAATTCAGGAAGGCGCGGTTGTCAGCACATTCGCCAACCTGAACGTCAACGGAACTGGACCCTTCATGTTGGTCGAGTGGGTTCCTGACACGCGCACAGTTCTGGTGCCGAATCCTAACTGGTGGAATACGCCACGGCACAACCTGACCAAGGCGATCTTCCAGCCCATTGGTAACGCTTCCACGCGAGTGGCGGCACTGCTCTCGGGTGATATCGATCTCATGTACCCGGTGCCGTTGCAGGATATCGCGCGGCTGGAAAGCACGCCGGGCGTGTCCGCTCTGCAAGGTCCTGAGTTGCGCACCATCTTTCTCGGCTTCGATCAACATCGTAAGGAAATGATGGATATGCCGGGCAGCGGCAAGAACCCGTTCCTGGACGTGCGCGTGCGCAAGGCCTTCTATCAGGCCATCGACATCGAGGCCATCCACCGTGTGGTCATGCGCAAGGCATCGAAGCCGACGGGCCTGATGATCGCCGAGGGGATTAATGGCTTTCAGCCGGACATGAACAAGCGCTTCCCCTATGACCCGGCAGCTTCCAGGAAGCTTCTGGCGGACGCCGGTTATGCCCAGGGATTCTCGGTTACCTTCGATTGCCCCAATGATCGTTATGTTAACGACGAGGCGATTTGTCTGGCTGTGGTCCCGATGCTCAAGCGCATCGGCATCGACGCCAAGCTCAACGCACAGACGAAGTCGTTACACTTCGAAAAGATCGGCCGCAAGCAGGACTACAACACGAGCTTCTATATGCTGGGCTGGACTCCCGGCAGCTATGACGCCCACAATCCTCTGGTGCAGCTGATGTCGCTGGACGGCGAGGGGCAGGGCACGTGGAATAGCGGCCGTTACTCGAATCCGCGCATCGAGGAGCTCACGGACCTGATCGGGGGCGAGACCGATGTCGACAAGCGTAATTCGATGATCAGGGAGGCCTTCAAGATCCACCAGGACGAAGTTGGCCACATTCCTCTTCACCAGCAGGCCCTCGCGTGGGGGATTGGTGCAAAGGTCAAGGAAGTCAAACAACGACCTAATAACGACGTGGATCTGCGCTACGTCATAATGAAGTAGTTCGATCGTTCTAACGTGATTGCGGCCTGGATTCTGCGGAATCCGGGCCGCACCGTTATCGAGTTTCATCGATGCTCGCCTACATTATTCGCCGCCTGCTGCAATCCATCCTGGTGCTGCTTGCCGTGGGCTTCATCGCGTTCTCATTGTTCACTTTTGTCGGCGATCCGATCAATAACATGGTCGGTGTCGAGGCGACGGATGCCGAGCGCGAATGGGCGCGCAAGTCCCTGGGTCTCGACGATCCGTTCCCCGTGCAGTTCGCGCGCTTTGTCGGGCACGCTGTTCAGGGGGACTTTGGCCAGTCCTATCGCTTGTCCATTCCGGTAGAGACCGCCATTGGTGATAGACTGCCAGCGACGCTCGAGCTGGTGTTCGTGGCCGCCGTGCTGGCGCTCGCCATCGGCGTGCCCCTCGGTGTCTATACTGGTCTACACAGGGACGGCGCGATCTCACGAATACTCCTGACCGCTTCGCTGGTAGGCATATCCTTACCGACCTTTTTGATCGGCATCATTCTGATCCTGGTTTTCTCCGTGTGGCTTGGTTGGTTGCCTTCCTTCGGGCGGGGCGCGACGGTCGATCTGTGGGGCTGGGAAAGCAACCTGGTTTCATGGGAAGGCTTCAAGTCCATTATTCTTCCCTCGGTGACGCTGTGTCTTTTCCAGCTGACGCTGCTCATGCGCCTGGTGCGGGCGGAAATGCTGGAAGTGCTGCGAACCGATTACATCAAATTCGCCCGCGCCCGCGGGCTGACCAATCGCGCCGTCAATTTCGGGCATGCACTGAAGAATACCCTCGTGCCGGTGATCACCATCACCGGGTTGCAGATCGGCTCTCTGATCGCCTTCGCGATCATCACCGAAACCGTCTTTCAGTGGCCGGGCATGGGGCTGCTGTTCCTGCAGGCGATCCAGTTCGTCGACATTCCCATAATGGCGGCCTATCTGTGTCTGGTGGCCTTCATCTTCGTGGTTATCAATTTGGTGGTGGATCTTCTCTACTACGCCATCGATCCCCGTCTGCGCCTCGAAGGCACCGGCCACGCGCACTGAGGAAACGCTGATGGCAACAGTGATCGGTGCAGAGCAAACGACGAGGTCCTGGATCTGGCGTCTTCGCGACAGCCTGCACCGCTTTTTCGATAGCGACATTTTCTACAGCTTTCGCCGCTCACCGGTAACCATTCTTGCTTTCGTGACTACGGTGATATTTTTCATTGCCGCATTTGCCGCGCCGATCCTGGCGCCATTCAATACCAACGACGTCGCCACGCTGGATTTGATGGATGCATTCCGGCCACCGGCCTGGATTGAAGGCGGGTCCAGCGAGCATCTTCTCGGGACCGATGAGCAGGGTCGTGACGTGCTCTCCGCCATCATGTTCGGCACCCAGGTGTCTCTTATCGTCGGCTTTCTGAGCGTGATTTTTTCTGTGATCCTCGGTGTCGGTCTCGGCTTGATCAGCGGTTATGTGGGCGGGCGCACCGATCACATCATCATGCGTATCGCCGATGTGCAGCTCAGCTTCCCGGCCGTGCTGGTGGCGCTGCTGCTGTTCGGGTTTGCCAAAGCGGTGCTGCCCCGCGGTCTTCAGGACGCGGTGGCAATTTACGTGCTCATTGTCGCCATCGGGCTCTCGAACTGGGTGCAGTTCGCCCGCACCGTGCGCGGTTCGACCATGGTCGAGAAGAGCAAGGAATACGTGCAGGCAGCCCGGGTCATCGGCCGCAGTCCCGTCGCCATCATGGTTCAGCATGTGCTGCCCAACGTCATGGGGCCGGTGCTGGTCATCGCCACCATCAGTCTGGCATTGGCCATCATCACCGAAGCGACCTTGTCGTTCCTGGGCGTGGGGGTACCGCCGACGCAACCGTCCTTGGGCACGCTGATTCGATTCGGCAACAATTTCCTGTTCTCCGGCGAATGGTGGATGACGATCTTCCCCGGTCTCGCCCTGGTCATCCTGGCCCTTGCAGTCAATCTGCTGGGTGACTGGATGCGTGACGCGCTCAACCCGAAGCTGCGCTGATGAGCCAGGTCCGAAATATGCAACCCCTGCTGCACGTGGAAAATCTGCGTGTGGAATTTCCGACCCGGCGCGGAACCCTGGTGGCTGTGGATGATATTTCCTTTCACATCGACGAGGGCGAGGTGTTGGGTGTGGTCGGAGAATCCGGTGCGGGAAAGTCACTGACCGGCGCCGCCATCATCGGACTGCTGGAGCCCCCGGGGCGCGTCGCCGGCGG
Source organism: Gammaproteobacteria bacterium (assembly GCA_009937425.1). Taxonomy (GTDB): domain Bacteria; phylum Pseudomonadota; class Gammaproteobacteria; order HK1; family HK1; genus JAABYT01. Next base: position 37,693 of record JAACFO010000010.1, read on the forward strand.
GCAGATAATTTTCAACGGCAACCGCATCGATCACCTCGGTTACGAGCAGATGCGCCGTCTGCGCGGCGATCAGATTGCCATGGTCTTTCAGGATCCGCTGACATCGTTGAATCCGCTGTATACGGTGGGCAAGCAGCTAACAGAGACCATCCGCACCCACGTCTCCGTGGACGAGCGTGCCGCGCGCTCGCGCGCCGTCGAGCTTCTGAATGAAGTCGGCATTCCCGCCGCGGAGCGCCGGCTGGATCAGTTTCCCCATCAGTTTTCCGGCGGCATGCGCCAGCGCGTCGTGATCGCGCTTGCGCTGGCGGCCAGTCCCCGCCTCATCATCGCCGACGAGCCGACAACGGCACTGGACGTTTCCATTCAGGCGCAAATCATCACGCTGTTGAAGCGCCTTTGCAGGGATCACGGCACCGCCGTCATGTTGATTACCCACGATATGGGCGTCATTGCCGAAACCGCCGATCGCGTTGCGGTGATGTATGCCGGTCGCATCGTCGAGGTCGGGCCGGTTCAGGATGTCATCACGCGCGCGCAACACCCCTATACCCACGGTCTCATGGGCTCCATTCCGGTCATCCGCCACGATGTCGAGCAGTTAATCCAGATCGACGGTGCCATGCCCCGGTTGACGGACATTCCCTCGGGATGTGCGTTCAATCCGCGTTGTCCCCGGGTGTTCGAGTACTGCCGCTTCGAGCGCCCGGAGCTCATGGACGTGGGTGCTACCAACGCAGCCTGCTGGTTGTTCGATGAAGGACAGAGCCAGGCCGGTGGGGCACAGTGAGAGAAGTGGCATGACGGATAGCGACGTCCTCGTCAGCCTCACGGATCTCGGAAAAGATTTCGACGTTTCGCCGCCGTTTCTGAATCGGCTGTTGGAGGGTCAGGAGCGGCTGTTCCTCAGGGCCGTCGACGACCTGAGCATCGACATTCCCAAGGGCAAGACTTTCAGCCTCGTGGGCGAATCCGGATGCGGCAAGTCCACCGTCGCGCGCCTGGTGGTGGGTCTTTACAAGCCGAGCCGCGGACGGATTCGGTTCGACGGCATCGACATGGAGACGCTCAAGACCCAGGCGGAAATCGAACCCGTGCGAAAGCGCATGCAGATGATTTTTCAAGACCCCTACGCGAGCCTCAATCCGCGCTGGCGGGTGAGCGACATCATTGCCGAGCCGATCCGCGCCCACAAGCTGCTCTCGGGGCGCGCGACCATCGCCAGTAGGGTGGGGGAGTTATTGGTGCAAGTGGGTCTCGCCGCCGTCGACGGGGTTAAATTCCCCCACGAGTTTTCCGGCGGACAGCGCCAACGCATCTCCATCGCCAGGGCCCTGGCCAGTCAGCCGGAATTCCTCATATGCGATGAGCCCACCTCGGCGTTGGATGTATCCGTGCAGGCGCAAATACTCAATCTCATGAAGGGACTGCAGCACCAGTTCGGATTGACCTATTTGTTCATCAGCCACGATCTGGCCGTGGTTTATCACATTTCCGACTATGTGGGCGTCATGTACCTGGGACGGGTGGTCGAATGGAGCGACAAGCGCACGCTTTTTCAGCGTCCCTGGCATCCCTATACGCGCATGTTGCTGGATGCGATCCCGGATCTGGAGATGACTGGCCGGGAGCGCATTCCGGTAGCGGGCGAGGTGCCGAATCCGATTCACCCGCCGACGGGTTGTCACTTTCATCCGCGCTGTCCCTACGCAAACGATCGCTGCCGTAACGAGGTGCCGACGGTGATGCACAAGGACGACAGCGAAGTCGCCTGCCACGCGGTGGCCGAGAATCGCCTGCCCCAGGTGACTGTTTCCGGAGAGCCCGCCGACGTAACCGCCGTCAGCTGAATCTTCTCCCTCTCCCGTTTGCGGGAGAGGGGTCCCTTCGTTGGTCGGTGTGCCGTACGCACCACCGCCACCCAAAATCCTCGCATCCTCTTCTCCCTCTCCCCCGGAGGGGGAGAGGGTCGGGGTGAGGGGGATTGGGGGGATCGCGGAATTTCCCTCACCCCGGCCCTCTCCCGCAAGCGGGAGAGGGAGCAGATCGTTTCAGGTGGTGAGGTTCAAGAGCTCCAGGGTGGTTTTGCCGGCGGCGATACCGTCTTTGATGCGCGCTTCCTTGTCGACGATTTTCTGCACTCCCATTTGAACGTCGGCCATGGCCGGCGCCGGGATTACGATCACGCCGTCCCTGTCGGCGACGATGATGTCGTCTGGATCCACATTCACGCCACCGCATTGAATCGATGTACCCAATTCGCCGGCGACTTCTTTGCGCGTTCCCGACGGTGCCAGGCCGCGGCAGAACACCGGAAATCCCAGCGCTTCGATGTCGCTGCCATCGCGCACGCTGCCGTCGAGAACAATGCCGGCGATCCCCCGGTGCTGACAGGCCAGGGCGAGGATCTCGCCGAAAGGGCCGTAACGGCAGTCGCCGGACATGGCCACTACCAGCACTTGTCCGGGTAGCGCTTCGGCGATGGCACGGTGGATTGCGAGATTCTGTCCAGGTGGAGTGGCCACGGTAAACGCAGGGCCCATCAGGGACATGGATTCGGACAGCGGACGCATGCCGTAGTCCATGGCTTTTACGCGCCCATCGGCGTCACAGTAATTGCCGAGAGGAAATTGCTGATCGTGTTTATCTTCACTCATGCGCGCAATCCTATGGGGCGAGCATGTCTTCAATCAGCATCTGTACAGACAAGGCATCGGCGAAATCCGGCATCGAGTGGCTGGCGCCGTCGACGGCCGCCGCTGCGTTGTCGAGTTGCAGTTGGTAACCGAGTTGGCGCGGATCGTCGATGTGGGTGAGTTGTGGCTCCCATTCGGCGCCGTTGCTGGTAAAAAGTCGATTCCAGTCGACGATGCGGCAGGATTGGCTGGAACCCCAGATGGTGTACTCCACCAGATCCGGGCCTGCGCCGCCGACACTGCCGGCGACGGATACCGGTAGTCCACCGGCTTGCAGTTCGGCGATCACATGGGTTTCCGACAACTTGTCGCCGGGGTAGCGCGCGGCGGCGCTGCGCAGCTCCGCGCGGCCGAACAAACGCTCGGTGAGATAAATCCAGTGCGACAGCACTTCTCTGGTGAATCCTCCCTGTTCCCGGTAGCTGAGCCAGTCGGCGGCATCCATCTGCCACTCCCGCGGCCATTGGGAAAAGTGCACGCGCACGTCGATGCCGGCGAGATCCCCCAGTGCTCCCCCACTCAGACGCTTCTCCACCTCGGTGACGGCGGCGGCGGATGCCAGGGAGAAATTGACGATGTTTACGACCCCTGCGTCCCGGGCCTGCTCCACCAGATCGCGGCTTTGCGCCACGTCGATGCCCAGGGGTTTCTCGCAGTAAACCGCCTTGCCGGCCTCCATGGCCGCGATCGCGTGCTCTTTGTGCCACACGGGCGGGCAGGCGATGTAGACGACGGCGGTGTCTTTCCCTGAAATCGCGTCCTCGGCGGAGTCGGCGATTCGGATTTCCGGGTACAGCCCGTGGGTCAGATCCCGGGCGTCGGCGTCGGGATCCCAGGCCGATACCGCGTTGAACTTCGCATTGAGGGCCATGCTGCCCAGCATGCGCTGACCCATGACACCGAGACCGATGATTGAAACCGCGTGGGCCATGGCGAATTACTGGGCCGCCGCGAGAGCGGTTACCGCAGCAGCAGAATCGCCCGGGCTCGCGTGCACCGCCACGCCGCGCTTGATGACCAGGCGGTGGCGCGCGCTGTCGGCGACCGCATCGATGTCTTCCAGGGGATTGCCGTCGACCACCAGCAAATCCGCCACCGCGCCTTCCTGGACACGACCTGTCTTCTCCAGGCGCATCAGGTCGGCTGCATTGGCAGTGGAAAAGGTGATGGCGTCCATGGGGCTGATTCCCACGTCCACCATGTAGCGCAACTCCTGGGCATTCTCGCCGTGGTGGTTGAATGGCGTGCCCGCGTCGGTGCCCATGGCGATGCGCCCGCCCGCCTCGTAGAACATCTTGATGGATTTTTGATGGGTTTCGGAAACCCGTGCGGCTTTTTCCAGAACGTATCCCGGGATCCCCGTGTCACCAGCGCCGAGAATATGCTTCAACGCCGCCAGGGTGGGAACGAGGTAGGTGCCGCGTTCCAGCATTTCCTCGATACATTTTTCCGACATGAATATGCCGTGCTCGATGGAATCGATGCCGCCACGTACCGCGTTCAATATTCCCTCGGTGCCCTGGGCATGACTTGCGCAGGGTTTGTGAAAGCGATGCCCTTCGGCGACGCCGGCGGCCATCTCCTCGGCGGAGTAGTGCGCGTCCTCCGGGTCCACACCGGGGGTCATGACACCGCCGGTGGCCATGATTTTCACCAAGTCCGAGCCTGCATGCACTTGCTCGCGGACCGCTTTCACCACCTCGTCGACACCGTCGGCAACGCGCCCGAAACGATTGCCGTGTCCACCGGTCATGCAGATCATGCGCCCCGAGGCGCGAATCGTCGGACCCTGGAACTGGCCGCGATTGCAGGCGTCCCTGGCGGCGAACTCCAGATAGTCCTTACCTCCGCAATCGCGAATCGCGGTGATGCCGCCACACAGGCTGCGCTGGGCGTTGGTCAGGGCGCGGACGGCGACGGCGCCGGGGCGCATCTTTTCGGTGACCTCGCCGGGATTGGGCTCGCCATCGAAGCACAAGTGCACATGGCAGTCGATGAGGCCGGGAAGCAGGGTGGCGTCGTCGAGGACCCGATCCGGACCGGTGTAGCCATCGAACTCGGCCATGGGGGCAAGCCGGGTGATGTGCTCGCCTTCGATGAGGACACCGTGCTGCGGGAGCGTCGCGCCGGCCCCGTTGACGATTCGCGAACAACGCAATAACAAGCTCATGACCGATCTCCAGGATGATTAATGCCCATGATTTTACCAGCCCGTGGAACCGAGGGGCAGGACCCCATAGCTTACGTGGGCAAGCCTGTTGTTGCGAGAGCCGGACCGGTGGCTACTCTGCTAGAATCGCCGTCCGCCGGACCGATAACCCCCATGCAATAAGAAGACATCGTATGCTTGGCAATCAAAAATCCCTGTTCTCCCTGCCCGAAGGCTTGCACTATCTGAACTGTGCCTCCAGGGCGCCACTGCTCAACGCGTCGCAAACCCTTGGCATCGCCGGTCTGCGGCGGCAAATAGCACCCGTGAGTCTCGGCCCGGAGGAGTACACCCTGGAGTCGGAGCAGCTCCGCGAGGCCGTTGCCGGTCTCATCAACGGGAATCCTGACCAGATCGCCATCACGCCGTCGGTGAGTTACGGCGTTGCCATCGCGGCTCACAATGTGCGTCTTGGCAGCGGTCAGAATGTCGTCTCCATGGAGGAGGAGTTCCCCAGCGACGTATACGCGTGGATTGAACGCTGTCATAAAGATGGTGCCGAGCTTCGCAGCGTTGCGAGGCCGGAGGAAACAGCGCGGGTGTCGTCGCTGTGGAACGAACGACTGCTGGATGCCATCGATGGGCAAACCGCCGTGGTGAATGTTTCGTCGGTACATTGGACCGACGGCGTGCGCTTCGACCTGGAGGCCATCGGACAGCGCGCCCGGGAGGTAGGGGCGCTCTTCGTCGTCGACGGCACCCAGTCCATCGGCGCGGCAGAGCTCGATTTCGCACGCATCCAGCCGGACTTGCTCGTGTGCGCAGGATACAAGTGGCTTCTGGGCCCCTATCAGATTGGATTCGCGGCCCTGGGCGAGCGTCTCATGGATGCCGAGCCCTTCGAGTATCACTGGAGCAATCGTGCCGGCAGTCACGACGTCACCGGAACCGCTTATCGGCACGAGTACGAGAAGGGCGCCCGGCGCTTCGACGTGGGTGAGCACACCAACTACATCACGGTTCCCATGCTCACCGAAGGCGCGCGTCAGGCGAAGGCCTGGGGCAGCGAAGCAATCCAGGACTACTGCAGCACTCTTTGCAAGCCGTTGGCGGAACTCCTCGAAGACGAGCGTTTTGTTGCCGCGCCGGCCTCGCAAAGAATTGCCCACATCATCGGCATACGTCTCGCCGACGCAAGCCGCATACCCGCGGTCATGCAGGCGCTTGCGGAGCGTCAGGTGAGAGTTTCCCGGCGGGGACAGTCGATTCGAATATCCCCCCACGTATACAACTCACCGGAGGACATCGATGCCCTCACCGATGGGCTCATGGCCGGTGTGCAATAGCGGGAATGTGATTCCCGAAAGCGCGGCCTTACTTGGCGCTCACGGCCGACTCGGTGAGAATCAACGGTGAGAGTTTCTCGCATTGCATGGAGATGTCGGTCAAATCCTGGGACATCTGGGCCTTGGTGGCCTGACATACCTCGATGCGGGAAAACGTGCTCACCGGCTCCGGCGCCGGCCAACCCAGGGTAAAAACGATCAACGCGTACATGGCAGCTCCTCGAAGTAAAAGATTCTCTTTTGCGTGTAAGAGCAAACTTCGTGCCGACCGGCTCAATGTCACGGAGATTGGTCGTCTGGCCCGAAATCAGAAGCCATCTGCAGTCGCTGGTGTAAAGTTTTCCGACAGATTTTTCTCCCATATAAGGATGCGTGTTACTAAGCGTGGTGATATTTCTCACGGATCACATGCAAATCAATGCCTTAATCGAAATTGGTACCTGTAAGATTTACCGACGCTGAAAAATGTGACGGCCATCACGCAGCGCGGTCAATGACAGGTGTATAGGTTGCGCCGGCCGCCGGTTGCACCGGCAGGAATTTAAGGAATTCTTCGATGCTGTCGTTTACCAGCCGGGGATGGGTTAACGGCCCCATGTGACCCATTTCTTCGAAGCGTTTGCTCCTCACCCGGGGAAGTGCGGCACATAAGAGATCGGTAATGCGGCGGGTGACAGCAGGGGATTGCTCTCCCGACAGGCAGAGCACGGGGATGTCCAGCCGTGCGAGCTCCGAGAGTGTAGTCTCATCGGCTAGCAAGGCGTCGAAGTCCGCGCGTACTTTTTCGATGCGTGCGCTAACCCCCTGGCGGCGGGCTTGTGGCATGCTTGACCAGGTCCCGTTGCCGGACCAGAAATCGATGAAAGTTCGCGCGGCCCGATCGGTGTTGCCATCTGCCAGCGAATAATCGATTTGCGAGCTGGCCGCAAAAATCTCGGCAAGGGCGGCCCGCGAATCAGCGTCTCGTCTCAGCAATGCGAAGAGAACCGGCTCAAAAACAGTCAGGCTGCGCACCTTTTCCGGGTGTAAGAGCGCGAGCTTGACGGCAACGGCGGCGCCAAAGGAATGGGCCACCACGTCCACAGGCCCCGGAGCGGATGCCATGAGCTGCACCAGGCGCCGCACTTCCGTTTCCAGTCGCAGATCCCAATTCGGCGCCCACGGGGGATTGTTGCCGTAACCCAGGAGATCCGGGGCGATGACCCGGTGCCGATCGCCGAGAGAAGCGGCCAGGGATCGCCATTGTCTGGACGATCCGGTGCTGCAGTGCAGGCAAAGAATGGGTTGCCCGGGATCCCGGCTGGCGGCGGAGTACCCGGGGTAGCTCAGGTGCTCCTGAGTCGTGACTGCGTTGTCCGCCATGGGCCCGCCTCCAGCGTCGTGCTTGATTTCCAGGTTCCAGATTAGTGGGCAAGCATGTCCGGAGAATGTCAGTACCCCGGCACTTTGTTTCATTTGTATCCGACGGGATGCTGGTGCTATGGCGGCCGGTGCAATACTCTTTCGCGCTTCGAAGTTGATTCCTTTCACGGGGAGAAGAGCGGTGAGACTGATGTTGAGAGCGGTCGGGGGGTTGGCGTTTTTGTTCTTGTTGTTGTCGGCGGCCGGGAGCACGGCGGCCTCGACGGTTTACTTCAAAATCGGTGATGATTTGAAGGCTTCCTGCGACGGCACCGCCGCGGGTGAGGAAAACGCCAGCACCGCGGAGTATTTACTGTGCCTGGGTTACCTCCAGGGCGTAGTCGACACGGATGTTACTTTCGCCGAGTGGAGTGAGTATCCAAGGCAGGCCTGTATTCCCCAGGGAATTACCAGCAGCCAACTGCGCCAGACATTTCTCGTTTGGCTGAACGCCCGGCCGGATCACCTGCACTTCGGCGCGGCGAGCCTCGCGCTGACCGCCTTCGCCGAAACCTGGCCGTGCAAGAAGGAATAGGGCTACAGATGCCACGGGCCGGCAAGACCCCATGAGCGCGTTGGCGACGGCCGTCGGCGACGCCGGTTTTATCCGCGGCCGCGGCTTGGTGCTTCTGTCCGGTGTGTTCCTGAGCATCGGCGGTCCGTTGATTCGACTCCTGGACGCCGCAAACGAGTGGCAGTTTCTGACCTACAGGGCCTGTGCGTTGGTCGTAGTGCTGCTGATCGTACTTGCACTGCGCTATCCAGGCCGGGTGCTGGCGACGATGCGCGCGGCCGGTTGGAATGGTGTGATCGCCGGTTGTTGTCTCGCCTGCGCCTTCGTTGCTTTCGTCTTCTCCATAACGCACACGACGGTGGCGAACACCTTGTTTCTTCTCAGCGCTGCGCCCTTTGCCGCGGCTTTGCTGGGATGGCTGGTGCTTGGCGAGACCGTGGGCCGTGCTACGTGGCTCGCCATGCTCGGCGCCTGCGCCGGTGTCGCGGTGATGATCGGCGAGGGCATAGCCGAGAGCGATTTGTTCGGTGATCTATCCGCCCTCGGGGCGGCGCTTGGTTTCGCGGGTTTCAGCGTTGCCTTGCGGCGCGGTCGCGCAGTGGACATGGTGCCGGCGGTGCTGTTTGCGGGCATCATCAGCGGCATCACGTCGGCGCTGGTGACGGTGGCGATGGGAACCGGCCTGGATGTACCTCTGCGCGATGTGGGCTTGTCGTTCACTTATGGTGGTGTGGGAATCGCCGGTGGTCTGCTGCTGTTCACCCTGGGTTCACGCTATGTGCCCGCCGCGGAGCTGACATTGCTGTCCCTCACCGAAGTGATCCTCGGCCCCATCTGGGTGTGGCTGGCCTTCGCCGAGGAACCAAGCCGGCTGACACTGCTCGGTGGGGCAATCCTGCTGACCTCCATCGCGGCGCAGACGATTCACGGCGTGCGGCGGTCAAAGCCATTGCCGTTAGTGAGTTGACGCTTGGCCGGGATTGACTAGGGCTGTTCGCGCTTGACGATGATCGCGGTGCGATCATCGAGGGATTTTACGCCGGGAGAAAATTGCGCGAGGGCCTGGCGAAGCCGAGTCACCATGAGACCTGCCGTTCCCTCGTGATGGTTCACGATGATGTCGACGGCGCGCTCGATACCGAATTGTTCACCATCGGCATTGGTTGTTTCGAATACGCCGTCGGACAGCACCGCGAATATGTCGCCCGGGTGCATCGCCCGCGGCGAATGCGCCGGTACCGCCAGGTCGCGCATGATTCCGAAGGGTGGTGCGTCGGCCTGGAGAATTTCGGTTCGCTGCTGGTCGGCGTGAAAATGCAACAGTGGCGCCTGCCCGGCACTGAAACTGGTTAGTGAGCCGTTCTTCGTATCCACGATGGCCAGCCACGCGGTGATGAAGCGGCCGCCGAACAGGTCGTCGCAGAGTTGCTGGTTGACGTTGTGCACGATGCGCTCGAGGCTCGTGCCGCTGCGCACCGCCATTCTCAGCATAGCGCGAATTTGAGTGGCGGAAAGCGCTGGACCGACACCGTGCCCGGTGGCGTCGGCGAGCAATAACAACGCGCGATCGGCATTGTCCACCGACAATGCGATGGTGCGGCCGCTATCATCCACCCGGTAGCCGATCACATCATAGGTGTCGCCGCCGGTTTCATCGGCGGAGTCGCTGAAGGCGTCGATATCGAAGCCCTCCAGGTAGGGAATGCGCTCGGGCAGGGCGCTCTGCTGTATGCGGCGTGCTACCTGCAGGTCATCTTCGATGCGTACCAGCGAACGAAGGCGTTGGCGCATGCGCTCATGGGCGTCGGCGAGCTCCTGTATTTCCGTAACATTGGAATCGATGTCGGCGCCTCCCTGCAAATCACCCTGACTGATGCGGGCAGTGTCCCTGGCCAACGCCTCGATGGGTTGGCTGTATCGCTCCGAGAGCACGAACACCCGCACAAAAGCGATCAGCAGCACGATAACGACAATCGAGCCCACCCATGTGCGCAACTGCATCAATGTGCCGAGTATGCCTTTCTCCGGTACCAGCACGACGATCCACAGTGAGCGCTCGGGGCCAAGGGCGAACAAGCGCCGTTGCCCCCAATAAATCTCGCCTTCGTTGGAAAAGCGCACGGCATGATTGGCCGAATTTCGCGACGCCAGTGCGTCGTGGGCTTCGTCGGAAAGCACCCAGCCGAAGTCGACGGCGCGCTTCAGAAGTGCTTCGCGTTGTGCTTCCCTGGTGGTGAATCGCGGATGCCTGGGTACGCCGATGACGCGGTCGTTGCTGGTGAATACGGCCACGCCACCGCCGCCGCTGACCTGCAGGTTGCTGGTGAAGCGCGAGATATCTTCGAGGGAAATGTCGAAGGCGATGATGCGTTTGCGTTTCTTGCCGTCGCCAAAGGGCAGGGCCACGGTGATGCCCGGTGCCTTGGTGGTGTAGAAGGTGTAGGGCTTGGTCCAATGTATGCGTGGCCGGGTCAGGACTTCCGTATTGCGCACCAGACTCACCTGGGCGTGTACGGCTCCCTGGAACCACGGGCGTTGGCGGGGATCGTAGTCCAGCTCCTTCCAGATCACCTTTGGCTTTGCACCGTCTTCTCCCCACAGATGCCAGCGGGTGCGCGCTCCCCATTTCGATCGACGGGTTTCGCGATTCTCCCAGCCGTCGGCTGTTCGAATCAGCATGTATTCGCGGCCGCTGTCATCGGCGACGAGCACGGTGGATACCTGGGGGAATTGTGTCAGCAGGGGTTTGAACAGGGGATTTAGCTTCGCCGGACGGTCGTCGTTCAGAAGTCCCTGGTCGCCCCAATCGCTGGCCGTTCGCAACGCCGCCTCGACCGGCTCGAAGAACCGATGTAGCTCCACCTCGGTGACCGTGAGACTGTGGCCGATGACCTCCCGGGCGAGGGACTCGAGCAAGTGGCGTGCCGCGAACACGGATACCGCGATGATGCCGCCACCCACCAGCACAATAATGAGTAGAAAATTGCGCAGCAGGCCCTGACGGATGCTCGTTGATCGCCTCATGAAGGTCTCGAGGTTCCCGTCAGCGTCCCTTGAAGTCCGGTGGCCGACGTTCGGCCATGGCCGCGATGCCTTCCCGGAAGTCGTCACTGGTGCGAAGCTTGCTCTGCTCGGCCAGTTCATGATCGGTAATGCGGGCGATCTCCTCGGCAAGGCCGTTGCGTAAGGTTGCCCGAATCGACTGCACCGCCAGGGGCGCGGAACCGGCAATTTCCCGGGCCAGCGCAGTTGCGCGCTCGCGCACTTGCGTTTGTGCGACCAGTTCGTCGGCGAGACCCATGGACACGGCTTCGTCGCCTTTGATGCGGCGCCCGGTAAACAGCAGAAGACTCGCCTGGGTGCGCCCCACCAGGCGAGGCAGGGTGACGCTCAGGCCGAAACCCTGGTGGAAGCCGAGCCTGGCGAAGTTCGCGGAGAAACGCGCTTGTTCGCAGGTGACGCGAAAGTCTGCCGAAAGCGCAAGACCGAGACCGCCGCCGATGGCCGCCCCGTGCACCGCCGCCACCACCGGTTTGCGGCCGCTGAAGATGCGCACGGCTTCCACGTACAACTGGCTCGCCTGGTTGTCCAGTTGATCGTTGCCCCAGGATTCTCGGCTTTGGAAATTTGCTCCGGCACAAAAATGCTTGCCCTCCGAGCACAGAACGATTGCCCGGCAGTTGACATCGTCGTCGAGCTCTTCGTAGGTGTTGGCAATTTCACGGATGAGGTCGAAATCGAAGAAATTATTCGGCGGACGGTGGATTTCGACGCTCGCTACGTGATCGGAGATCGTGACGCTGATGTCGCTACTCATGAATGATGTTTTCCATTGTCTAGTCTGCCGCGAGGGGGTGATCACCGGGCGTTTTGTTGTTACCGGTGATGATCAATGCATCGACCACGCTGACGCCTTTGCCCGGCGGGTGAACGATGACCGGGTTGAGATCCAGGGACGACAGGTTATCAGCCGAGGCGGCGAACCGGGATACCATCGCCGTGAGATCCACGAGTGCATCCATGTCCGCGGCGGGCATTCCCGCGCTGCCGTCCAACAGCCGCTTTCCCTTCCAATTGTCCAGTAGTTCGAGCAACTGGTTTCGGCTCGCAGGCGCCGGTGTGACGATGACGTCGTCGAGCACCTCTACCAGGGTGCCGCCGGCGCCGAGCATGACCATGGGTCCAAAATCCGGATCGCGGCTGGTGCCGATGATGATCTCGATGCCGCTATCACTCATCGGTGATACCAGGACGCCATGAATGTTCGCTTCGGGCTGATGATGGCGCGCACTATCCAGGATCGCGTGATAGGCCGTTCGGACGGCATCATCGGTTTGCAGGTCGAGTGCCAGCGCACCGGCTTGCGCTCTGTGGCTGATGTCCGGAGACTGGACTTTCAGCGCCACCGATTGTTCGATCCGCGCCGCGGCGGCGACCGCTTGTTCTTCACTGGTAGCCAGGGTGTCGCGATTGGTGGTGAAGCCCAGATCCGAGAGCAGGGACTTGGCCTCGTGCTCGCACAAAACACCTTCGGCGTTGGCGAGGCGCGCGGCAATCGGTGCGGGAATTTCCAAAGACTCGACCGCGTCATCATTGTCCCTGGCAAATCGATGGAGAAAACGCCGGTAGTCCGCCATGGCCGATATGGCCCGCGCCGCGTTCGGCATGCTGGTGAGACAGGGAAAACCGGCGCGCGCGAGCAAGTCGATGGCCTCGGGGTGGGCGAGGGTGTAGGCGCAGAAGATGACCGGCATTTGGATGGCTTTACCAAGGCGGGTCAAGTCTGCCAGCTGTGGCTTGACGTATTTCAATAGTCCGAGGGAGCCGGCAATCAATACCGCATCGATGTTGGGCGATGCCGCGATCAACTCTAGCACCGGAGCGTAGCCCAGATGGAAGATGACCTGGGCGGTCACGTCTACGGGGTTTCGCGACGTGCCGTAGGCGGGCAACAGGCGGTCGATGGCGGCCCGGGTTTCGTCGTCCAGGGGTGGGACTTCGAGGCCGTGTGCTTCACACACATCGGCAAGCCAGATGCCGGCACCACCGGAGGGGGTAAGAATGGCGACGCGCTTGCCTTTGGGAAGACGATCGTGGAAAAACGAAAAACCCGCGGCGATGTCGAGCATTTCATCTACGTCTCGCCCGGATACGACGCCATAACGCTCGAACATGGCCTCGTAGACGCGCTGTGAGCCGGCAAGAGATGCCGTGTGCGAAGCCGCCGCTGTGGCGCCCGCTTCGGAACCTCCGACCTTGGCCAACACCAGCGGTTTGCGCAGCGCCGCCGCCCGGGATGCAATGCGCGTGAACTTCTCGGGTGTGCGAAAGCCTTCGACGAATCCGAGCACGACGTTGGTGGCTTGGTCGTCGAGGAGATAATCGATCACTTCCAGTCCTTCGAGTCCCGCCTCATTGCCCATGCTGACGACGAAGCTGAAGCGCAGCTCCTTCGGGCGCCCGCGATTAAAAAAGGAGAAGCCGATACCGCCGCTCTGTGAGACGACGGCGATGCCGCCGCCGGCGCTGTGCACAGGCGTAAGCCCGCCCTCGACATCGAAGATCGTCGGACTGAATGTTGCCGTGAGCGGCGTGGCGGAATTCATGAAACCTTCGCCGTTGGGGCCCAGTACCGCCAGATCATAGCGCTCGACCACCCGGCGAATGGCGGCCTCCCGGGCAATACCGTCCGCGCCACGCTCTTCGGCAAAGCCCGAGCTGATGATGACTGCCGCGCGCACGCCGCGTTCGCCACAGGCTTCCAGCGCGTCGGCAACATAGGCGGCCGGTATGGTGACGATAGCCAGGTCTACCGCCTGGGGCAGCGCAGCCACGGATGGATAGGCGGTGAGCCCGTCTATACACGCGTGACTGCGGCTGATCGGATACAACGGGCCGTCGAAGCCGTGCTGGCGCACGGCATCGACGATGCGTCCCCGAATGCCGCTCTTGTCGGGGGATGCGCCGACCAGGGCGATGGAGCGGGGCCAGAAAAGCGCGTCGAGATCGGGCATGGCAAGTCGGCTGTCAGCGCAGCCCCAGCCCGCGGGCAATAATGCCGCGTAGAATCTCGCGGGTGCCGCCCTGGATAGTGAGCTTTGGCGCGATCAACGTCGCATAGGCCAGGGTTTGATCGAAGTTCATTCGGTTGCCCGGCGCCGGCTGTCCGGCGGGGGCCAGATCCCGGGCTCTGCCCGGCAGTGCCTGTTCCCAGTTGGTGCCCAGTTCCTTTACCAGCGCCGACTCGATCTCCGGCAACTCGCCGGCTTCGAGCATACCCGCCACCGACAGCGACATGTTGCGAAGCGTGGTGAGCTGCGCCACCAGACGGCCGATGCCCTCGGTCAAACGCTCGCCGGGATTGGCCGCCGCCAGATCGACGAGTTCGTAGAGAACGTAGATGGTCTCGAGAAAACGTTCCGGGCCGCTGCGCTCGTAGGCGAGCTCGCTGGTCGCCTGCTTCCACGCCATGTCGGCTTCACCGATGAGATGGTTCTCCGGCACCACGACATCGTCGAAAACCACCTCGTTGAAATCGTGATTACCGGTCATGTTGTAAATGGGCGTGACGCTGATCCCCGGCGTTTGCATGTGGATCAAGAATTGACTGAGGCCGTGACGCCGATTGTCCTCGCTCGCCGGCGAAGTACGCAGCAGGGCGATCATGTAATCGGAACGATGGGCGTTGCTGGTCCAGATCTTGCGCCCGTTAATGCGCCAGCCGTCGTCGCAGCGTTGCGCCGTGGAGCGCGCCGCGAACAAATCCGAACCCGAGTCTGGTTCGCTCATGCCGATGCAGAAATAGCATTCACCGCGAACGATTTTCGGCAGTATGGCGCGCCGGATCTCTTCATCGGCGTAACGCAACAGCACCGGACCGCTTTGCCGGTCGGCCACCCAGTGCGCCCACACTGGTGCGCCGACGGCAAGCAACTCTTCGGTGACCACATAGCGCTCCAGAAAGGAATGCTGGTGTCCGCCGTATTCCTTTGGCCAGGTCATGCCGATGAAACCTTGCGCACCGCACTTGCGGCTGAATTCCGGCGAATGGCGATTGAGACCGGGGCCGAGGCCCGGTTCGAATGTGCCGGCGTCGATCTCGCGCTTGATGAAGTCGCGCACCCGTGATCGCATGGCGTCCGCCTGGGGCGGTAGGCTTACAGGATCGAAGCTGATTGTCCCGGTCATGTGCGGGTGTCCCCGTGAAAACCCCGTGGAAGAATAGCAATCCCTGGAAGAAACCGACACGATAGGCACTCGAGGAACGCCCGACGATAGTACATAGTTCAGCCGATGACCATGCCATGATTAGCGGGACAGTTAAGGCCGATCCCCTCATTGTCGAGACCGTTAACCGTGTGTGCACGGATTTGTGCTCACCGGAGCTGGTGAATGCCGCCGAGGATGGGGATTGGCCGTCGGATCTCTGGGAAGCCATGGAGAGCACCGGTTTATCCCTGGCCTGGGTGCCGGAGGCCGCGGGGGGCCCGGGAGCGTCTCTGGCGGACGGTTTTGCCGTGGTTCGGGCGTCGGCGCGATTTGCCGCGCCGGTTCCAGTGGCGGAAACCCTGTGTGCCGGCTGGCTTCTGGCCCAGGCCGGACTGCAGGCGCCCGCGGGTCCAATGAGCGTGGCGCCGGTGCGACCACAGGAGAAGCTCGCAAGGGATGCCGCCGGCCTGCTGCACGGATCGGCCAACGACGTGCCCTACGCCGGGTCCAGCACTCACCTGGTGGTGGTCGTCTCGGAGCTGGACTCGCCGCTGGTGGGGCTGGTTTCGGCTACAGACTGCAGGTTTGCATCCGGCAGCAATTTAGCCGGTGAAGCCCAGGGCGCCGTCGACTTCGAGGATGTGCGTCCCGTGGATACGGGCTACATGGCCGGGCCGGATCCCCTGGATGCTCTGCAACGCATGGGTGCCGCCATACGTGCGCAACAGATGGCGGGCGCCCTGGAACGCATCCTCGATTTGTCCCTGGAATATGCCCGGGAGCGGGTTCAATTCGGCAGGCCCATCGCGCGCTTTCAAGCCATCCAGCACAGCCTCGCATCACTGGCCGGTGAAGTGGCCGCGGCAGGCGCGGCGGCGGACGCCGCCGCATCGGCAATCATCCGGCACGGCATCGACGATCAGCGCACATTATTCACCATTGCCGCGGCCAAGATCCGCGCCGGCGAGGCCGCCGGAGCGGGCGCCGCCATTGCCCACCAGGTACACGGCGCAATGGGGTTCACCCGTGAATACAGTCTGCACCACAGCACCCGGCGACTGTGGGCATGGCGCGACGACTTCGGCGCCGAGAGCATCTGGGCCATGCGCCTGGGAGAGATCGCGATCAACGGGGGCGCCAGGGCACTTTGGCCCACCTTGACGTCGCTGTGAAAAACTAATCCAGGAAGCTTCTGATTTCGGCAAGAAAACGCTGCCACGCGGGTTCGCTCTCCAGCAACAGATGATTGTTGCTTTCCAGCGGCACGAAACGGGCGCCGGGGATCATGCTGGCCATTTTGCGGCCCCCATCGAAAGGAGCGAGTGCGTCCGCGCGGGTGTGCATAACGAGGGTTGGCGTGGAGACTTGCGGCAGTAATGGATTGACATCGATGTCACCGAAGGCGAGTCGCAGTCGGACTGCATTCTCCGGCGATGTGGTGATTCGCTGCAACTCGTTGAACCACTGCATCTGCTCCACCGTGGCGTTGGGAATTATCTGTGAAGTGAACATCTGCCGGAAGGCGGGATTATCCTGCCCCCAGCCCTGCCGGATGAGTTCGAGCATCGCTTTGCCTGTTTCCTTGTCCTTCTGGCTGCGTTTGGCCCACCCGAGCGTGTAGCCGCCGTAGAGCACGAGTTGCGATACACGCTCGGGATGACGCACCGTATACGCGATGGACACCGGGCACCCCTGGGATATTCCGAGGAGGGCGAATCGATCCAGTCCCGCTGCGTCGACCACGGCCTCGAGATCGCGTACGAAGGCGTCGAAGGAAATGTCATCCACCTCCCAATCGGAGAGTCCGTTGCCGCGTTCGTCATAGCGCACCAGTTGGTGATCACGGGACAGCTCCGCGAAGACGTGACGCCAGACGGGGCTTTGCCAATCGAACTCCAGGTGGTTCAACCAGTTTGCCGCCTTCACCAGTGGCGGGCCACTGCCCACCGATGCGTAAGCGATACCGACGCCATCCGATGAGGTGCAGAATCGGATCGTTTGCTCGACATTACCGGCGGATGTCCCTTGCGATAGGTCGCTGCCGTCGGAGTCGTCGGCGGGCACGACACGGTAGACGCGCACCGGCTTTTCGATGTTCTTGACCTTTTGCTCACCCATGAAGCCGTAGCTGAAGGGCAGCGAACTACTGACGGCATCGTAGACACTTTCGGAGACGCAGATGCCCCCCGGTTCGGCGAGACTCTCCAGGCGCGCCGCGATGTTCACACCATCGCCGTAAATGTCTCCCCGGTCTTGGATGACGTCACCGAGATTCACGCCGATGCGGAACTGCAGTTTGCGCTCCTTCGGCAGTTCGGCGTTGCGTTCTTTGAGATCGTTTTGAATGGTGGACGCGCAGGAAAGCGCATCTACTACCGCTTCGAACATGGCGAGCACCGCGTCGCCCGCATAGTGCATGACCTTGCCATGCTGAGCCTCGACGCTGGCGGAAATGAAGTCCAGGTATTCCCTGAGTCGCCGGTGGGTCGCATCCTCGTCTTCGCCGGTTAGACGGCTGTAGTCGGCCACGTCGGCGTAGAGGATGGCGGCGAGCTTGCGGGGCAGGCGACTCGGGTCCACGAAGCAGTTCTCCCTGGGGCGTGGCTGCGCCCAACAAGCGTTAGCTTACTCCAGACTGCGTGGACTTGGGCACCCTGTAACAACCTGCAACGCCTCTCAACGGCTTCGGGTGTGGGTTCTCGCCGAAGCGGTATATGATTCGCGCGACGGGTTGACGCGCTGGACGCAGCCTGTAAAGCAATCAGATTGTGGGAGAAAAAGAATCGTGGACAAAGAACGTTTCGACAAAGGGCTCACTGCCCGAAAAGCCGTACTCGGCGCCGAGTACGTCGAAAAATCATTGCATGCTGCCGATGATTTCAATCGGGATTTTCAGGAACTGGTGACGGAATACTGCTGGGGCACCACCTGGGGGGATGAAAGCCTGGATTACCGTCAGCGCAGCCTGCTGAATCTCGGCATGATCGCAGCCCTCAATCGCATGCAGGAGTGGGAGTTGCACTTCCGCGGTGCCATCCGCAATGGTTGGACCCCCGACGAGCTGCGATCCGTCCTGATTCACATCGCCGTCTATTGTGGTATTCCGACCGGCGTCGAATGTTTCCGCATTGCCAGAAAAGTACTGGCGGAAATGGAGGCGGAAAATGCCTGAGTCGTCCGAAACCGACGCCACGGTGACGATCCCTGCGCGAATGCGTGCGGTGCGACTCACGGGTCACGGCGGCTTCGACAAGCTGGAATACCGAAAGGATGTCGTGACGCCCCGGCCGGCGGTTGACGAAGTACTCATCGCGGTCGGTGCCTGCGGTATGAACAACACCGACATCAACACCCGCACGGCCTGGTACAGCAAGTCCGTCACCCAGGGAACGGACGCCGGCGGCAGTGCGGGCTTCGGCGAAGCAAAAACAGATGATTCCACTTGGGGCGGTGGTGGTGTCGCCTTCCCCCGCATCCAGGGCGCCGATGTGGCAGGCACCATCGTCGCCGTTGGCGCCCAGGTGCCGGCATCGCGGGTCGGCGAACGAGTGCTGGTGGATCCCTGGATGCGAGATGCCCAGGATCCCGGCAACCGTGCGCTGGCCGGCTATCTGGGCAGCGAGCGTGACGGCGGCTTCGCCGAATTTGCCGCCGTTCCATCCGTGAACACCTTTCCAATACAGTCGCCGCATTCCGATGCGGAATTGGCGACTTTCCCCTGTTCATATTCCACCGGCGAGTACATGTTGACCCGTGCCCAACTAAGTGCCGGCGAAACAGTGCTGATTACCGGCGCTTCAGGCGGCGTAGGCTCCGGGCTCGTGCAGTTGGCCAAACGACGCGGTGCCCGCGTCGTCGCCGTTGCAGGCAAGAGCAAAATGGAAGCGGTCGCCGCGCTGGGTGCTGATTGGGTGATTGCCCGCGACGATGCGAATTTCGAATCGGCGGTGCGCGCAGCGGCCCCGGACGGCGAGGTACAAGTAGTGGCCGACCTGGTCGGCGGGGCGGGGTTTGCCAGCCTTGTGGAACTGCTCGCCCGGGGTGGCCGCTACGTGACCTCGGGCGCCATCGCCGGGCCGGTGGTGGACTTGGATCTGCGATCCCTCTACCTCAAGGACCTGACGCTACTGGGCGCGACGGTCATGCCGGTGGGCATTTTTGAATCCCTGGTTGGCTACATCGAGCGGGAAGAAATTCGACCGCTGCTGGCGAAGACATTTCCGTTGGACAGGATTGCCGACGCACAGAATGCGTTTTTGCGTAAGCAGCATGTGGGGAACTTCGTGATCACGCTGCGCTGAGCCGTAGAGCTCAGGGGTCGAGTCTGCACATTAAACGCTCTCGGAACGCTTTTCGAGAATCCCGTTATCGTCTGCCAATGGCGGCCAGGCAGGCAGCGATGGGTCGTCCATCGATGGCGGCAAGACCGAGGGCGATCAGGATCATGCCCGTCACTTGCCGGGCTTCCAGCACCTCGCCGAGAACGCTGATCCCCAGTAGCAGAGCGCTCACCGGGATTAAAAAGGTGACCAGCAGAAGATTGGTGGCGCCGGCCCGGGCAAGAATCCGAAAGTAGATGACGTAGGCCAGCGCGGAGCTGAACACGGCGAGACCGAACACCGCGCCCCAGGTCTGCGGCCCCGGAGTGGTCAGATCCCACGGCCTGTCGACGAACATCACGACAGGCAGCATCATGAGAGCCGACGCACTCAGCTGTCCCGCGGCGGTGATCAGAGGCGGTGTCTGCTTGAATCGGCGCCCGAAAATCCCGGCGAAGGCATAGGAAATCGCCGCACCGACCACCGCCAGTTGGGCGATCACTTCGAGGCCGAATTGCTCGAAGGCGCGCGTTCCTATCATCACGGCGACACCAAGAAGCCCGCAGACGACGCCGATCACGCGGGCAGGTGTCATGGGCTCGTCGCGGGTCAGCCAATGGGCAAGAATGACCGTGAACAGCGGTGTGGTGGCATTCAGGATCGACGCGAGGCCGCTGCCAATACGCGTCTGCCCCCAGACGATGAGGGTGAACGGGATGACGTTGTTGAGCGCTCCCATGGCGAAGAAGGCGAGCCACAGTCCGGGGCGCACCGCGAGGCGTTGACCACTCAGGGCGATTAGCAGCCACAGCACGGCCGCCGCGATGGCGACCCGCGCAATAACCACGGTCAGAGGTGGTAGATCCCGCAGAGCGACGGCGTTGAAGAAGAATGATCCACCCCACAGTATCGACAATGTGATCAGCAACAGCCACTCGGCAGCTCCCATTGTTCTCGGGCTCACCCGTATCTCCCTGATTCACCGGGTGCAAGCATCGCGGGCAGCGGTCACCGTGACCACCCGGTTCTTGCGCTGCCGGAGATTTTCTTGCCGCTGTCAGCGGCCCGCATCCCCGAGGCTCGATTTGAGTTTGTAGAGGAGTGTGTGCAGGGCATCGATGTCGTCTTCTTCCCAGCCGGCAAAAATATTCTCGGCCTCGGGGGCGATCCGCCGAAATGCCTCCCCATGAGCCGTTTCGCCGGCTGCCGTGAGGCGGTGGCGCTTCAGCCGGCGGTCCTCCGGGTCGCTGTCGATCATCACCAAGCCCTTGGTGGTTAGGCGGCGAAGAATTTTCGATACCCCGGGCTGACCGGTCTCCAGGGCGGATGCCAAATCCGTGACCGTCCATGCCCGGCCGGGCAGGCTGGCCAGGTGAGTGAGAACGACGAACTGGGCGTAGGGCAGCTCGGCGCCCTTGAGGGCGCGATTAATCCGCGTTACAAGCCGTTGTTGGGTGGCGCCCAGCCAAATCAGGGTTTGGCGTGACTTTCGTACCATATAGGAACTTTCCATGGCATGTAAATAGCATGCCATGGAAAGCAATGTCAAGAGGCACTGTTGCGAACTTCCGTTCTTATGTTCGGACGAAGATTTCCACCGTAACCCCTTGATGCTCGTTTTCATTCCACTGCGACCCTATAATGGCCGGCAAGTTGAGCCTCATTCCCTGATCTGATAAGAATCAATCCAACAGGGAGCGCGGTGCCAGCGGCTTTGATTCATGGCCGTTGGCGCAGCGAATCGGCCCGACCCGGTGGACGTCAAAAGCCATCGGTGGGGTGGTGCATGGGGCGCCGCCCAAATTCGAGAATCGGCTCCGGGGGACAGGGCACGAGTTGCCGCAATCATGCTCCGGTCACCGATCAATCTAAAAAGACTTTCCAGGTGGAGAGTTACCGAGGAGAGAGAATGATGACAATCAAAAAAGTACTCGTTGCTTCGGCGGCGTGCCTCCGAGTTCGTAACCATCGGCACCGGTGGCGTCACCGGCGTTTATTACCCCACGGGTGGTGCTATCTGCCGGCTCGTGAACAAGGGTAAAAAACAGCACGGTGTTCGTTGCTCTGTGGAGTCCACGGGCGGCTCGGTCTACAACATCAATACCATTCGCGCCGGTGAGCTGGATATGGGCGTCGCCCAGTCCGACTGGCAGTACCACGCCTACCACGGCACCGGTAAGGATTCCTTCATCAAGGCCGGTCCGTTCAAGGAGCTGCGTGCGGTGTTTTCCGTACATGCCGAGCCCGTCACGGTTATCGCCCGTGCCGATAGCGGCATCAAGCACGTGGATGATCTCGTAGGCAAGCGCGTCAACATCGGCAATCCCGGGTCTGGCACAGAGGCCACCTGGACGCTCATGTGGACGAAAATGGGACATGCCGATGCCAAGGCGGATCTCAAGTTGGCGGCGCAGTTGAAGTCCGCGGAGACTCCACAAGCGCTTTGCGACAACAAGATCGACGCGTTGTTCTGGCTGGTTGGACACCCCAATGGATTGTCCAAGGAAGCTACTACGACTTGTGATGCCGTGATGGTCGAAGTATCGGGCCCGGCGGTTGACAAGCTCGTGAAAGACAATGCCTTTTATCGTTATGCGACGATTCCGGCTGGCATGTATCGCGGAAACCCGAACGACACCAAGGTCTTCGGCGTTGGCGCGACTTTCGTGTCATCCACCAGAGCATCCGAAAAAACAATTTATGTCGTCACCAAGGCCGTGTTCGACAATTTCGATGCTTTCAAGAAACTGCATCCGGCTTTTGGCAATCTGAAAGAAAGCGAAATGATTAAAGATGCGCTTTCTGCGCCGATCCACGACGGCGCCGCCAAATACTACAAAGAACGGGGTTGGATGTAATCCAGTGCTAACAGTGGGGGAGCTTGCTTGCTCCCCCACTTTCTTTGTCGATTCCGTCGTTTGAACAGGAAGATGGACGGCTTCCGGGAGGCAACGATGGCAAAGCGTACGATCCCGATGGCCTGGATGGTCACGGTGTTTCTCGCGATTGCGGCATTGCCGATGGGCATCTTCGCCGCGGATTTCATCATCGGTACCGGCATGACCGCTAGTGTTCACACCAGCGTTGGCCGGGCAATCTGCCGTCTTATTCGAAAAACCAATCCGGGAACGAGCTGTGAGATCGAGAATGTCGAAGGACGGGATGCAGCGGAGCCCATTGCCGTTCTCTCCGAAGTACGTAATGGCGCGATCGAAATCGGCATCGTGCAATCGGACTGGCAGTATTACGCATTCCAGGGGACGGGGCCGGTAAAGTTCATGGATGTGCGTTTCGACAATCTGCGCTCGCTGTTCTCGTTGCACGGCGAGATTTTTACGGTCATCGCGCGCCGGGATGCGGGAATCGAGGCTCTCGACGATTTGGTAGGCAAGAGAGTCAATATCGGCAATCCAGGTTCCAGGCAGCGTGTGGTCATGGACATGGTGATGGATGCCAAGGGCTGGACACGGGATACGTTTCAGCTCGCGGATGAACTGAGCGAGGCCGAGCAACTTCTCGCGCTGTGTCACAATCGTGTGCAGGCGGTGGTGTCGGTCGCTTCCCATCCGGACGAAAATATTGCCAAGGCCCTGGAGCTCTGTGATGCGAAAATCATCGCGGTCTCTGGCGCTGAAATCGACAAACTCGTAGCTGACCATCAATTTTTCGCCTCTTCGGAGGTGCCGATGGGTGTGTACTCGGGCTCCGACGCTTTGATTCCAAGCTTTGGCGTCATAGTGACAGCCGTTACCTCGGCGGACCTCGATGAGCAAGCTGCCTACCGTGTGGTGAAATCCGTTTTCGACAATTTGGAATACATGAAGCGGCTGCACAGGGCGCTGGGAAACCTTGTGCCGGGTCGAATGATGGCGGTGGGTCTGTCCGCGCCGTTACATCCGGGCGCAATCCTATATTTTCGCGAAAGCGGGATGATGTGAGCGCGCAACAATTGCCGAGCATTCGCCGAGCTTGGGGCGAAGGAACGGTCGGGACCGCTGCGTAAATAATAAATCTGGGAGAAAACGATGGCCGAGGACAATAACGGCGTATCACCGGTCGCCGATCAGAGCAAACTACAAGACATGATCGCCGAGTCGGATACCGGGGCACGGTCGCCCACGGGAATTTCGGCGAAAGTTTTATGGTTCGTTCCACTGGCGTGGGCGCTTTTCCAGCTCTGGTACGCTTCGCCCATGCCCTACAACATCGGGCCTTACATCAATGGGATAGGCGTGCTTAATTCCACGGAAATACGCTCCATTCACCTCGCATTCGCCATTTTTCTCGCATACCTCGCCTATCCGGCGTTCAAGAGCTCACCGCGCAAGTACATTCCGATTCTGGACTGGGTGCTGGCATTCGTGGCGGCATTCTGTGCCGCCTACATATACCTTTTTTATCGCGAGTTGTCCGACCGGCCCGGATTGCCGACGACTACGGATCTGGTGGTTTCCGTCGTCGGTCTCGTGATGATTCTCGAGGCGACCCGCCGCGCCCTGGGGCCGCCGCTCGCTATCGTCTGCATCGTGTTCATGACCTACACCTTCGCCGGCCATTTGATGCCCGAGATGATTGCCCACCAGGGAGCGAGTATCGGCAAGGGCATGTCCCACTATTATCTGGGTACCGAGGGCGTGTTCGGCATCGCGCTCGGCGTATCGGCGAGCATGGTGTTTTTGTTCGTTCTGTTCGGGTCCCTGCTGGAGAAGGCAGGCGCCGGGAACTACTTCATCCGAGTGGCTTTCGCCGTCATGGGTCATATGCGGGGCGGGCCTGCAAAGGCCGCCGTCGTATCATCGGGCATGACCGGTCTGGTTTCAGGTTCGGCCATCGCCAACGTGGTCACCACCGGTACGTTCACGATTCCCCTGATGCGTAAAGTGGGTTTCTCCGCGGAGAAAGCAGGTGCGGTGGAGGTAGCCTCATCCACCAACGGACAGCTAACGCCTCCCATTATGGGGGCCGTGGCCTTCTTGATGGTGGAATACGTGGGCATCTCTTACCTGGAAGTGATCAAGCATGCCGCGCTGCCAGCCCTTATCTCCTACATCGCGCTGGTCTACATCGTCCATCTGGAGGCGGTCAAGGCCGGCATGCAGGGACTCCCCAAGCGAAGCTCTGCTGCCAGCGCCCAACAGAAGCTGATCAGCTTTCTCGCGACATTTCTCGGGTTGGTCGTCCTCACCGCCGTCGTTTACTACGGCCTTGGCTGGATGAAAGGCGTGTTTGGCGAGGCAACTCTGTATGTTGCCGCGGTGCTGATAGTGGTCGCTTATGTAGGGCTCGTGAAGTACGCGATTCGGTTTCCCGAGTTGGAAACCGATATGGAAATCAAGGAGCTGCCCGAGACCGCGCCGACGGTGAAGGCCGGGCTCTATTATCTGTTGCCCGTCATCGTGCTCGTCTGGTGCCTGACGGTGGAGCGGCTGTCTCCGGGTTTGTCCGCGCTTTACGCGAGTGTGTTCATGCTTTTTGTCCTGCTGACCCAGAAGGCGCTCAAGGCCTTTCTGCGCAAGTCCGGCGAGGACATCGGACAGCTGATGCGCGAGGGGCTCACGGACACGCTCGACGGCATGATTGCCGGCTCCCGAAACATGATCGGCATTGGCGTCGCCACGGCGGCGGCGGGCATCGTCGTCGGCACCATTACCCTGACCGGTGTCGGTCTCGTCATGGCCGAGTTCGTGGAGTTCATATCCGGTGGGTATGTTCTGCTGATGCTGCTATTCACGGCCATTCTGAGTCTCATTCTTGGCATGGGTCTGCCGACGACCGCCAACTACATCGTAGTCTCATCGCTGATGGCGCCGGTGATCGTAACGGTGGGCGCGCAAAGTGGTCTCATCGTGCCGCTGGTTGCGGTGCACATGTTCGTGTTCTATTTCGGCATTCTCGCCGATGACACGCCGCCGGTGGCTATGGCGGCCTTTGCGGCGGCGGCCATCTCCGGTGGTGATCCCATCCGTACCGGTATTCAAGGATTCACCTACGATATTCGCACGGCTATTTTGCCCTTCATGTTCATATTCAATACCGAGCTTCTGATGATCGGTGTGGAGACCTGGTACCTGCTGTTATCGACCATTGTTACCGCCCTTATTGCCATGCTGCTATTTGCCGCCGGCACCCAGGGGTATTTTTTTTCCAAGAGCAGGCTGTGGGAATCGCTGGCGTTGATATTGGTAGCCTTTACCCTTTTCCGACCCGGTTTCTGGATGGACATGATTTATCCGCCGCTGCAGTCGGTGGCGGCAACGGAGATTTACAAGGTTGCAGAAAGCATGCCGGAGAACGCCCAGATTCGTGTTCGCGTGGTCGGCGAAGATCTCGAGGAGCGTAAGATCGACAAGATCGTCATGTTGCCCCTGGGAGCCAAAGGCGATGGTAAGGATCGCTTGATGAACGCCGGATTGGAGTTGCGATTCGAAGACGGTAAGGCGTTCGTCGACAATATTGTGTTTGGTAGTACCGCCGAGCGGCAGAAGATCGACTTCGACTACGAGATACCCAGCGTCCAGACAAAAGCTGATCGGCCGCCGCGACAGCTCTTCTACATCCCGGCGCTGGTCCTGCTCGGAATTATCATCATGCTGCAGCGTCGCCGTCAATCGACGTTGGATGCGGCAACCGTCTAGAGGAATAGCGCACCATGTTCAACAACATTCTATGTGCGGTCGATCTCGATGATGAGCACTCGTGGAAGAAGGCGCTGCCGAAAGCCGTCGAATTATGCGGCGACAGCGGGAACCTTCATTTGCTCACCGTTGTGCCCGAATTCGGATTGAGCATGATCAGTCAGTACTTCCCATCCGATTTCGAGCAAACGACATTGACGGCTGCGAAGGATGCGCTGCGTGCATTTATCGACAAGCACGTCCCAAAAAACATATCGAGTCGCGCCATCATTGCCCAGGGAAGGGCCTATGAGCAAATTCTACGTGTGGCGGATGAAGTCGGCTGCGACGCCATCGTTATGGCCGCCGGAAATCCGGACCTGGCCCAGTACCTGCTCGGACCGAACGCCGCTCGCGTGGTGCGCCACGCTACTTGCTCCGTATTGGTAGTGCGATAGGCGCAAACAATTCGTGACGCCTGATCTGACAATGGATGCCCTTGACGCGTTCCCAAGGGTTAAGCTGGGCCATTCCCCGACGCCGCTGGATCGAGCGCCTGCTCTTGGCGCAGAGCTCGATGTCGCGCTCTATATAAAGCGTGACGACTGTACCGGACTTGCCTTCGGCGGCAACAAGATACGTCAGCTCGAATTCTATCTCGGTGCTGCCGTGGCGGAGCGTGCAGATACTGTGCTGATAACCGGTGCAGTGCAGTCGAACTTCGTGCGCTGCGCGGCTGCTGCGGCGCGCACCCTGGGAATGGAGATCCACATTCAACTGGAAGAACGCGTGCCCGATGTCGACGATAGCTATCGGATGTCCGGCAATGTGCTGCTGGACAAACTTCTGGGCGCGCATCTGTCGTCGTTCCCGGTAGGCGAGGACGAGTCGGCCGCCGATGCCTCCCTGGAAGCACTCGCCAGTGAGCTCGCGGACAAAGGGCGGCGCCCCTTCGTTATCCACCTTGGCGTCGATCACCCGCCGCTTGGCGCCCTCGGTTACGTGGTAGTTGCCAGGGAGTTGACTGCGCAGATGGCAGAGCAGGATCTCGCTTTCGATCATGTGGTGGTCGCATCCGGCAGCGCGCTTACCCACAGCGGCCTGTTGGTAGGACTGCGGGCACTGGGCAATAACGTTCCCGTGACCGGCATCTGCGTACGGCGCGGCGCCGCTGAGCAACGTCCGCGGGTTTTCAAGCGCTGCTGTGAAGTCGCGGCACTCATCGGAAAAGACGGCTGCGTCACCGAAGACGACGTGGTGGTATCCGATTCCGTTCTGGCCCCCGGTTACGGACAGATGAATGAGGCCACCATCTCGGCCATGGCGATGGGGGCGCGGCTGGAGGCGCTGATGCTGGATCCGGTGTACACGGGTAAGACCATGGCCGGGCTGGTGGCGATGGCCAGGGGCGGCAGCTTCCCATCCGGCGCCAGGGTGCTGTTCATGCACACCGGTGGTCTGCCGGCGATTTTCGGCTACGAGCGCACACTTTCGGACCACCTGCAGCAGTTCGACCAGGCCGAAGGCAAACAACCCGCGTGACCACTGCCCCCTCACCCCGACCCTCTCCCCCAGAGGGGGAGAGGGAGAAGAGGGGGGCAAACCGATCCCTCATCCTTCTTTCTCCCTCTCCCCCAGAGGGGGAGAGGGAGAAGAGGGGAAGCAGACCGATCCCACCATCCTTCTTCACCCTCTCCCCCTCTGGGGGAGAGGGCTGGGGTGAGGGGGAGCAGACCGAGGCCTCCGTCCCTCACCCCGCCCCTCTCCCGCAAGCGGGAGAGGGAGAAGAGGGGGGCA